>CABZEG010000072.1 GCA_902524655.1 uncultured Alphaproteobacteria bacterium | reverse complement strand
CCAAAAAAATCATTTGGGCGCTCAGAGTCTTCAATATCTAAAAAGGTGTTTTTACTTGTCATACTTTGAGATTAAATCTTTCGCGGTTTTAACAAGCATTGCACCGTCTAGGCCTCGATCGTTAGCTGATTTAATCCAATCCTTCTCAAGTCCTTCACCAGCCGCCTTCATTTCTGCGAGGGGGGCTCCAGACAGAGAATGTATGGTTCCACCAGCATCTAATGCTAACTTTCTAGCTGGAACTTCGAAACCGTCCCAAAGCTGTCCAGCAAGTTTTGCCAGGGCAAGACCAGCGTTATTATCGATAACTTTTTTATGCTCATCACTTAAAGACTCATATTTCGCTTTATTCATTAAGAACAAAAACGGGGTTGTGTATAAACCTCTAGAACCCGAAACTGTTGTATGTGCTTTTGTAAGCTCATGAAGTTTAAAAGACGGCATAATTTCCCAAGGCACAACCATCCCATCGATCACACCCTTAGATAATGCTCCAGCAACTGCAGGAACAGGCATTCCTACCGGCGTTGCTCCTAAGCCTTCTAACATTTTAGTTATCACTCTTGTAGGACCACGCATCTTCATACCATTTAAATCAGCTGCAGATTTTATAACTTTTTCCTTAGTATGAATTTTTCCTGGAGCATGGCAAAAAACGGCTAAAACCTTATAGTCTTTAAGATCAGAAGCAGCTACAGTGTCCACATATTCTTGAAGTGCTTGAGATGTCGCCTCAGCTGAAGCGGGCATAAAAGGCAACTCAAACGCTTCCAAGTGAGGAAATCTTCCCGGTGTATAACCAGCAACAGTCCAAACGATATCTACTACACCGTCTCTTACTTGATCAACAAGTTGAGGTGGTTTACCACCAAGCTGCATCGCAGGATATATCTCAACTTTTATTTCTCCATTTGACTCCGCTAATACCTTTTCACTCCACGGCTTTACAAATTTTGCATTAGAATTTGCAGGCATTGGTGGAAATGAATGGAACTTAAGTACCACTTCTCCTGCGTATGCAGATATTGAAAGAAATAGTACAGAAGCGGATGCGACTAAAAATCTTAAAAATAATTTCATTAAACTTCCTCCCCAGATGTTAATAATTTTTAAATTAATAGTAACTATACACTCTAAAAACTAAATATCTCGTTATTATTTAATAAATTTGATAAATAATGAAGATTATTTTTTTTACAGATTGCAGAGACTAATTTATCAGGTCGGATTAGAAGAACACTATCCTCCGGCACTCTTGTCTCCATATTTTCTAAAAGATTATTAAAATCTCGAACAATCTTATACTTACTTGGGAAAATCATGCATGATTGGTTCAATAAAATAACGACCTTACAAGTTTTTGAAAGATTATTAAGATGTTTCTCAAGACTGCTATACGTCTCATGGTTTTTGATATAACAAACTAAAGAAAATTTATTTCCCAAAACCTCATCCAAACTAGACAAAATTCCTTTCTTATCTTGTACTAAGGGTTGTGGGAATAGCGTTCCAATTAATTTTTTATCATCTCTTGTCTCTTTCCCATGAAAAAAAATAAGGCCTGTATTTATTTTAGGCTTGGGTCGATATTTCATTTGAGATACATAACTAAACAGTGTTTTATTTATCTTAATCAGCCTAAAAAACGACACCTTAAAGAAAGAATCCAAAGTGTTTTTTGGCACCATTATATTACCCATTCGTATAGCCAAGTTGATTAGAGCCCAGCAATGATCTTTTCTTTCCTGAAAATAGGTTTCTAGTATATCTTTTGATTTTGGTTTTTTTATAGCTAATGCCAACTTCCAAGCCAAGTTCCCTACATCTCTAATTCCGCTATTCATTCCCTGCCCAGCGAAGGGTGGAGACAAATGCGCTGCATCACCAGCAATAAATACAGATTTTTTTTTCCATACTGCAGAGATTAACGCATGAAATTGGTATACTTGTGATCTTCTAATCTTTGCTTGTCCATCTACTCCGACACTTGCTAAAAGTTTTCTTGTAAAATCTTCACTTATCTTTTCAGACCCCTCTCCATCATTTAATTTAAACTCATATCTCCTTATACCATTGGGTCCGGGTAAAGTTATGGATGGACGCTTAGGATTAC
>CABZEG010000071.1 GCA_902524655.1 uncultured Alphaproteobacteria bacterium | reverse complement strand
TAATTGTGTTCCTATATTAATTTTGCAAATGGCAGTATTTTTTGCTAACCAATGAAGTTGAGTGGTCTTTATACCGGACCCCCCATGAATAACGAGTGGGCACTTTACAAATTTTTCAATTTGAGAGACTAGTTTGGTATCGACTTCTGTTGCCTTCTCCTGTTCGAGATGAGTGTTTCCAACAGAAATTGCTAAAGCATCTACCTGCGTAGCTGCATAAAATTTTTGTGCAAGTTTCGGCTCAGTAAACTTAGATTTTATTCCTTGATCGTAACCAACAACTCCCAGCTCTGCCTCTACAGATGCTCCATAATTTTTTGCAAGCTCCACAGCTTTGCATGTCATATCAATGTTTTCGTTAAGTTCCATGTTTGACCCATCAAACATAATTGATGAAAAGCCATTATCAAGAGCTCTTTCGCACTCTTTTAAATTAGTAGAGTGGTCCAATAGAGTTACGATATTAATTGATGCATCTTCTGCAAGTTTTTTTAACATCGGCCCCATTATTTCTATAGGAGTGTTTTCGCGGCAATTTGGTCCAACTTGCAAGATAATTGGGCAGCTAATTTCTTCTGCTGCCTTTACATAATATTTTGCATCTTCCCATCCCAGTATAACTAAACCTGCAAGTGCGTACCTCTTGCTTCTAGCAACATGAAGCTCTTGGCTGAGTGTAGATAAGGTCATTTAAATTTGGCTATCATATCTTTAATGCCAGGTATAGTTTCGACTTGCCAGCTATATTCAGGTTGAAAATATTGAACTAAAGATCTCTGAGATTTACCGGCTAAAATTGTGAAATAGTACATCTGATAACCTGGAGCGACCACACAAGGATGATACCCCTTATCAATTACAAAAGTTGATCCATCCACTATATGATGCGCATCTCCAACCTTTTTATTTTCTTCTTGCAATAATTGAAGAGCAAATCCTTCCTTAGGATCGAATCTAAAGTTGTAGACTTCATCATGGTGTGTTTCACCATCTCTATCAGTATCGTGCTTGTGGGGTGGAAACCCTGACCATCCACCTTCACCAACAGTAAAAAGCTCAGAAACTAATAGGCGACCAACTTTTCCATTTTGTTTTTGTCCTAAGATGTGTTTAATTTTTCTATGAGTTTTGGTGTCGTCAGACCCATATTGAACTACATCCACATCTTCTCCCATAATATAGAATGGCTGTAATTGCTCTGAATACTTGGCTCCCGCAATAAAAATTTCCGCGTGGTCACAGGCACATTTTATTTTTGCGGTTAAACCCGTTGGCACATAAACCCCCTCAGGCTCTCCGTCCCAAACGTTATTAATCCGATTACCTATTAAACGTTCGTCCAAAGAATAGACATTCACAATAATACTCCCTGTCGCAGGGACAATACAGCTCTCATACTCTTTTAATTCGTATACAAATTCTTCATCTCTATTTAAAGTAACCCTATTGAAAAAAGCGTATGGAACTTTTGCATCGTGTATATCAATTATGGGTCTATTATCATTGTCATGGGGCGGTATGTGCAATTTATACTCCTAATGTGTCTCGATAAATTCAATTAGCTGGTTAAGATTGGGCATTGCCGATGAGCATCCTTCTTTCGAAACGACAATAGCTGCGGACGCGTTACCTCTTTTTATAGCTGATTCTAAACTTAATCCATTTGAGAGTGAGTGAAGAATTGTACCTAAAAACGCATCACCAGCTCCGTACGGTTTCTTTGCTTTCACTTTAAACACGGTATATGACTCCGTTTCACCATCTAAAATAATGTCACAACCATCAGCTCCTTTTTTGAATAACACTAGTTGGTTTGGTTTAAAATTAGCACTGACCTTTCGTAAATCCGTTTGTTCAAACATTATTTCGAACTCTTCTCTATTGCCAACACACATATCAGCTATTTTTGCAACTCCTCGAAGTTCAGCGGATGCCAATGATATTGAAGTCCAGGCATTTGCTCTGTAATCAACGTCGAATATCACTGGGCATTTTGTATTTTTTGATTTTTCGATAAGTAGGTTTATTGTCGATCTCGATGGTTCATCCGAAAGCGCAGTTCCAGTGATCACAATACCGGCATAATTCTCTAGATTTAAGCTATCAATATTTTGTT
>CABZEG010000070.1 GCA_902524655.1 uncultured Alphaproteobacteria bacterium | reverse complement strand
TGGTTACACATGGTCCAAACCGCATTTTTTCTGTGTGTTCCATACACATAGCCATTTGAGCAAAGCTTTCTCTCCAAAGAATGTGGCTGTCGTAGAACCAGCAATATGTGAATCCAGCGCTTTCAGCCAATCTAACCAGCGCTTTTGCTCGATCTGGTTGAACAAACCCTTTAAAACAAATTGCAAATTCCATATCGTCCTCCTTTTTTATTCCTCCGGTGGCCAAATTTTTATTCCAGCATGTGAAAAAGGCACCGCTTTAGACATATTTATTCTTATCAATATAGGCGTTATAGCCTCTAAACATCTCGCTGATGTTGCATCACCAGCATTGTAAGCTTCGACTTCTAAGTTTTTTAACAACTCTATAGTATCTAACCTAGCATCCAAATTGTTTCCACATACCAAGATATCACAATTAATTTTTTTCTCTAGGTTATTAAGTGTATTCGCGGAAACATTATGGAGGGCACCAACTACTGGTATTTCAGGCCCCAATATGGCTTGGGCTGCTTCTGTAGCTGAGCCTTCAGGGGGCATAGCTACTTTTCTGGGGTTTCCGTCTTCCAATGGAACTACTATGTCAACAAGTACCTTATCCGCTAGCATTCCTTTGATTTCAGAAAGTGTCTTGTTGTGACCACTCCAAGGTACTGAAAATATAATAAACTTGTCCGTGAATGCTATTGCTTCGCTATTCGAAAGCCCAGTTATTGACCCCACGAGGTTTTGGTTTTTTGATGTTAAACTATCTGCAACTTCGATAGCCCTGGATTCATCACGTGACCCCAAAGCAACTTCAAAATCTGCCTTAGCAAATCTAAGGGCAAGGCCTTTACCTTGGGGCCCAGTTCCTCCAATAATTGATAATTTCATCTAAACATATCCTCATTTTGTTTCCGTAGAATGTTGTTTGCAGAGCCATATTTACCACTCCAGCTAAGCCCTCTTAATAAAATTGCAGGACATTTCCCTGCTTTGCTCATAAGCAACCCCGAAGATGCCGCTATTTCATCACAAAAAGCTGGTTCTGTCACGTATAATTGATTTCCCCAAGCATCTGTAGTTCCCTGCTCTTTTTTTGTTGCGGGTATTCCTGCGACACCAATAGCGACATTGACCTGTCCAATCCTCCATGGCCTTCCAAAGGTATCACTCATAACTATCCCCAAATTCTCCAAATCGAAGTAATTTTTTAGTTTATCTCTTAAAACTTGCACACTAAGGTCAGGATTTTTAGGAACGGTCGCTACAGTTTCCTGACCAGCTATATTAGACTGGTCAACCCCTGCGTTAGCGCAGATAAATCCAAGTTTATGTTGACAAATGAGAGTTCCTTCATTTTGTTCCTCTCTTTTAAAAGAGCGAATAATATTATTACTTTCTTGTAATACGACTTCGACTTTTCTTGGGTCCTTATTAAGGCTTTTCCCAAGTTCGATTGCTTTTCTGGAGGGAGAAATTTCTTTTAAATTAATTATACATCCCTCAGCTTTTGAAAATATTTTATGTGCTATACAAATAACGTCGAATTCTTTTAGACATATAGATGATTTGTTGAGAGCAGAAATCAGGATGTCACTAATGTTATCACCGTAATCAATGTCAGGAATATGCGGAATTATATTTAAATTTAACGTTGAATTTGACATTTTCTTCAATAGCTACCTTAATTTGCGATAATATAATTACTAGTCATAGATCACTATCTGTAATCAACTTTTTTAAAAAGTTCTAAAGTCTTTTAAAAGATCAATCAATAGGTTGATTGATTATGAAGTTAGCCAGCCGTCTCTTGTCTGCAAGAGAGGTCATCAGAGTGTTCGTAAATATAGGTTTTTGATTTAGTAAAATAAATTGTTTCTCTAAGCCTATATCGGACCTATCGAGAATAAATGATTTGCAAATATCTTTATAGAACTGCATACAAGAAAAAGAATTTGGCTTGAAACCTAATTGTTTAAGCATTTTTGATGCAGGACCTTTTACAGCCTTTCCTTGGATCAACGGACTTATTGCTATCACCTTCTTATTATTTTTTTGAATTATCGATTTAAACCTAGGTATTTCAAGTATTGGTTTTATACTTACTAAAGGATTAGACGGAGCAATAATTATAAGTTCAGCATGAAAAAGCGCTTTTTCTGCCTCTTTGGTGATTTTGGCGGATTTAATTCCGGAGTATTTTAGTTTTATAATTTTCGGTGAACACCGTTTTTTGACAAAATATTCCTGAAATGATATCCAACCCGACTTGGTTTGCACCTCTGTTCT
>CABZEG010000069.1 GCA_902524655.1 uncultured Alphaproteobacteria bacterium | reverse complement strand
GTGATTTTTTCATATCCTTCAGGCTCTGGTATGGACTTTTAAGCTTTGCAGAACATTGATTAAGCAAAGACATTTTTAAAAATGTTATCTTTTCCGCACTATTTCTTAAATTTGTAGAAAGGTAATTTAACTGCCCTAAAATTTCTGTTCGATTTGGCAAGGCAATCTCGGCCGCTGCTGTGGGAGTTGGCGCTCTCACATCCGCAACAAGGTCTAATAATGTTGTATCGGTTTCATGTCCAATAGCTGAGATTATGGGTATCTTTGCTTCTGATACGGCTCTGATGAGACTTTCGTCATTGAAAGGCCATAAATCTTCAAACGATCCCCCTCCCCGGGCAATTATTAATAAGTCAGGACTAAGGTCTTTGGTATTGGCTTTTTCCCCATGGAAGAAGTTAATTCCTTCTATAACATCTTTCGCACAGCTATCTCCTTGAACAGTAACTGGGAAGATAATAACCTTTACAGGAAATCTAGCTTCAACTCTATTCAAAATATCTTTAATAACTGCCCCAGATATAGACGTTATTACTCCGATACTAAGAGGGTACGTTGGTAAAGCTAGTTTTCTTTTTTCACTAAATATACCCTCGGCCGCAAGCTTTTCCCTTCGCTTATTTAACATTGCAAGTAGAGCCCCAATCCCCGCTGCTTGTATATCCTCCACAATTATTTGATATTTGCTGTGTCCAGAAAAAGACGATATGCGACCTACTAAGACAACTTCATTTCCTTCATCGATTAGATCTCTGTTGGTTAGTTTGGTACCTCGCCACACAACGCTAGCTAATATTGATTTGTCATCTTTAAGGTCAAAATATACGTGGCCAGAGGCAGGTCTGCTAACCCTGCCAAGTTCCCCCTTAACCCTGACATATTCAAACTCCGTTTCTAATGTATTTCGTATCGATTGGGATAGGGTCGTAACAGTAAATTCCGGTATGTTCTCTTTTGTCATAGTCTTTAGATTACAACTGATTTTTATTTCTTTATATAATCATTTCTATAAGTATCATGATCGAAAAGGATTGGAAAGAGAATGAAAATTTTGATTATTGGAAACGGTGCACGGGAACACGCATTAACTTGGGCTGTATCCCAAAATCCAAGATGTACCAAAATTTATTGTAGCCCAGGGAATGCCGGGACCACCGAATTAGCAACTAATGTTGATATTGATATGACATCAAATAACGAAATCCTGGAAATGTGTTTGCTGCATTCCATTGATCTTGTAATAGTCGGGCCTGAGAAGCAATTCGAGCAAGGTCTTACAAACGCTCTCAAAGAAAAAAATATATTGGTATTTGGGCCAACCATGGAAGCTTCTCAATTAGAAGCCTCAAAATCCTTCACCAAAAGTATGTGCAAGTACAAAAAAATACCTACTGGAAATTATGAGATTTTTTCAAGAGTTGATGACGCTAAGAAATTTTTGAGAGAACAACCTACACCCTACGTAATTAAAGCAGATGGACTTGCTGCAGGTAAGGGAGTTTTAGTTTCAAGCGATATTGAAGAGGCCGACAATTTTATAAGTTCTATATTTGCAGGAAAAATTGGAACAGTGAAAAGTAAGGTTATAATTGAAGAGTACCTTGAGGGCAAAGAAATGAGCGTCTTTTTTGCCATTGATAAAAAGACAATAAAATACATCGGAAGCGCACAAGACTATAAAAGAGCTTTCGATCATGACCGTGGGCCTAATACTGGTGGAATGGGTGCCTTTTCGCCGTCTCCTTTACTAACAAAAAAAATTTTACAAAAGATCTTGAATAAAATCATTAAGCCAACAGTAGAGTATATGAAAGAAACTGGTAATGAGTTTTCCGGAATACTCTATGCAGGACTAGTTTTGAACAATGGAGAGCCAAAACTCATTGAATATAATGTTCGTTTTGGTGATCCTGAATGTCAAGCTCTGTGTGTTCGATTAGGTGCTCAGATATTCGATATATATTTTAGTGGAGCAAAAAATGAATTATCTAGTTTATCTATTAATGAGGCATGTGACAGTGCTATCACAGTTATTGTTGCAGAAAAAGGATATCCAAAAAATCCAAGAAGTGATTGTGAACTCAACGACATAGTTGATATAAAATATAATAAAGCGTTAAAGATATTCCACGCTGGCACTTATTTAGAAAATAACTTTTTATGCAATACTGGGGGACGAATTTTTAGTTTTACGGTCAGAAGCAAAAATCTTAAAGACGCTATAGCAATAGTATATAAAGAGCTAACTAAGATAGAAAACGACAACATTTTTTACAGAACAGATATTGGAACCTATT
>CABZEG010000068.1 GCA_902524655.1 uncultured Alphaproteobacteria bacterium | reverse complement strand
GAAAAGCAAAAGATATCGACGTAACTCCAGAAGACTAACTTTTTTCATTTTTATATTTAAGGAATTATCATTACACTGAGGTAATGTTTAGCAGAAGAGAATTTCTACAATATTTGTCGGTAATGGGGGGTCTTTTTTCTACCAGTAGCTTCCCAACAATCGCCTCTCCAAAAAACATTACGGAAGCTGACCTTCTAAAATTTGACTCAAAGGGGCAAGTCACCTTGTTGCATATAACCGACATGCACGCACAATTGAAGCCTATATATTTCCGACCACCATCAGAAAACTACGGAGTAGGAGACTTTGAAGGCATTCCACCTCATTTGGTAGGCAGCGATTTTTTGCGACATTTTGCAATAGAAAAAAATACGCCTTTGGCTTATGCGCATACCATGGTGGATTATGTAAGCCTTGCCAAAGAGTATGGGAAATTGGGGGGATTGGATCGAACCGCTTACCTAATTAAATCTATTCGTGAAGAAAGAGGAAATGATAAGGTTCTGCTATTGGACGGTGGCGATACATGGCAAGGATCATACACATCTCTTCAAACACAGGGTATGGATATGGTCTCTGCGATGAACCTACTTTCACCAGATGCTATGGTAGGGCACTGGGAGTTTACACTCGGTAAGGAGAGGCTAAAAGAACTGACTAAACAACTTGACTACCCATTTATAGGTGGAAACGTTTTTGATACAGAATGGGATGAACAAGTTTTTGAT
This sequence comes from uncultured Alphaproteobacteria bacterium, assembly GCA_902524655.1. GTDB lineage: Bacteria > Pseudomonadota > Alphaproteobacteria > Rhodobacterales > Rhodobacteraceae > CACIJG01. Next base: position 1,784 of record CABZEG010000068.1, on the reverse strand, counting down.
AGTACATCATTTTTTGAAAAAGGCGGGGTAAAGGTAGCAGTTATTGGCCAGCATTTCCCGTATACCGCTATTGCAAACCCGAGCTACTTGGTTAAAGGGTGGTCGTTTGGAATACGCACTGAGTTGCTACAGGAGAATGTAAACAAAGCGAGAGAAAATGGTGCAGAGGTAGTGGTTTTGCTTTCGCATAATGGGTTCGATGTAGATCAAAAACTTGCCAGAATTATTAGTGGTATAGATGTCATTTTGACAGGCCATACTCATGATGCCATACCTCATGCAATTAGATTAAACAATACTCTCTTGTTATCTTCGGGGTCTCATGGGAAGTACTTGGGGCGAATAGATTTAAAGGTTAGTAACGGAAAAGTTGTTGATAGCACATCATCATTAATTCCAGTTTTTTCTGAAATATTAAAGTCAGACAAAGAGATGATGGAGAAGATAAATGAGGTAAGAGCTCCTTTCGAAATGGATTCCCAGAAAGTCATTGGCCGAACGGGAGCACTATTGTACAGGAGGGGTAATTTTAACGGAACCTGGGATGATGTAATTTGTGACTCGATAATTGAACAAAGAGATAGTGAAATTTCATTAAGTCCAGGTTTTCGATGGGGAACGACCCTTTTACCTGACCAAAAAATAACTATCGAGGATATTTACAGTCAAACCGCCATAAACTATCCGGAAGTCTACAGAATTAGAATGACTGGAAAAGCAATCAAAGAATTACTTGAAGATGTTTGCGATAATATTTTTAATCCTGATCCGTTTTTTCAGCAAGGTGGAGATATGGTGAGAGTGGGTGGCATGACATATGAGTGCTACCCAAAAGAAAAGATGGGGCATCGCATAAAAAATTTAAAATTAATACGAAATGGTAAACTTATTGAGAAAACCAAAGAGTATGTAGTGTCTGGCTGGGGATCTGTAAATGAAAACGTAGAAGGTCCTCCTATATACGATGTACTAGAAAACTACATCGTTGATAAACAGGAAATAAAACCAGAAAAGCCCTCACCAGTAAGGGTCATTGGAATGTAGATAGGAAGGCAGTTGAAAGACTGCCTTCCTCAACAAAAACTATGAGAACATATCGGTAGTTATACCGTTATACCACCCTATAGACTCTTCGTAGGTCTTCTTACGCTTAGCATTATTCTCATCTGTTTTAGAGACGAACTTATCTACTACTTCGATCTTTTCTTCTCCAGCCTTATAATTCGCTCCAACCTTTATTCCGTCATTAGTTGCTACCAAGGACCAACATGTATTCGAGAATTTTGCAGGAAATACTCTGCTATCAGTTAGTTCGCCCCTTATATGATTTGCTGCAACCTTTGCTTGGCTATTTGCAGAGAAACCAGATTTTGGCATTGCAGACGCAACTGATGCATCCCCCAGAACGTAAATATTACTATCTGCCTTGGTTTGCATAGATGCAGGAACTATTGGGCTCCAATCTCCATCTGTTACACCGGCATTCATTGCTATAGCACCCGCCCTCTGGGCTGGTACCACACAAGCAACGTCCGCTTTAAATGTATCAAGATCAGTCTCAATTTCCATTGTTTCTGGGTTTACGTTTTTAATGCCACCGTGAGTATCGTTATCAATCCACTCAACCATTCCAGGATAGTGCTTTTCCCAGCCGGCCATAAATAGACCTTGTTTAGAAAACTTATTTTTTGGATCTATAACAACAATTTTCGCAGTGGGATTTTTTTCTTTAAGTATATGAGCAACCATAGAAATACGCTCGTAAGGCCCCGGAGGACATCTGT
>CABZEG010000067.1 GCA_902524655.1 uncultured Alphaproteobacteria bacterium | reverse complement strand
GGCAATCCCGAAAGAGTTCTGAGAAGAATGAACGAAGTTGGATTTTTAGGGGCATTTATACCTGACTTTGGCAGAATTGTAGCGTTAATGCAGTTTAATATGTACCACTGGTTCACTGTAGACGAACATACGATCCAATGCTTAAAGATTTTATCCGAGATGGAAAAATTACCAAAAAACTATGGCACAGCTGTTGAGGATATATTTTCGAGGAAATCTCTTAATAGAAAAGTACTGTATCTCTCAATACTCTTTCATGATATTGGAAAGGGGCTAGAAAATGACCACTCTATTGAGGGTGAGAAAATTGCTACCAAATTATGTAAAAGGTTTTCTCTGAAAGATAGTGAGCGTAAGAAAATTTGTTGGTTAGTGAGAAATCATTTAATGATGTCTGATTTTGCTCAAAAACGAGATTTATCAGACCAAAAAACAATTATAGATTTTCAAGAGTATGTCACAGATAGAGAAACACTAGATCTACTATTTATACTTACTGTATGTGATATAAAAGGGGTATCTTCTGATTCATGGAACAATTGGAAAAAGTCTCTACTTGAGAGCCTTTACTTTCAAACACTTAAATTGGTTTCAAAAGATATCAAGGTTGAAACAAGGTCAGAGCGAATAGATACAGCAAAGACAAAGCTTAAGGGATATCTCCAGGGGTTAAACAATGAAGATATCAAAAAGGAAACTTTGCGCCATTTTGATGCTTATTGGCTAGTTTTAGATACGCCAACCCAAAAGCTTATAGCCGAAATGATCATAAGGCTTGAGCAAGATCCATTGCAGGTTGAACCTGCATATGACAACGAGCGTGATATAACAAAGATAATTTTTGTCATGGAAGACCATCCTGGCATTTTTTCAAGATTGGCAGGAGCACTAGCAATTGCCTCTGCTAATGTTATTGATGCAAAAACATTTACAACAAAAGACGGAATAGCAAATTTCATTTTTTGGATACATGACAATCTTGGAAAAAAATATGATGAAAGAAAAACTAAAAAGTTGTTAGAAACAGTTAAGAAAACTCTCTCAGGGGAGCTTATCACAAAATCAATTCTAGAGAAACAAGACAAAATAAAAGACCGTGAGAAGTACTTTGAGGTTCCCACAAAGATTTCTTTTGATAACAAAGGGTCGCATAAGCAAACTATGATCGAAGTTGATACTCGAGATAGATTAGGCCTTCTATATGACATAACAAATACACTATTTCGGAACCAAATTACGATAAGGTCTGCGGTAATTGCTACATATGGAGAGCAAGCTGTAGACACATTTTATGTAAATGATTTATTTGGCGAAAAAATTACATCCTCACAAAAGCTAGAGCAAGTGAGGAAGGAGCTTTTGTTTTATCTTGATAAACATTTTAAGAAGGCGCTAAAAAATTAATGACAAAGAAATCCTCTCTTATTAATAACTTCTCAATTGTTGGTCTTTGGACACTATTTAGCCGAATATTAGGATTTTTACGCGATATTTTTCTGGCTCTTTTTCTTGGTTCAGGTCCAGTGGTTCAGGCTTTTTTACTCGCCTTTACTATTCCGAATATGCTTAGGCGAATATTTGCTGAGGGTTCATTTAATAAAGTGTTTATACCGATTTTTATAGGTGTCAAAGGTAGAAAAAAAAACACTAACGAGCTTGTTACAATTGTGTTTTTTTCTCTTTTTATAATCTTAGGTTTGATTTCAATCCTAGGAGTGATTTTTATGCCTGCTTTAATAAAAGCACTTGCGTTTGGTTTTTTATATGACGAAAGGTTCGAATTGGCAGTACTATATGGAAGGATAATGTTTCCGTACATTCTTCTCATCTCCCTGGTACAATTATTCAATTCAGTACTTAATGCTCTCAACCTGTATCACATCAGTACCGCTACGCAGGGTGTTTTAAACTTATTTCTTATTGGTTCATTAATTTATTCTGCCCTTTACTCTGGTGATTTTGGTTATAACCTTTGCGTAGCTGTATTGGCCTCTGGCTTTGTCAACTTAATAATGGTTTTCAGAGCATGCAGGTTGAATGGAATTTCTCTTACTTCAGTAAATTTATCTGCCTTAAATCCGAATCTAAGTATCTCAAAAGAACTATTTTTAAAAGCAATACCCATTAGTTTAGCAAGTGGCGTTTCACAAATAAATCTCATAGTGGGCAGACAGATATCGTCGCTTTTTGATGGTGCTATGGTATGGCTAATTTATGCTGATAGGCTTGCACAGCTTCCAATTGCGCTTATTGGGGTTGCTTTAAATGTTGTTACTCTACCAAAACTAAGTTCACTCAAAAAACGTGGTCGAAAAGTTGAGGGCAACTCATATCTAAACCGGTCTATGCAACTGTCCCTTATTTTTGCACTGCCTGCCTCTGTAGGTTTAATATATTTAAATTCCGAGATCATATCGTCTCTATTTCAAAGAGGCAATTTTTTAGTGAATGATGCTATTCAAACTAGTAAAGCTTTATCAATTTATAGCTTAAGTATTATACCAATAAGCTTACAAATGCTATTACTCAACTTTTATTTTGCCGGGAAAAATATCAGGATACCTTTTTATTACTCGCTGGCATCTGTTTTCTTAAACGTAAGTCTTGCTTATTCCCTACTAGATACATTAGAGTTTTTAGCGCCTCCAATAGCATACGCAATCACAAATTGGTTGGTGTTTATTTCATTAGTCTATCATACCTACAAATTTGGTTTTTATTTTAATAGTGCTTTTAAACGGGGCCTACCAAGGATTGTCCTTAGCAG
>CABZEG010000066.1 GCA_902524655.1 uncultured Alphaproteobacteria bacterium | reverse complement strand
TTCTATGTTTGTGTTTGTTGGCTGGCTATTTGGGATGGGCAGAACTTTTCATTCGCTGTGCTTATTGGTAGCTGTTAATATCTTAAATATTCTACTCGATATTATTTTTGTTAAGTTACTTTTCTTGGGAATAGCTGGTGTTGCCTATGCCACAATGCTTTCAGAATTCTGTGGTTTTTGTTTTGGAATTTATTTGTGTAGAGAATTTTTGCTCAATAAAGAGAGAATAAAGAGCAGAGAAATCTTTTTATCAAGAAAGTGGAGACCTTTTATTCTCTTGAATGTAAATATTGTAATCAGGTCAACACTTCTTCAGTCTGTGTTTTTATCTTACCTTATTTTTGGCACACTTTTCGGCTCTGAAATTTTGGCGGCTAATCACATTTTGTTGCAGATTACTTTTTTGTCGGCTTACGCGCTTGACGGGGTTGCTTTTTCCTCTGAGATTTTGGTTGGAGAGGCGATAGGTCAACGAAGACGTGGACTATTTCAAAAAGTGGTTAAGTCTGCTATCAAGCTTGGCTTTATATTTTCACTTATTATTGGTTTTTGTCTATATTTCTTAGGGTTTCTGATTATTGATTTGATGACCTCCATTAATATGATAAGGTCAATCTGCTATGATTTTATAATTTGGATATCGATAATGCCTATAGTTAGTGCCTTCTCCTACGTTTATGACGGCATTTTCCTGGGTGCAGCTAGGGGCAAAGAGATAAGAGTCGCAATGATTCAATCATTTACAGTTTTTATTATATGCGCAACGACCCTAATTCCGTTAATGGGAAACATTGGGCTGTGGGCTTCCATCGTAATTTTTAACACAACAAGGGCAATAACTTTATGGACTAAATTAGATAGGATCCACAGTTCTTTCTCATCTAATTAAAGCTCCAACTGCTCCGTCGATAGAGCTATACCCGTCATTTATAAGAAGATTCTCTAGCTCTACTTCCATCTTTTTAATATGCCTAGGCCCATGAAAAACGAAGGATGTATATATTTGAACAGCTGATGCTCCCATCCTTATTTTGTCGTATATGTCCTTTGCTGAGAAAATACCACCTACTCCTATAAGAACTGTCGACGCATTCTTTCTTTTTGCGAGAATTTTTAGTATTTTGTTTGATGGGTTCATAAGCGGCTTCCCTGATAAGCCTCCTTCAAAATGTGTGGGTTTTTTTAAAGTGCTTGGGTTTGTTGTTGTGTTAGTTGCAATTAGGCCGGACACATTATTTTCTTCACATACATTTAGTATCTCAGTAATATTATTTATGCTAAGATCGGGTGCAATTTTAATAAAAATGGGTACCTTTTTTTTTAAAGACATATTGATGCTGCTAACGTTCTGCAAGATCTTTTCCAACGTTTCAGGCTTCTGCAAGTCTCTAAGATTTTTTGTGTTAGGTGAGGATACATTTATTGTTACATAGTCAAATAGCTGAGCAAGAAACTCAAAAACAAGAGTATAATCCAAAATTCTATCTATGCTTTTTGCGTTTGCCCCTAAATTAACGCCCACAACTCCGAGCTTTTGTTTTCTTGCAACTTTTGATGCGTATAACATTCCTTTGTTATTGAAACCCATTTTATTTATTAAAGCTTCCTCCTCTGGAAGTCTAAATAAACGTGGCTTTGAATTGCCGGTTTGAGGATATGGAGTAATTGTACCAACTTCCACAAAACCAAAACCTAAGGAGAGGGTGGCGTTAAAGACCTCGGCATTTTTATCAAAACCTGCAGCTAATCCTATGGGTGACGGCACTTCCATCCCGGCTATTTGAGTTTTTAATGTAGAAGCTCCAAATTTTTTTTTTCTAACAAATTGGTTTAAAAGCCGAAGGTAACATAGTGCTATAGAATGGGAAATTTCCGGTTCAATTCTATTAAGAATTTTTGTACCAAGATAATGGTGTAAAATATTTAGCATCTTATCAGAGCATATTCTAATTATTTGTCTCGTTACTTTCAGTGTGTGCTTCAATTTTTCTATAAATTGCTGGATCCCATTCGCAGGCAAAGCCATCGCCATCTATATCAAGATTATAAAAATCGTTTTTTGGTCCTCCATTTTCAAGAAAAAAAATTTGAGCATTATTTTTGTTCAAGAATTTTTTACAGCCCGAGCTACCATCATTACTTAAAAAAATTCTGTAATAAATTTTTTCACCTATATCATTTGATACGCTTCGAGCAAAAACTGCTAAATTTACCGACTTGTCATTGAGTTTTTCTTTTCCGTTAGCCTCCAAAACAACTCTTCCTGCTTTTAGTTCCTCTCGCCTTTTAGCTGCTTGTTCTCTTTCAAATTTTTGCTGCTCTTGAGAAAACTGAGAGAGATCTAATACACCATCACTAATCTTTAATTCTGAGTTTCCCGTTACTATCTGAGTTTCACTAGACATATCCGTTTGACAGCCAAACAGAAATAAAATGCAAAAAAAATAGATATGTCTGATCATAATGTCCACCAATTATTGGGATTTCTATCAAATGCTAGTGCTTTTTCAAGATTGAATGCAGCATTTAATAGCAATGGTTCTTGCCAATTATTACCGATAAGTTGTACTCCAAGTGGAAGCCCAAGTTCATCCAATCCAACTGGCAGGCTTAAGGCCGGGAGGCCAGCAAGATTGGCAGGAACAGTAAATATGTCATTCATATACATTTCCACAGGGTCTTGTGTACCCTTTGAGCCTAAAGGAAAGGCTGACGTTGGCGTTGTGGGTGTTAATATCAAGTCAACTTTTTTGAACACTTTATCAAAATCATCCTTGATTAGGCTCCTGACTTTCAGCGCTCTCTTATAGTACGCATCATAGTAGCCAGAGGAGAGCACATACGTCCCAATTAAAATTCGTCTTTTGACTTCAGTTCCAAAACCTTCCGACCTAGTTTTTTCATAAAGTTCTAAAATTGTATCGTTTGTGTCCAGCTTAGCGCGGTGTCCG
>CABZEG010000065.1 GCA_902524655.1 uncultured Alphaproteobacteria bacterium | reverse complement strand
AGCTCATATGGGATTTGTGACGATTGGCCTTTTTTCATTCAACCAACAGGGGATTGATGGTGCAATATTCCAAATGGTAAGTCATGGGTTTATATCAGCAGCTTTATTTCTTGTGGTAGGGGTTATTTATGAAAGAACGCATACAAGAGAAATTTTAGCATTTGGTGGCTTGGTAAATAGGATGCCAAATTATGCTTTAGTTTTTATGGTCTTTACGTTAGCCAATGTAGGATTGCCGGGTACCTCTGGTTTTATAGGTGAATTTCTTTCGCTTTTAGGTGTTTTTAAAGTTGCTCCCATTTATGCAATTTTTGGTGCTATCGGAGTTATACTTTCAGCTTGCTATGGACTACTATTGTACAAGAGAGTTGTATTTGGAGAACTAGTTAAAGAAAATTTAAAAAGAATAGACGATCTCTCACTTAGAGAAAAATTTTGCCTATACCCTCTGGTTTTATTAATCGTACTATCTGGAATCTATCCCAAACCCATTTTGGAGACATACGCAATGACAGTCGCCGATTTTATAAAGAAGTTAAATTAATTGATATGTCTGAAATTTTAAAATTTATTGTCCCTGAGTTATTTTTAGTTATTTTCAACTTGAGTTTTTTGAGCGTAATGCTCTTTGTTAAGTCGAATAAAATTCTGTCCCATGGAAATAATTTATCGGCTATCGCATTAGTGATAACCGCAACGCTGGTTTATTTGAATCCAGTTGATCCTGATCCGTTAATAAATGGATTTTATACCAGTAACGAATTTACGGCTTTTTTCAAAATGTTGATACTTTCCCTGTCTGCCGTAATAGTTTATTTAAGTGATACTTACCTAAGGAAAAATAATTTATTAAAATATGAATTCCCAATCCTAATTAATTTTTCTGTATTTGGAATGATGATTGTTATTTCATCCAATGATTTAATGACATTATATTTAGGTATAGAAATCCAATCACTTTCACTTTATATTATCGCAGCATACCGAAGAGATAACTTAAAGTCTACTGAGGCTGGACTTAAGTATTTCATTCTTGGAGCCCTATCATCAGGTCTGCTTTTATACGGTGTATCACTAGTTTATGGCGCTACTGGGTCAACACAATTTCATACGATTTACAAGGCGATTATGTATACGGATAGAACGCTTGGTTTGCAGATTGGTATGGTATTTTTATTATCAGCGATAGCTTTCAAGTTTGCAGCTTTTCCTTTTCATATGTGGACTCCCGACGTTTATGATGGATCACCAACTCCTGTTACAGCATTTATGGCTATTGTTCCCAAACTGGCTATTGGGGCGATTTTGGCTAAGGTTTTATTTGATGTTTTTGGTGGCATTTCAGATAAGTGGCAGCTTATTCTTGTTTTTCTTTCGGGTGGCTCCATGATAATTGGTGCATTGGGCGCTATAGCTCAGAGAAACATAAAAAGATTACTTGGATACTCCTCAATAGGTCACGTTGGCTTCGCATTAATGGGTTTAGCAGCAGTGTCTCCAGAGGGTCTGAGTGGTTTTATAATTTACTTGTTTCTTTATTCAATAATGATGTTAGGGATTTTTGCTTTTATATTGAATATGGAAAAAAATGGAGTGCTAGTTACAGATATATATTCCCTAGCTAAATATTCTGAAAGCAATCCAGCCACGTCATTTGCATTTTCTTTAATTTTATTTTCTCTAGCAGGCATTCCACCATTAGCTGGGTTTATTTGTAAATTGTATGTAATGATGGCAATTATCAATTCAGGACTTGCGTATCTTGCAATAATTGGAGCTATTATGTCAGTAGTTGGAGCGTTCTATTATTTAAGAATTGTCTACATTGTATATTTTTCTGAGTTAGAAGGTAATTTAGATTCAAAATTACCCGCTGGTCATTTGTTTGTTTTATTTCTTTCTTCCATGGCGATCGTTCTTGGTACCTATAATTTACTGGGTGTTGAGCCAATAACCCGAGCTGCAGCAGAAAGTTTACTGTATTAATTGATATGAGTTATTCGTTTCAAGACAGTGATGTAATTTGGTTAAAGACGGTTGATAGCACCAATGAAGAGATTAAAAGAAGAGTTCAACATTTTTCTAAGCCTACTTGGATAATTGCCGAACAGCAAACTAATGGTAAAGGCAGAAATGGAAATTCTTGGCTAAGTTGTGAAGGGAACTTTATGGGATCTGTAATATTTTTTCCAACTATTGAACGTTCCTGTCTTCATCTCTATGGCTTCTTTTTCGGAGTTGCACTTTATAATACTATTAAAAAAATTGTTAAAGAAGGCGTCGATATCCGGTTAAAGTGGCCAAACGATCTTATGATTGATAATGGTAAGGTTGCCGGAATTCTACTCGAAAGCATTCAGATATCCGGGAAAAACATCGTTGGGCTTATAGTTGGTGTTGGTGTAAACTTAAAATCTTCTCCCAGGTTAAGATCCGACTTAGAATGTCGATATGACGCGCATTGTGTTTCAAAATATACTAATAATAGAATTGATAGATCTAGTTTTTTCAGTAAATTTAATGATGAGTTAATATTGTTAGAACCGAATATTTTGGAGCAGAATCTGCGTTCAGTGTTAAACTTTTGGCAAGCTAGGAGTTACGATAAAGGTTCCAAGGTCAAATTTTCTATCAAAAAAGGAGAAATTAAGACGGGAACATTTTTAGGATTGGATGAGCTTGGTGGCTTAATAATTTGTGAAAATACCGGCATTAAAAAAATATATTCGGGAGATGTTTACTTTAGGAGTTAAGACATGCTTTTGGCAATAGACGTAGGAAATACAAACTCGGTATTTGCAGTTTCAAAAAATAAAAAAATACTGGCGGAATGGAGGTGCTCCACTGATGGCAACATGACAGGAGATCAGTATTTTACATGGTTACAGCAATTATTCAATATTTCTGATATTTATTATAAAGAAATTAATAAGGTAATTGTGTCCTCGGTGGTTCCCGATGCGATTTTTAATTTAAAAGTCCTAGCTAAAACATACTTTAATTGTACACCACTTATAGTCGGTTCAGGCCAATGTAAAATTCCTATATCTATAAATGTTGAAAGGGGTGTGAATGTCGGTGCAGA
>CABZEG010000064.1 GCA_902524655.1 uncultured Alphaproteobacteria bacterium | reverse complement strand
ATACTATTTTAATTTTCTTATTTTTTATTCTCTGATCGTGAGATCTATCGCACAAGAGTCAAGATACTTGATTTGCTTACATTAGCCTGCGCAATCATCGCAGTAGCTGCCTGCTGAAGTATTTGGTGTTTCGCTAAATTGCCCGTCTCTTTTGCAAAATCAGCATCTTGTATTTTTCCAAAAGAGACCGATAAGTTTAAATGCATCTGATCAAGATTAGCGATGGTGTAACCCATTTGGGAAGAGGACGATGCAATTTGTCCTCTGTAAGTACTTACAACGGCTATTGCTAAGTCTAGTTGGACAATATTTTGCTGCGCGCTCGAAGACGTTAGAATATTTCCTTGCAAGAACCCACTCCGGGACAATCCAACCGAGCTAAAATGCTGTGCCTCTATGTTTATAGTTTCGTTACTATTGGCACCTATTTGAAACATCACTGTTTTATCCTCAAAAAGCTTTATTCCTGCTACTTCAGTAGTATTGCCAATGCTAATGATTTCATCGACAAGTTGACTGAATTCCGCGTTGAGCGCTATTCTATCGGAATTTGAGTAGGTATCATTAGCCGCTAGTACGGAAAGTTCTCTGCTTCTTAAGATTAATGACGACACAGTATTTAAGGCGGCATCTGCAACGGCTGCAGCATTTTGGACGTCCGCGGCATTTTTTGATGCCATCGACAAACCCTGCAACTCTGCTTTTAATCGCATCGATATAGCTAGCCCAGCTGCATCATCTTTGGCAAAGTTAATTCTAGACCCTGTAGACAACTTTTCAATTGCTGAATTAACCCCTTTAACGGCACTAGCAGCAGCATAGGACGCGAAATTTGCACTATAATTTGAGTTAACATTTAGCATTTATTTTTCCTTAAAACCCACAAATCTCGTATTACCTAATCAAAGAAAGAACACTCGATTTGCTAGCGTTGGCTTGCGCAATCATCGCGGTAGCCGCTTGCTGAAGGATTTGGTTTTTCGCTAAATTACCAGTTTCCTGCGCAAAGTCGGCGTCTTGAATTCGGCCTTGCGACGCAGAAAGATTTACGGTGATCTGATCTAGATTGCTCATTGTGCTACTTAGTCGATTTGATAAAGCGCCAAGTTTTCCTCTTTCTGTGGAAACACTGTCAATTGCTGCATCAATAGCTTTGATAGATAATCCGGCAGTAGGCTCATCGGTAATGCCTAGACTATGTGTTGGCCCAGAATCTTCAGTAATGGTGTGTACGCCATTGACTGTTGAGCCTCCATTCCATCCACTTTCATAATGTGATGACATATCAAACGAATTCATATTGCGGATGTTAATTGAAATTGTTTGATTAGCCCCTTCGCCAACTTGAAACGAAAAAGATTTATAGATGTAAGGAGTGCCTGAATCTGTTTCCGTGCCATTAAGTGTCGACTGGCCGGCCCACTTTGTATTGTGCGCTATTCTATCTATTTCACTTCTTAGTTGGGTAAATTCCTCATTCAGATGTTGCCTATCAGAGTTAGTCATAGTTCCGTTAGCTGATTGCACAGAAAGCTCTCGCATCCGTAATAAAACGGTATGCGTCTCTTGCAGAGCTCCCTCGACAGTGTCAACTAATGACTGTGCATCAGCTGCATTTCTCGATGCCATTTGCAAGCCCTGTATTTCCGCTTTCAACCGCGTCGATATTGCCTGACCGGCGGCGTCGTCCTTTGCGTAATTAATGCGCGACCCTGATGATAGTTTTTCCATCGTACTATCAAGCCCTTTTGTTGCTGCCTTAGCCGCATTGGACGCAAATGCTGAAGCGTAGTTTGTATTGATAGTTAACATACCTATCTCCCAATTATAAATAAACCCAAGGATAATAACGACGTAACATTTCTAAATTTTAGTTTTATATTTTTTCTAACATCTTGAATCTTTCGCTTTCAAAAATTCTTGACCTTATTCTTTTGGCGTTATTCTTGCACGCAATTAAAAAGTTTCCTGACGAAAGAAAAATGATAGTTTTATAAAATGGCAGTGAAAATTATCGCAGAAATTGGTTGTAATCATAAAGGTGACATAAAAATTGCCCAGGATTTAATTAAAGCGGCCAAACGGTGTGGCGCAGATGTAGCTAAGTTTCAAAAACGAAACAATAAACTATTACTTAATAAAAAAGAATACGAAAGTCCACATCCAGAACCTTGGAATTCCTACGGCAATACTTATGGCTTACATCGAGAGGCTTTAGAATTTAACATTGACCAACATAAAGAATTGCAAGATTTTTGTAGCACCATTGGCATAGAATATACGTCCTCTGTTTGGGAGCTGGACTCCGCAAAAGAAATATCCGAACTAAATCCGTTATTTATAAAGGTTCCATCAGCAACCAACTTGGATTTTAAAATGCAAAAGTTCTTGTGTGAAAATTATAATGGCAAAATACACGTTTCAGTTGGTATGACAAAGAAAACAGAAATCGCACAAGTCATAAAATTTTATACAAAGAAAGGCAGGATTGATGATCTCGTTCTATACTGCTGTACATCTGGATATCCTGTTAGTGAAAAAGATATTTGTTTATTAGAGATTAAAAATTTACAAAAACTAATGGAAACTACCGGGGGCGGCGTTGGGTTCTCAGGTCATCATTTGGGTATTGCACCGGATATCGCTGCGGTAACTCTGGGTGTAGATTGGATAGAAAGACATTTTACATTGGACAGAACGTGGAAAGGTACTGATCATGCCGCGAGTTTGGAACCGGAAGGCTTACGACGCCTTTGCAGAGACATAAAAAATGTTGAAAAAGCACTTAGCTATAAAGAAGAAGATATTTTGACAATTGAAAAACCACAACGAGCGAAACTTAAAAAATGTATTGTCGAATAATCGTAATCTGAGGATTTTCAAAAGATGACAAATGATATACGCGCACTTGTGATGGACTTTGATGGGGTGCTAACAGATAATAAAGTAATTGTAAGTGAAGATGGAAAAGAAAGTGTAATGTGCTCTCGTGATGATGGATACGCTTTGGAAAGAATAAGGGAGCTAGGAATTTCGACTTTAATCCTTTCTCGAGAAAAAAATAGCGTCGTCCTTGAGAGGGGCAAAAAATTAAAAACGGAGGTATTAAGCGGATCACGGGATAAACTCTCTTTGTTAAAAGAGTGGTGCGTCGCTAACTCTATTTTACCGTTAAACCTGGCTTACATTGGAAATGATATTCCGGACGTAGAGTGTTTGCGATATGCCAATTATTCCTTTTGCCCGTCTGACGCATTTAAGTCTATAAAGTCTGAAGTTACCTTTGTATTAGAAAGAAAAGGTG
>CABZEG010000063.1 GCA_902524655.1 uncultured Alphaproteobacteria bacterium | reverse complement strand
CTTTTTTCATGTATCTCTTCTCCTATTAGTGAATATAATTTCACATAGATTTTAGTTTTATTTTTGCCTTTATCAACGAACAACAGAGGATATCTATATGTACGCGGTAAGAAGTTTGAAGGTAATCATGTCCATTCAATTGTGAAGAAGAGAAGACAGAAAGATAAGAAGTTAGAAAGAGAGTATCCAGAGGAATGGTCTGATTTTAGTTTAGAAGTGGTGGATAAAACTTTGGTTGATATGTTTGAGGATTTTCTTGAGTAATCACGAATTTGATTGGGCAATTCTAATCAATCTTTGTAAAACTGATTTCGCTACTCGGGAGAGTTCTATCCCTTCAATATCCTTTAAATTGTGAAAATCATTTCCCACTATAACTAGGCCTAGCATTCCCATATTTCCGTGTGGTGTACAATGATATAAATATACTCTAGGAAAATTAAAAGTGACCGAATAAAACGCATTTAAATCTGACTTTTCTGGCAAAGAATTAAAATCTGGACCTCCCAGAAACTCGACGTTATGCCCTTCATTTTTTGGTAACCACTCTATAGTGTCCCCAACATCTATTTTGGCGACTTCAATGCTGTAGGAGTCATCCGCTGTAAAATCAATTTGAATAGTTTCTGCAAAAGCAGATTTTGAACTTATGATAATAAAAGAAAATACAAAAATTATGAGGCGCATGTTTCCATACCGACTGTTGAACGGGCGACTAATCTACCTTTTATATGATATTAATAAGAGTCATTTAATGTAATAAAGAATAAATACCGAAATCACAAACAGCATATTGAAAAGATATAAAAGAACTGATGCCAGGTGTAGGTACTTAAATGACCTTGCTGACGCTTTGTCGCCTGAAAGTGATAAATCCCTCATCATATTTATTCTAGGCGTCAAAAGATAGGTATTTACTAAAAAACTTATTGATACGCCAATAGCAACCACAGTCCCGTAAAAAAAATCTCCCAGGGCGAAAAACAAGAATACAAATGCTGAAATGAGAAAGCAATAGTTAAATAAGCGAGGAAATATATATCTCAGAAACTTTTTAGAATTTTCTTCGTCAAGCGTTTTGAACACTGTGGGCGATGTAACTATCATAAAAGACGTCATTACTCCCAACAGAAGTGCGTTTAGCAACAATGCAAATTCGATGTACATTCGGTACAAGTAGTTGATTAGTCAATTTCTTCAATAGTTGAAAAGAAAAGAATTAAATATGAGAAGTTACAAATAGAATATCCAGAGGAATGGTCTGATTTTAGTTTGGAGGTAGTTGATGAGAGTTTAATTCTATTAAAATACCAAAAAGATTTAAATTAATTTATTCTTTTCTCAACGCTTATCTTGTGGAATTCGATGGAAGAAACGTCATTTCTTTTTAAACCTCTACCTCTTTAGATACCAAATTTTATATGTGGAGCACCACACTTACTTACATGTATTTTTTCATTAAATATAATATTTTCATTAAATGAAATACTTATGTCATACCTGCTATCCTTTTTAAAATAATTTCGTGACTTTAACTCTGCACGCTCCATATATTTAATATTCCTTCGTTTAACTGGGTCAGTTGGTGCCTTCCCTATATCACCATCTTTCAACCTAAATCTTAAAAATGTTTCCTCATTATTTGTTACCCATTTTTTTTAGACTCTCTCGAAGGCATTCCCGCATTATCGTAAAAAGTTGTATTCCAGTCTACATCCCTGTAATCACCATAACCAAGCGACGTAGACCTGAGTTCTGCCATACTTTTGCATGTCAAAAATAAGAATGGAATTAACACCCAAACCAATCTTCCCACAAAGATATACATCTATTTTATGTTCCCGTAAATTAGATTTTTAATATCCACTTACACCGCTATTGGACAGTGACTGAATAGCTGGGAATTGCTTCTTTTGTTGTACGTCTTATTTTCATTTAAATCCTCACCGCTTTTTTTTTAAGTCTAGTTCGTTATAATTCAAGTATTTTTGTTCTTGAAGAATTTCGTCCCTCAATAACTTTATAACCGAGATTTTTCTGCTTTTCATCTGCATATTTCAAGCTGTCCTTAACAACAGCTAATTTAAAATTAATCGTGAACTTGTGTCCGATGTGAGCGAGCTTATCATCTCTATTTTTATGAAGAAAATCATCTTCAGTTTCGAGTTCTAAAAAGTTTTTGAATGTTTATGGAAATGAATCAAAATTCTAATAAATATAAGGCTCCATTTATGGTTTGGTTTCCATCTTTCCTCAAAAAAACTATTTGGCATTCAATGAGCTTAAATCCAAATTCCTCTGATAAGCCTTCGATATATTTTTTTGAATGCGAATACCGTCCGGATTTTTCTAACATATAACCCTCCCCCTCAAGATGCTCAGTAGAAAAAACTAACTTGCCAGTTTTTTTGTTACAAAGTTTTATCAATCTGAATACTTCTGATAAGTCACCAACATAGATAAATACATCAGTTGATACAAAGTAATCGAAATTTAAGATAGATTCAGAAAGATATGTTAAGATATCTTCGTTAATAAGTTCATGATAAACGTTTTTTTTTCTAGCAACATCGAGCATCCTTACTGATAAATCCACCCCAACCAGATTTTCAACTTTGTGCTTTACTTCCGAACCAAATAAGCCTGTGCCACACCCTAAATCAACCATAGTACCTAGGGACTTACTATTACTATACTTCAAAATTGTTTCAGTAATTAATTTTGGGATTTTATATTCGAGGTTATTAATTAAATCATTTTCAAAATTTGAGGCATATTTATCAAATAACCTTTCCACATAATCTCTAGGTGCCGACGGTTTTTTTTCTCCAGTCAATGCTGCTAGCATATGTCTAGCAGATAAGAAATCCGGCTTAATTGCAATAACTTGCCTGTAAGTTTCTTCAGCTGCACTATATTTCCCAAGCTTATGCAACATACCTCCGAGCTTATAAATAATTTCAGGATCATTATTGGATAGAACAATTGCTTTTCTTAGCGCTTTTTCTGCTTGATCAAATTTTTTCAAGTCAGATAACGTTTGTCCTAAATTGACATAAGCATCAGTATATTTGGGATCGATCATTGTAACTTTTCTAAAGCTAGCTTCAGCTTCTTCTAACTTTTTCTGTTCAAAAAGTACGTTCCCCAAATTGTAGTGAGCTATAGTAAATTGAGGATTAATATTTATTGTCCGTCTATAAATTTCTATCGCATCATCAAAGCTTTCAGTCTCCATAAAAATATTTCCTAGATTAAAACATGCTTCAGCAAAATCCGGTTTTATCTTTAGAGCTTTTTTATAATTTTCTTCAGCCTCTTTAATTCTTCCTAGCTCCTGCAATGTGACACCGAGGTTATTGTAAGACTCTGGATCGTTTGGCGAAAGCTCAACAACTTTTGTATTAATCTTCAAAGCTTCAGTCAAATTACCTTTGCCCCCATATATCGCGCCAAGAACCTTCCAGC
>CABZEG010000062.1 GCA_902524655.1 uncultured Alphaproteobacteria bacterium | reverse complement strand
CAATTGAACGGTCTACGTGAGACTCTGCAGCAAGATGCATAATTTTATCTGGTTTAAACTTGTTGAGAACAAAGCCTAGTTGATCACTTAAAATATCTACATTTTCGAAAGTGTACCGAGGCGACTGGACAACCGATTCTAATGATAGTAAGTTGCCCGCATATGTTAGTTTGTCGACATTCAAAACTTCATATTTTAAATCATTTATAAAATGATTAATTACAGACACACCAATAAACCCAGCTCCACCAGTTACAAGAACCTTCATCGATTTCTCCCAGGATAAAAATACAGATTCATATTTTACTCAATATTTTTGTTTTCATATATTTGTTAAAATTTCAATGCAAAAAATAATGTCAAACTGCTCTTGTGGCATCATTTCTAAATTCATTATATCTCCTTCGATGAATCCAGTGCGCTTGTTTATATAAAAATCTCCATAAAATTGGATGCATTTTGTTTTAAAGTCTATACCAATAAATTTTGTACCCATCGAATAATAAACTTCTGTATATCTCCAAGCCTTCTCTCAGAATCCATAATTTTGTTACCTTTACATTTTTATCTAAAAAAGCTCATTTATCACGTTTAAAACTTGTTCGTTAGGTGGTTTGTAAGGAGAAATTAGTGTTTGATTTTTACGATTATCCATTTTAACAAATTATTTTTATTTTTCTTGATCAGAATGAATATCAATTTTAACGAAAATATGGTTAATAACTAAATTTTATTGTCGATGAAATAAAAACAATAAACCACCGAATAAACCTAAAAAAATATTTATTGACCCATAAAGGATAGAAGTAGCTAATGCTACGCTTGCATCTAATCCTATAAGAGAAAAGCCTCCCACTAATCCAGCTTCTCTGACCCCCCAACCTCCTATTGAAAGGGGGAGTGCTGTAATTAGTAGGACTGCCGGAACAACAAGAATCGTTTCTATCAAAGTCATTTCTGCACCCAGCGAATTAGATATTAAATAAATGATCAAAAGGGAACTTGAATGAACAACAAAGGATATAAGAACGCTGATAACAAAGATCCTAGAACATACTAACACCTTTCCTTTGATAATTATATCAACAATTTTTGAAAAAATAGAAATTTTTTTTAACGATTTAAAGCTTTCTATGTTAACAAAAAATAGCATTACTCCAATTGAGACAATAAAAATACTTATCGCTATAATCACCGGAATTTTGGAGCTTAAATTTATGCTTAACAGGGGGAGACCAAATAAAATCAAAATTAGAAGAGTGCCCAGACCAATTAGGCGATCTAGGACTACACTTAATACTGATAATTTGATCGAATTATAGTTTTTCCATAAAGCATATGATCTGAAAAAGTCCCCACCAATTGAAGTGGGTAATAAGTGATTAAAAAATTGACCTATGATAACTAGTTTAAAGGATGTTTTCAATTTCAATGGCAATCCAAAAAAGGAGCATACAAGATGCCACCTGAGTGATATTATGAAAAGCGCAAGAGATAAAAGAAGAATTGAAAAAATTAGGCTTTGAAAAAGACTTTTATTAGAAATAACTGTAAAATTTTTAAAATCAAAATTAAAAAAAATAAAGATTAGCAAAGAAATAGAAAGGAGGGCTCTAAGGAAAAAAAATGAATATTTATTTGTAGAGAAAAAAAACATTTTTATTCATTTGAATTTTTTTAAATGTATTCGAAACCAATTCATACGTTTTATCAGGAATGTTGTTGTCTACTAAAAAATTATTTTAAAATAAATGATTACTTCATTCAACTTTCAATATCGCATTGACTAGTTTAATAATATTTCTAGCTGCAATAAAAGTGGAAGTACTAAGGAGCAGGCAGGTTCTATATTAACGGGATTTTTATAGTCTTGATAAAACGTTTATAATATATAGAAATTAACCGAACCTAATTGAAATATCTAGGTGAATCAATATTTCACGTATTAAATAGGCTGACTACATCGAACATTATCAACTAGTTTGTTACCAACTCAGGACTCAGAAAAAATGTTCTCATGTCAATAATTGTTTCACTTTTTTCTTCGAACGGCTTTGGAAAATTTTCACTTAAAATGATGTCATATTCATTCGTTTCTTCACCATTAAAAACTAACGCTAGGATCACCATTTGTTTAAGTCTTCCATTCGGTGTCAGAGAAATGCTCATTCCGAAGTCTCCATTTATTGTTGGCTTAGATCTTTTCATTTTTTCCGTTGGACAAATGACATAAAACGATTTATGTCCCTCATCTAATCCTTGAGACACTTGATTTTTTATATAATTCCATTCGATTTCATTTGGATAAATGATTAAACTATTTATTTGGCGATAGCAAAACGTTGCAGCTAAGAATACATAAAAAATTAGAAAGATAGTTATCACTTTATGTTTTTGTTTACATAGCTCTCTGATAGCAAAATAGATGAAGACTAACATAGTTGAAAAGAGAGCGTACTGCACTCTGTATGGGTAAAAGTGCTTTTCAACAAGAAGGTGAATAGACATACTGCAGCAAATTAGGGCAAAGCAAACAACGAGAAAAAAAACTTTTGCTAATCCTGACAAATCATTTTTTGATTTCCAATGAAGATATATGGACATTCCCAAAACTGTAAAAGCCGATAAATAGCTTGGTAAATGTTTGTATAGCAAGTCTGCTGAAAAAGGTCCATAATAAGACAGAAAGATTAAATTTATGCTATCTCTGAATGGCCGTGCAATAAAATGTAATAAGCCATAAAAAAAATTATCTGTGAGCTTTATTCTTTCTGATAATTGATAATCAAAAATAGCTGGAAGTATATTTTTGTTTAGAGCCAAAAACATGATTGAAGACATCCCAAAAACAAAAAAATACAAGGTTAAATTTTTAAATAATGGGCGATTTTTTTTGCCGAATTTCAAAATAAATTCTACTAAAACAAAAACCCAAAAAAACAGAGCATATACCGAGTAAGTTGAAAGGCTGAAATATAACAATGCTATAGAAACCGAGATATTAGATATAGTACGAACAGTAAAAAATTTTTCTGAGATTTTTAAAAGTGATTTAAAAGCTAAAGCAGAGAATATCGTACCGAGTGGCGCAAAGCACATTATACCGAAACTAGCCATTCCTTGAGCGGCAGGGCTAAGCCCTATAACTAACGCTAGGAAGAGACTGTGACTTCTTGAAATCCCTAGGTTGACAAATATAGCAGATGTAATAAGGCAAGAGATACTTAGAAGAAAAATATAGACAGTTCTCAAAATCCAAAAGTCACTTAATTTATTCTGAACGATAAAGAAAGGTAAATCCCCAATTAAAGCATATATTGGACGCATGTTTCCCAAAAATAGATCTTTGTTAGTGCCTTCAATTATCTGCTTGTGAAGAGAATCGAAGTCATCGGCATGACCCCATTCCGTCAGCAGCATGGGTGAATAAGAGATTAAAAGAACTATAAAAAAAACAAAAAAAGATGAAAATTGATATTTATAGTTAGTCCAAAATAAATCCATTTACAGAGTACTTTCTTTTTCGATGCCATTTTAAATCTGTCGGCGATGAAAGTAACATCTTTTTTTTACATTTCACTAGTTCTTTTTCAAGTGAATTTGAGTAGGGTCATTAGTGATCTTCTAGTAATATTATTAATTTTATTGACGACATTAGTAACACTAGCTCTTTTATAATAAAATGTAATCTGTTATTGTGCAGGATGGACCTTGCTTATTTAATTTTCGCATATCTTTTAATTTATTGTTGTTAAATAAGCAATAAAGACGGAGTGTCATCAGATGACTACGACATCAGTAAAGAAGGCAGTTTTCCCAGTGGCAGGTTTTGGTACACGCTTTCTTCCAGCTACAAAAGCAATGCCCAAAGAGCTGTTACCAATAATTGATAAACCTCTCATTCAGTATGCTGCTGAAGAAGCCATAGCTGCAGGTATAGATACACTTATCTTCGTAACTGGTAGAAATAAAAGAGCTATTGAAGATCATTTTGACAGTAACCCAGAGTTAGAGGGAGCTTTGAGAGCGAAAGGTAGGTATGAAGAGGCTGCAATGATTAGAAATATCCTACCTTCTGGTGTGGAGTGCATTTTTGTGCGACAGCCACAGCAACTTGGGTTG
>CABZEG010000061.1 GCA_902524655.1 uncultured Alphaproteobacteria bacterium | reverse complement strand
ATTCCAAAATCAAAAACTACAATTTTTGCTAAATCAGAGGCTGGGATCAATTTGTTTTGTATGTCTTTATTATTGAATTTACGGATTTGCGCTGTCAGGTCTCTTCCTTTAAGACCAGGCCACCCATGTAGCTTACTTCTAAGAAGCTCCAAATTATGGTTTCCATTTTGATTAAAATGTATCAAAGCCTTTGGAGCTCCCAAATGTCTAATTTTTTGAGTTAAAGATCTTGTATCAATCCCATATAGACCAATTATCTTATTTTTTTTCAGCCACTTATCAAAGTTTAGTTCATTTCTCCAATTCGATGGAGTTGTTGGCTTTGCTTTGGTAATTACTCCTGTAGCTAGTGGCTTATTTGATTCGTTATCTTTTTTATTCGTACCTACATTTCCTATATGAGGGAAAGTAAAAGTAATTATTTGCTCCGCATAGGACGGGTCAGATATAATTTCTTGGTAACCAGTCATTGCAGTGTTAAAGCATAATTCACCCACACCAAAGCCCTGGTGTCCGAACCCTATCGCGTCCCAAGTTGTTCCATCCTCTAATAACAATAGTCCTGAAAATTTGGTCATTATTTCCTAAGTAAGCACTAAACTATAGACAAATTAGAGTTATCTCTTTTTGATTGCAAATAAAAGATTAAATTGCTACACCATCTAGCGTATATTTTGAAGTTAGGGTGTTACTTTATCGGAGAAAGAAAATTATGAGATCCTTATTAGATGCAAACTTAAAAGAAGCAATCAAATCACAAGAAAAGCAGCGAGTAGCTACTTTAAGACTAATAAATGCTGCGATAAAAGATAAGGATATTGCGGTGAGATCTGAAGAAAATACTGAAGGTGTCAGTGATCATGAGATCGTTTTAATTTTATCAAACATGGTAAAACAACGAAGACATAGTATCATACAGTATGAAGAGGGAGGAAGAATTGAGCTTGCCGAACGTGAAAGGGAAGAGATTAAGATCATAGAGGAATTTTTACCCAACCAACTAAGCGAAAAAGAACTAGAAGAGGAAATCACCAAATTGATAAAATCGAAGGATCATTTGAGTATCAAGGATATGGGTAACATAATGGGTGAGTTAAAAATTAAGTTTAGCGGTAGGATGGATTTTGGAAAGGCTTCGCAAATAGTTAAGGCTCTGTTGAAGTAGCAGAGCCTTAATCCTGTTATGATTTCAAACCAAAAGAGGTGCTATTACAAGACTTACGATAGCCATAACATTAATGAGAATATTCATAGAGGGGCCGGATGTATCCTTTAAAGGGTCTCCAACAGTGTCACCAACTACAGCTGCTTTATGGACCTCCGATCCTTTGCCACCAAAGTTACCTTTTTCTACATATTTTTTGGCATTATCCCAAGCCCCACCAGCATTAGCCATCATTAAGGCCATCATGACGCAGCAAATCAGTGCCCCTCCAAGCATTCCTCCAAGTGCTTTTGGTCCTAAAATTGTTCCTACTACTACTGGAGCTAAAACGGCAAGTGCTCCCGGAGCTACCATTTTTCTGAGAGCCGCTTTCGTTGCAATGTCAACGCATTTGGCGGTGTCCGGTTTGGCTTTTCCATCAAGAAGGCCTGGAATTTCTTTAAATTGCCGTCTAATCTCTTTAATCATATCAAAAGCAGCATCGCCAACAGCTGTCATTGTCATTGAGCTGACCAGAAATGGGAAAATACCGCCAAGAAACATGCCTCCCAACACAAGAGGATCGTTAATAGCGAGCACAAAGGTACTGTCACTTCCACTTATTTTTTCTATGTATGCGCTTATTAATGCTAAAGCCGCAAGTGCAGCAGCACTAATTGCGAAGCCTTTTCCTATTGCAGCGGTAGTGTTTCCTACCTCATCTAAAGAGTCCGTTATTTCACGCGTTTCTTTACCCATTTCAGACATTTCAGCTATGCCTCCAGCATTATCCGCAACAGGGCCGTATGCGTCTATTGCCATCGTTATCCCAACGGTACTCAACATTCCTACAGCTGCCATTCCGACGCCGTATAGACCAGCGAAAGAATTCGCTGTAAATATTATTACCACTATAGCCAAAACAGGTATGGCTACCGATTGCATTCCGACGGCTAGCCCCGTAATCATTATAGTAGCAGCCCCGGTTTCCCCTCCTTCAGCAATTTTTCTGACGGGCTTTCCCCCAGTATAATACTCTGTTGTTAAACCAACCACAATGCCGCCGACAGCTCCCACAAGTACTGCTATCCACACATTGGAAGACACGCCCAATGAGGTAATTGTGAAGTAAGCAGCTAATATAAACAAAATAGCGGAGCCTATGGTTCCATACCTTAGTGCCATTTCAGGACTGCTGTCTGAAAACATTCTAACTGTAATTATGCCAAGTATAGAACATAAGAGGCCAACAGAGGCAAGTACTAGAGGCATCCCAACTAACGCATTCACATCTCCCCCTAACAAAGAGACTGACGAAGCTGACATAGTTGTTGCTAAAATTATGGATGCAATTATCGAGCCACAATAGGACTCAAAAATGTCTGAGCCCATGCCTGCGACATCGCCAACGTTGTCTCCTACGTTATCAGCTATAACCCCAGGGTTTCGAGGATCGTCTTCTGGAATTCCAGCCTCAACTTTTCCAACTAAATCTGCGCCTACATCTGCGCTTTTTGTAAATATTCCTCCACCAACACGAGAAAATAAAGCTACTGAAGATGCTCCCATAGCGAAACCCTCTATTGCATGTATCTGCTTAAAGTCTCCGCCGAAATTATAGAAAAGAATTCCTATTCCAACCAAACCCATTGCGGCAACAGTCAAACCCATTATTGAACCACCAAAAAAAGCAATGTTTAGTGCCGACGCTGCCCCACTTTCGCTAGCTGCAACTGCTGTTCTGACGTTTGCTTTTGTTGCAGTGTACATGCCGATGTAACCCGCAGAGCCAGAGCACAAAGCTCCGAGAAGGAACGCGAGAGAGGTTTCCCAACCCAAAAAATAATATAGCGCAGCTAAACAGATTACGCAAAATACACTTAATATTTTGTATTCTGCAGACATGAAAACCATTGCTCCTAGATGAATTTCGTCCCCAATTTCTTTGACCCTACCTGTTCCTTCATTAGCGCTTCTTACTTGTAGGTAAACTAATAAAGCGCATAGAAGTCCAAAAAGGCCAAAAATTATAGGTATTAATGGATTTAGTAACATAAACATTTCCTTTTTTTGTACAATATCAGTTTTCGGAAATATCTAAATTTTCAATGTTTGTAAAGGAAAGATATACTCAATAATAATTTTGTTATCCGTCAACGCTATCTTTAGTAACGTGTTTACGGATTATTTCGTCTAATCTTGTAAAATTTGTATTTTGTTCCACAAAGTCTACAGTTTCTAAATAGCTTCGGTTTTGTAACATTTTCCTAGTCATACTGAAAAAAGGACAGTTTCTTATTTTCCTTCCTCCTATTAGTTGATACCATCGGCCTGCTGGATCCAGACTGCAGCTACCGGTCTTCTCAGTAAACACCTCTTTTAGTGAAATTATTTCAGTTTTTATGCCATACCTATTAAACAATTGAACAATTAGGTCGGTATTTAAAGCTGCGAATGTTTCGAAATTTCCGTTATCATCAATCATTATTGTTGAAAAACTTTCTGAAACGCCCGAAAAGCTCTTTGGTTTTATAAAGAAGACTTCTTTAGGAATTTTATTAATTCTGCCACCTCTAGTGATAAAAGTAAGTAATGCCGCCTCAGACAAATTAGCAACTGGAATTATCTTTCCAGGAAAGTATCTATCTACCATTTTTTTTGGCATTAGATCTGTTAATACTTCTGGATCAAACGCATAATCATTTTGAAGCATATTTAGTATTTGACCAAAATCCATAGGAGAAATAGAAATTTTATTTGCTGCAAAAAAGGTGAATGAATTTAAGTTAGCATCATCAGCCATTTTTGCAATGCGTTGTAAAGTATCAAAATCCGTCGTAATTTTTTCGATTGGTGAACCTCTGTAAAGAGAGATAATCTGGCAATCTGGCAATATAATCTGTATCCGGGTTTCAAAATCATTCAGAGCATCTGGAACCTCTTTTGATAGAGACGTGTAAGTCGCTAAAGAAATCTTTACCGGTTCAACATTCTTGATTTGATTGAAAAAATGCTTTGATTTCATCACGAACAACTCCTCAGGTGAGGAAGATATATTTCCTTCCTCATCAAGTGGAGCTTCAAATGGTAAATAATTTCCATAAATAAGATCATAAAGAGTTGTAATACTGTCTTCTGGACAGTTATGATCTTTCCCAAAAACAGAAAAGGGTATCAAAAATAATAAGAGTATAGCAAAGACTTTCGGTAATGTGATCATTAATTGTTTTCCATTAGCAATTTACTTT
>CABZEG010000060.1 GCA_902524655.1 uncultured Alphaproteobacteria bacterium | reverse complement strand
GGCATTTGAAAGTAGCTATACCGGGCCATTTTACATCAATGGATCCTCACTTGGGACGATCAGGTTGGGATGCCTATTTGTGGAGACAATTTACTGACCATCTTGTAGACGCAGACCGGAGCTTGAATCCACGACCAATAAGCTCTTTAGCCGAGAAGTGGGAAGTGTCATCTAATCCTAATGCGTTAACACTGACTTTACGTAAAGGAATAGAGTTCCACGATGGAACGCCATTTAATGCAGAGGCGGTCAAAGCAAATATTGAGAGAATACTAGATCCTGCAAACAGCGCCACCCCCAGATCTAGTTTAGCAATAATTCAGTCAGTTGATGTCTTGTCAGAAAATAAAGTTCGACTTAATTTATCTGGTCCCTGGGGCGCTGGTCTTTCTCAGCTAGCTGATAGAGGCGGAGCTATGAACTCACCTACAGCGATTAGTAAGTTAGGAGAAGATTATGGTGCGAAAGCGGTAGGTACGGGCCCGTTTGTTATTAAAGAAGCTGTACAAGGTAGTCATGTACATTTTGTAAGAAATGAAAACTACTGGGGTAAAGACAAAGACGGCAATAGATTGCCCTATCTTGATGAGGTAACCATTCGTCAAGTTAAGAAGTCATCGGTAAGAACCGCTGCTCTGAGATCTGGTGAGATTGATCTAGCCTATGCTTCGTTAGGAGACATTGAGGCTTTTGAAGCTGATGCGAAATTTAACACTTCCAGAATGGAAGCTGGAAAGATTAATCTGATGTTAATGTTCAATACTAAAATGTTGGACGACCCTAATCTAAGAAATGCAATAACTCATGCTATTGATCCAGCTTTTATAAATAAGGCCATTTATTTTGGTCAAAATACCGTGGCCGATTCTGGAATGTGGCTTCCTGGGGCATGGGCTCATGACCCTTCAGTTCCAAGACCTTCGTATAATCCAGCAAAAGCTAAGGACTTTTTAAAGAAAGCCGGTAAACCAGATGGCTTTGAGTTTACAATGGTTACATTTGGAGCCCGTAAACCTGAGTCTGAAGTTATGCAGGCGCAGCTTGCTCAAGTCGGTATCAAAATGAATATCGAGGTAATGAGTGGAAAGGCTGCTGGAGCGGCATTTTTCAAGGAGGGTAAATTTGCTATGTACGCTACAAGCTTTAGTAGATATCCAGAGCCTGATTGGGCTGGATCAAATGTCTATAAGAGTAGTGGCTACTATAATGCAGCAAATCTACCTAATCCTGAGCTAGATGCACTTATTGAAAAAGGTGCTGCTTTGTCAGATATAGATGAGAGGAAAAAAATCTATCGAAAAGTTGATGAAATAGTCTTGGGTCAATCAATTGTTGTTCCAATGGTTTATCAGACTTTTGTAACAGTGGCCTCTAAAAAGGTTGGGAATATCGACACTGTAAGTATGCACGATGGTAAAATGAACTTTCGTGAAGTATGTATGACTGAGTAAAATTTTCTTCCCATGGCCTACCTGGTTTTTACCGGGTAGGCCAATTAAGTAAGTATCATAGTGCGTACTTTTATTTTAAAAAGATTACTTCAGATGATACCAGTGATGTTTATTATAACATTTCTGGTTTTTAGTCTGTTGTGGGCGGTTCCGGGTGATCCTGTATACGCCTATGTCGGTATCGACGTTGTGCTTGATGAAGAACAGTTGGCGTTATTAAGAGAAAAATATAACCTTAATGAACCTTTTTTGGTTCAATATTTTCTTTGGCTACAAAATGTTTTTCAGGGTGATCTTGGGCGATCGGTAGAGAGCGGATTAAAAGTATCTGAAGAGTTAATGGCGCGGGCACCTGTCACTTTTCAATTGGGTTTGTTTGCCCTTATTTTTGCAATAATCGTTTCCGTACCTGCTGGCATTCTGTCCGCCGTGTACCGTGGTAAAGCACCCGACCATGCTGCAACTTTTTTCTCTATAGGAGCTGTAGCAATCCCCGACTTTTGGCTTGGAATTGTATCAATTCTCGTTTTCAGCGTGGCGTTGGGCTGGCTTCCTACTCAGGGATATGTCGACCCATTTGAAGACCCAATACAGGGATTAAGACATCTTGTTCTTCCTTCATTCGCTCTTGGTTGTACAAGTTGTGCACTAATAATGCGTCAAACTAGGTCAGCAATGCTGGAGGTCCTTGCTCAAGACTATATTAGGACAGCGAGATCGAAGGGATTGCATGAACTGAGAATAATTTTCGTCCATGCACTTCAGAACTCACTCTTACCGGTGGTAACGATTCTCGGTTTGCAGGCTGGAAGAATTTTTGCCAGCGCGATAGTTGTCGAGACACTTTTTGGATTGCCCGGAATGGGAACTTTTGTTGTGGATGGAGTTTTAGGGAGAGATTTCCAAGTAGTCCAAGGATCCGTTTTGCTAATGGCTTTTATGGTTTTATTTTGTAACTTAATTACAGATATACTCTACGCTTGGTTGGATCCTCGTATTAAATATGAGGGATGATATTTCTTTGGATATTACTAAGGCAAATAACAAAAAATCGAGTGCTTCTATAATTTTTTTAAAAAATTTTATCAGAATTCCAACTGCTGTTTTTGGATCCATATTTGTAGTCTGCACATTTTTTAGCGCTATCTTTGCAGCATGGATTGTTCCTTATGATCCAAACATGATGGATTATAATTTTTTACTCAGTGGGATGTCATACGAACATTGGCTAGGTACAGATCAAATGGGTCGAGATACTCTTTCAAGATTGATATACGGATCACGCATTGCTTTGGTTGTAAGCTTTGGAGCAATAATTCTATCAGTTCTAATCGGTGTTCCCTTAGGGCTTATCTCCGTCCATTTCAGAGGACCGATCGATAATATTTTAATGAGAATAATGGACGCGTTAGTTGTATTCCCGAGCCTAGTTATAGCTATAGGCCTATCTGTGGCAATTGGAAGCTCGTTGACTACGGTAGTATTAGCCATTGGAATAGCTAATGTACCGTGGATGGCAAGAATAGTGAGAAGTCAAGGTTTAATTGTGCGAGAACAAGATTTTATCAAAGCTGCTCAGGCTGGAGGGTTCAGCAATTTTCGAATTATTTTTGTGCATATACTCCCAAATAGTATTGCGCCTATAATAGTACAGAGCACTTTGGCAATGGGATACGCTGTTTTAACGGAGGCTGGCTTGGGTTTTATTGGTATTGGCGTCCAACCTCCAACACCTACGTGGGGTAACATGATACAACAAGCTTTTCCCTTACTTGAGAAACAACCACTTTTGTCTATAGTTCCAGGGGCCATGGTTTTTGCGTTAGTGTTATCCTTTAATTTTATAGGTGACGCTTTAAGAGATCTTCTTGACCCAAGGTTAAAGGGCGTAATTTACTAAATTTAAGATAAATATGGAAAATATATCGCAAACAATTTTAAAGGATTTAAGAGTACTTGAGGTTGGTGAGGGTACGGCTGTGGGTTGGTGCGGGCGAATGCTATTAGATTTTGGCGCTCTGGTCTTCAGATTAAAAAATAAGTCAATAAAAAAATTAGCAGATGAAGGCGTTTGCGTTGATAATGCTCTTACAAATGAGAATTTGAAAGAGTGGTTAAATTACAATAAAGAGGAACAGGAAAATATCCAATATAGTAATTTTGATTTAATCTTAATTGCTGAAACAATTCATGGTTTCAAAGTATCAGATAGTGAGGGGTTAATAGTTATCGACTTGAGCTGGTTTGGTGAGAAAGGTATTTACTCAAACTGGAAAGGTTCTGACATCACCATTCAAGCACTAGCTGGTACCATTTACCCAGTAGGGCCAAAGGACGACACACCTGTTTTTACCGGTGAAACGGAGGCTTCTATTATTGGTGGGACTAATGCCTTCATAGCATCTTTGGTTGCAATTTTGGAGAATAGAATTAATACAAAAACCAACGTTTCCATTTTAGAGTCAAATATGATTTTGGGAGAGTTGCAGTCATCTGATTCTATAAGGTTTGGCAAACCAAACTCTAGAGAAGGGATAAATAGATTTTTTCCTACTTGTCCATTAGGGATCTATAAATGTAAGACAGGTTGGCTTGGAACAACTGTGATTACACTTCCTCAATGGAAGTCATTTTGTGAGTTGTTAAACTTAGAAGATCTTTTCTACAAGCATGACTTAAATTCGATACAAAAAAGAAGTGAAAATATAGATTTTATAGAAGATTTGATGAAAGAGCGTCTAAGGTCAAAGGATGCAAAAGAATTAGTAAAAATTATATAATTAGCTATAACCTCAACCCTCTTATCGTCGTGGCCCAAACAAAATTCTCTTCGTAGGTAATCTGACAGCGCTTTAATCATACTTTTTTCATGCTTACGAAGTAATTTTCTATCCTCTCGATCGAGATGTGGCACTGTTCTGTATGCCAATATTGTCCCATTTCTTTTTTCATCCCAACAAATTTTGAAATAATCTCTGATAATTGACTCAAAAGAGCGCCCATCAGACCGCTTCAAAAGATCTTCCAATCTAGGTGAAATTCTAAACCATACTCTGTTTAGAAGCCTCCTTAGTATATCCTGTTTATTTAAAACATAGTCATATATGCTCGCTTGATTTATACCTGACTTACTACAGATATCT
>CABZEG010000059.1 GCA_902524655.1 uncultured Alphaproteobacteria bacterium | reverse complement strand
CCATAGATCACTGACGCTCCATAATCAGTGAATTCAATCCAATCTCCATGTTTCCAGACTCCAGGAAAACTATCAAAATAACTTTCTATTAATCTTTTATTCTGTTTGTCACCCCAAAAATATAATGGCATAGAGGGCAAAGGTTTTGTACAAACTAATTCTCCTACCTTCCCTACCACAGATTTCCCATTATCATCAAAAGCATATACTGCACAACCCAGTGACTTTGCTTGCATTTCACCTTCCCTAACAACTGATAACGGATTGCCAATTACAAATGCACCTGCCAAGTCTGTTCCCCCGGATAAAGGTGCCAGCCAAACATTTGATTTAACTTTCTGGTATATCCAGTTAAATCCCTCTTGGCTTAACGGAGAGCCAGTTGCTCCTATTGATCGAAGCTTGTAAAAATTGAATTCATTCTTGGGTATTATGTTCGATTTCATACTATTGGTAAAAAAAGCTGCCCCAGCTCCAAAATAAGTCAAGTTTTCTGTGTCTATCTTTCTCCATACCTCCAAAACATCAGGGTAATTAGGAGCAAAGTCAAACATTGCAATTGAACAGTCTCTAAGCAAAGCTACCAATTGAACATTCCACATTATCCACCCTGAGGAAGTAAGCCAGCAAAAATGATCATTTTTCTTTAGATCCATATGGAGGGACTGCTTTGTCATCTCGACTAAGATACCTCCATGACTATGCACTATAGGTTTTGGGTTACCAGTTGTACCTGACGAATATACTATCCAAAGAGGATGATCGAAACGTACCATCTCTATCTGGCTCTCTCCCTTTAAACGCATTATGTTATCCCATTCTAAGTTCTTTCCAGTTAGTTGATTATCTTTTATTTTGACCACTATGGTATTTAATAGTGAGGGTAAGTTTTTAATTATATTTTTTAAGTTTTTGACTTTACATATAAATTTTCCAGCATACGTGTAACCGTCTTGACAGATCAGGACCTTTGGCTTTATTTGCTTGAAACGATCTAAGATAGCGGTTTCGCCCATATCTGGCGCGCAAAGAGACCAAATCGCTCCTATACTTGCAGTTGCACAAAATGCAACTAGGGAATGAGGAGTATTTGGAAGTATTGCAACGACACGGTCACCTTTTTGCACTCCCATTTCTTTAAACTTAAGTGCCAATGAATTTGTTTTTGATCTTAACTCATCCCAAGTCAATATACCATCTCCCAACGTCTCCGAACGATAGGATACCGCTTTTTTATGCTTCTTATCTTCCATATTTTTAAAGATTTCATATGTTATATTCACAGTTGCCCCTTTAAACCAAAGGGCTCCTGGCATTTTTTCCTCATCCAGTACTTTAGAAAAAGGCGTGCTTGATTTTAATTCAAAATAATCCCAAATACTTTGCCAAAAAGCGCCTAAGTCATCTACGCTCCAAGCCCAAAGATCATTATAGTCTTTGAACTTTAGGTCATGCTTATCTTCCAGCCATTTAATAAATAGTGCCATGCTAGATGCGCTTTTTCGTTCATCGGAGGGCTCCCAAATTATCTTTCTCAAACTCATGTATACTCCAAAAATATTATAAAAAACCTTTTAATTGATGCTTTATATCTTAATTTTCTGCATAGAGTCTTTTTTACGCTTTCTGTACCATAAAGGTTAGGAGTCAAAAATTTAATTTGCCATTTTTCTAAAGAGATCAAGTAAAAGCAAGAGTTTTTAGACTAACACCCATCAATTTTAATCGCTCAAAAAAGATTAATATCTCATTAATATACTTAATATAAATCCTCTATAGCAATGGAAAAAAGAAATGAGACGAAAAATATAGTGAATTTAATTGCAACACTTTTTAAACCTTTAAAAATAATTGAGATAACTAACCTTTTCATATGATCCATCTTTAGAGAATTAAAAATGGATTTATCTAAGTCATTCAAAAAAACCCTTTGACATAAAATTTATTAGAACGTGAGCTAAAGTAGCAATTAACACTTACATCCGGACCAACCAAGTGAACAATAGAGAGTAAAAAAAATATTTAAAGTTCTATTGCTACTCTTTAACTATAAAATTATCACGTAATCGATGAGCTCAATCACCAAAAAATATTGACTAACGATATTGGGATTCTAAAATATTGCGATAATAAGTTGTAAAACGGGTTTCTATATAACATTAGTAAAAATAGCCTTAAAATATTAACCACTTGAATGTGGTCAGCAAAAGACGCTAATAGAGGTAGAAAACGTCGTTATTGAAAAAAATCATGTAAAACTCACCTAAAAACAAGAAAAATTATAAATGGAACACGATCCAATAGAAAAAATTAAATTTCTAAATTCGGTCCAATCAGGGGCTCCCATTGATTTTCATCTAAAAACGATATTTTCTGAAATTAAGATTGGTGATTTAGATTTTCTTTCACTGTATGATCAGTGCATGAGTTCGACGGGTACTTGGGCGCCCTCATGGAAAACTTTTCGAAGAGCGCAGAGGGCCTTAACATTGGGACAATACTTTGATTACTCACTTTCTGTACCAGGAAGTAAAGCAGAGTGTGGAGTTCTTCGCGGATTTTCTGCCTTATTAACCAGTCGAATAGCTCAGATGCGTGATAAAAACTGGACGGGTGAAAACTACCATCTTATTGATAGTTTTGCGGGATTAAGTGAACCAGAGTCACACGATGCAATCAATAATTTTTCCGATGTCTCTGGGAACAAAGTTCCTATCTTTACCCATAAAGCAGGAGATTTTGCTTTCCCTTTAACCAAAGTTCAGAATAATCTTCAGTCATTTCCCAAAATACGCTTTCACAAAGGTTGGATTCCAGAAATTTTTTTGGATTTACCCGAAGTTGAGTGGTCATTTGTTCATATCGATGTGGATCTATATAGTCCAACACTGAAATCTCTAGAATATTTTTTCCCGAGAATGGCTGCCGGAGGGGTAATTATAAATGATGATTATTCATCACCTCTTTTCCCAGGAGGGGGGAGCGGATGGACAGAATTTTTTGACAAAGTAAAAAAACCCTTTTTGGTATTAGATACTGGTCAAGCTATATATATAAACAAATAGTTACTTCTTGTTCGACAATAAAAATATGTAGTCAAAAAAAAACTTCTAAAAATTAACTTTATAAACTCCTAGTTCTGAAATATGTGGGAATTTTGGTTAGCGTTCTAAAGCTGAGAAACATACAGTCACTATATAAATCAATTCCACTAAAGCTGTAATTTGTGAATACCAATCTTTTCAGTTCTACCTGGGATGCTATAACTTGGTTCAAAATCAGATTTTATTTCTTCAGATAATCGTTTAGCCACAGCATCACTAATAATCACTTGGCTGTCCAATTTCTTACATTCATCACACAAACGATTGGCCACATTTACGGTATCTCCTAAAACTGTAAATTCAACTCTTTGATCTCCACCAACGTTTCCAATTATACATGGACCAAAATGAATGCCAATTCTGTGCGTTATATGAGGTAATTTTTTCTCTGCGCGCTCTTTTGACCATTGGCTCATTACAATTTGCATTTTTCTTGCACATTCAAAAGCATTTTGAGCGTCATTACCCCTACTGGTGGGTGTCCCAAAAGTAGCCATTACTGCATCACCTATAAATTTATCGACAGTTCCACCCGAACTAAAAATAGCAGCAACCATTTTTGACTGATATTCAGATACTAATCTAACCACATCCTTAGGGTCCATGGTCTCGGTCATCTTCGTAAATCCATTTATATCTGTAAACAAAACTGCTACTAAAGAGGACTTCTCAACGTCTGTGATATCAGAAAAGCGACTGTTCTCTATCTCATCTTTCACCTCAGGAGAAAAATATCTGCCTAAAAGCTGATTTGCTCGTTCAAAATTGGATGCTTGATTTGTTAATTTATCGAATTGCCAGCTGGTTACTGTGACAACTATAACTGTTACTACAACAAATAAACAATTCAATACAAACCAATCCAAATTAATAGCAAGACCATCTGAGAAAACTACAGGAAGATTACTAGAAAAATAGACATCTTTAATAGTTAGGGCCATAAATTGCTGGACTACAATACTTGCTACAAATAATGCTGATAGGAATGCAGTTATTGTCAATCGAAGGTAAAGAACAGACACTACAATAAACATAATCCCGGGAGCAAATTGGTAATCAACAATCCTTCCAATATTAGACTCAACAAGAGACGGATCATTATCAAGATTTGTTAGTATAGCGACACTGATATTAGTGATAATTATTAATAGAATACTAAAGAAAAGTAATAACCGATAATTTTCGATTTTAGTATTTAAGGCAATCGCTGCATTCAGAAGCGAACTAGTAAGGAACAGTGTAGGAAACCCAAACCTGCCTAGATCAGTATTGGCGGTCGGGATAAGCAGTTGTGAAAATACCACCATCATCTGGATCAGGGCATAAACCCAGCTCACCATTTTCAATCCCGAAACGTATCTTGAATCTAATTGATCATTATTCTTCACAAATTTTTATTCCACCAAACAACTATTTCTCAATATAAGGTATTATTTTCTCTACAATGGTACTTCGGCTATTTTATAACAAGACAATTATGGTATAAATTTATTCTAATAGCATGAATATTTTTAGATTGAAAGATATACACAGAT
>CABZEG010000058.1 GCA_902524655.1 uncultured Alphaproteobacteria bacterium | reverse complement strand
TGGAAGATATATCCGATTTATGGGCTATGGATCGATCCGGAGCTTTTAATGGAGTTTTTCATGTTCTTGGAGGGCTTTTAACCCCCATGGAGGGAATAGGCCCTGAAGAGTTGAGAATTTCAAATTTAACCGAAAGAGTAGCTTCTGGAGGTGTTAAAGAAATAGTACTTGCCTTGGGCGCAACCATAACCGGTCAGACCACGGCTAATTACATTTTCCAAGAATTAGACAAATATGCAATCAAGATAACTTCACTCGCACAGGGCGTTCCAGTAGGAGGAGAACTAGATTATCTAGATGATAGTACAATTGTAGCAGCTTTTAATGCACGAAGAAAATTTGACTAGAAATGCAACAAAATGAATTAAAAAAAAACCACGCCAATTATTCACCTTTAACGCCTATAGTATTCATAGAGAAGGCAGCGAAGATATTTCCAGATCGTTATAGTGTTATTCATGAGAATAAATATTTTACCTGGGAACAAACTTTTAGGAGATGTAAACAGCTTGCTAGTTCTTTATGTCAAAAATTGAGTAAGGGTAATGTTGTAGGTTTTATCGCGTCGAACACTCCGGAATTATATGAGGCACACTTTGCTGTGCCTATGGCAGGTATGATATTGAATGCAATAAATTACAGGCTAGACCCCAAAACAATCGCCTACATCATCGATCATTCAGATATAAAAATGCTGTTCGTAGATACAGAGTTTTTACAATTAGGGAAAGAGGCAGTCAGCTTATCTAAAGGAAAACCAGCTATAATCATTATAAAAGATGAACAAACATTCACTCTTGAAACGTCTTATCCTTATATGGATTATGAGGAATTTTTGGGAAGCTATGACGTCGATTTTAATCATTATAGGCCGTCAGACGAATGGGAGAGTTTAAGCATTAATTATACATCGGGAACGACAGGGAATCCAAAAGGTGTTGTCTATCATCATAGAGGTGCTTATCTCAATGCAATGGGTAACTCTCTTGAATGGGATATGAAAATGCATCCCACCTATTTGTGGACCTTGCCAATGTTCCATTGTAATGGATGGTGTTTTCCTTGGACTATAGCGATGCGAGCTGGAACAAATATATGTCTGAGAAAAGTAACAGGACAGAATATATACGAAAAAATATCTAGTCATGGGGTAGAGTATTTATGTGGTGCCCCCACTGTTTTAAGTTTTATCATTAATACTGATACAAAACACGTAAAGAAATCACTCAATAAGGTCAAGTTAATGACTGCGGCGGCTCCTCCTCCAGCCAAAATACTTGAGCAAATTGAAAAATGTGGGTTTGATGTAACACACGTTTACGGATTAACCGAAGTTTATGGGCCCGCGGTAATATGTAAATGGAAGGACGAATGGAATAATTTGAGTAATACTGAGAAATCTAATCTAAAGTCCAGGCAAGGTGTTTCATATTTAGTGCAGGAAGATTTAAAGGTGGTTAATTCAGAAACGCGAAAGGAAGTAAAGCATAATGGAAATGAATTAGGAGAGGTGCTTCTTAGAGGTAATATCACTATGAAGGGATATTTGAAAGATGAAGATGCGACCAGAAAAGCATTTCAAAATGGTTGGTTTAAAACTGGTGACTTGGGAGTGATATATGAGGATGGGTATATACAATTAAAGGATAGGGCCAAAGACATAATTATTTCAGGTGGAGAAAACATCTCTTCAATCGAAATAGAGAATTGTATTTTCAAGATTGAAGGTATAATTGCCTGTGCTGTAATAGCGAAGCCTGATGAAAAGTGGGGTGAGACGCCTTGTGCATTTATCGAAGCGAAAGAAGGCGCCTCTATAACGAAAGACGAGGTAATAAAATTTTGTAAAGAAAATTTAGCAAATTTTAAAGTGCCAAAAGAAGTGATTTTTAGAGAACTTCCTAAAACTTCCACAGGAAAAATTCAAAAGGTAGAATTACGTAAGCTTTTTTCTCTGAAATAAACTAATATTTGAATCTATTTTGTCATATATTTGATTAAAAAACTTCCTATTTTTTTTAAATTCATTAAACAGTAGTCAAGTACGGAATAAGCATAAACAAAAGAGGTAGCAAATGTCAGTTAAGGTGGCGATTAATGGATTTGGACGAATTGGAAGGAATATTTTGAGAGCTTCCATTGAGAACAATAGAAAAGATATTGAAGTTGTTGCTATAAATGATTTGGGTTCTCCAGAGATGAATTTGCATTTACTTAAATATGACAGTATACATGGTCGCTTTCCTTTAGACCTATCTATTCATAAGAATTATCTAAAGGTTAATAATGTAGATATCGAAATTACTGCAGAAAAAGATCCAGCAAACTTACCATGGTCAGAAGTAGATGTTGCTCTTGAGTGTACAGGCATTTTCACTGATAAAGAAAAGGCTTCTCAACATTTAAATAATGGCTCTAAAAAAGTGTTGATATCTGCTCCCGCAAGTAATGTGGACCGCACTGTTGTATTCGGAGTAAACCATGAATCGCTAACATCCACTGATGTAATTGTCTCAAATGCATCTTGTACAACAAATTGTTTAGCTCCTACAGTGAAGATTTTACACGAAAATTTTGGTATAGAAGTTGGCTATATGACCACAATACATAGTTATACTGGAGACCAACCTGTTCTCGATACCCTTCACAAAGATTATTATAGAGCCAGAGCAGCTTCCCTTAACATGATTCCAACGTCTACAGGAGCAGCTCAAGCTGTTTCTTTAGTGCTGCCTGAGCTAAAAGGAAAACTTGATGGATCAGCAATTCGAGTTCCCACCCCAAATGTTTCGTGTGTGGATTTGAAATGTATTTTAGCTAAAGAGAATTCAGTTGAAGAAATTAACAAAGCCATTCATAAAGCCTCAAATACGACACTAAATGGTATCTTGGCTTATGAAGACGCTCCATTAGTTTCATCAGATCTGAACCATCATCCAGCCTCATCAATATTCGCAGGGGCTCAAACAAAGGTTTTGACGGGGGGCATGACCCGAGTCATGTGTTGGTATGATAATGAATGGGGCTTTTCAAACCGTATGCTCGACACAGCCGCTTATTTGGGATGCATTCAGTAGTAGTGGTAGAATTATATGGTACGCCCTAGGGGAATCGAACCCCTCTTTCCAGAATGAAAATCTGGCGTCCTAACCGATAGACGAAGGGCGCATCCGTTTTATTTGTTTACCAAAAATAGAAGCTACTTCAAGTTGTTTTTTTTTATTTTTACAATTTAGCTATGTCAATAATTCGCATTTGGGGCTTTGTGACACCCTGCCATTCATTTTTCACTAGATTACCAGCTAAATGTAAAATCTGATTGGGTTTGGATAGAGGAATATCCAGCCCTTTTTTCTTTGCATTGAAACATATTGCGTCCAAAGTTCCTCTCTCCTTTTTTAATTTACATAACAGGTGCCCTTCTCCCATTTCTTTAACGAATACAAGTTGGCAGCTCGGAATAACTATTATTGGTTGAGGTACTCGAGATCCAAAGGGCCCCAACAGATTAATTTTATCAATTAAATCAGTATTCACGCCTTCTATATCGATCATTCCATCTATTTCCAGCAAAGCACTAGAGTTTTTCAATGATATATTGTCTGATATATGGTTTGAAACTACGTTATCAAATTCTTCAATCCTATCGATAAATAATGAAAAGCCAGCAGCTTGCTTATGTCCTCCGCCACTAATGAGAACATCGCGAGATTTGAGTTCCTGTAATATTTCAGTAAGGTCTATCTCTTCTGTTGATCTAATAGAACCATGACCTATATCCCCGTCAATGGTAATAGCCACGCATAACCCACCGTATAAGTCTTTTAGTCGAGAGGCTATAATCCCAATCACGCCTTTATGCCAACCCTTAGCTTTTACCAAGGTGTAAGGTTTTTGGTTTTCAGCATTTGATATTTGCTGTACTGCACTAGAAAGAATTATTTTTTCTAATGCTTTGCGCTCTTTATTAGCTGCCTCCATTTTATTTATATAATTTTCAATAGATTTTGGATCTGTAGCTGTAAGAAATTGGTATGTCAGATAAGCCGTGTCTATCCTTCCACTAGCATTTAATCTTGGTGCAACTTGGAATGCTATTGTTTCTTCATTGAAATTCTGTAGTAAATTGAAATGAGTTCCAAACATTTTTAGACAAAGTCGGTTTTGGAATATTTTTAAACCTTGTTTAACAAATGCTCGGTTAAGCCCAACCAAAGGCACCACATCGGCTACGGTAGCTAGACTGACAAGGTTCAGGTAGCTGAGTAAATTTATTTTTGAGCTACTACTCTCAGGAATAATTCTGTTCATTTCAACCAAAAAAATAAAAACAACCCCTGCAGCACACAGGTACGGAAAGATATTTTTTTCATCAAATCTATTTGGGTTTATTACTGCATATGCAGACTTTGCAAAGGTATCAGACTTATGATGATCTATCACAATAACGTCAACTCCTCTTTCGGTAGCACCTCTAATCGCTTCCTCTGATTCGGTACCACAATCAACACAGATAATTAAAGAGTGATTAAGAGCAAGTTTATTAATCGCGTCAATATTGGGTCCAAATCCCTCCTTCTCTCTGTCCGGTATGTATACTGTTGGTTCGATAGAAAAGTTTCTTAACCATAGAGAAATTAGTGCGGCGGAAACAGTACCATCTACATCATAATCAGCAAAAATAGCGATTGTTTCTTTTTTCTCTATGGCCCTAAGTAATCGTAATGAACCCTTTTCCATATCTAGGAAAATTTTTGGACTTGGTATCAAGTTTTTTATCTTTGGGCTTATATAATCTAAATAATCTTCTTCGTTGATTTTATTTTTGATTAGTTGGAATGCACTTAAATGTGGTATTGAGAGGCTTTTTGAATAGGCTAATGCTTGCTGCAAATTTTGCTCGCTTGGCCCAATCCACTCTTTATTAGTATAGGATTTTGATATTCCCAAAA
>CABZEG010000057.1 GCA_902524655.1 uncultured Alphaproteobacteria bacterium | reverse complement strand
TTCCACACTGTCTTTGGCAAAACGGTACCAGACATATCTATTAATGCAGTGGCTAATCTTGGGTATGCAGAGGGTAAATTTTCTAACATGGTTTTTTCAGGAGAAACCTTATCAGTTACATCCGAGATCATCGGTCTTAAGCAAAACTCAAACGGAAAAACAGGGATAGTCTATGTAAAAACAAAAGGACAAAACTCATCTGGAGAAACGATTTTAGAATACAAAAGATGGGTTATGGTAAAAAAGAGATTTGTTGGTGTCGAAGACATTCCTTCGAATTTACCCCATTTGAAGACTTCATTAGATGGGAGCGAGCTAAATATCCCTAAGCAACTTGATTTTACAAAATATGATACGAGCGCAGCTGGATCAAAAAAAAGCTTTAATGATTATCAAGTAGGTGAACTGATTGATCACATAGATGGCAATACCATATGTGAGGCAGATCATCTTTTTGCAACCCGACTATGGCAAAATAATTCTAAAGTGCATTTTGATATCAATGCTCGCGAGGATAGGAAGAGACTAATTTATGGAGGCCACATAATATCTTTAATTAGAGCATTAAGTTTTAACGGTCTTGAAAACGCACAATTGATCGTTGGGATTAACAGTGGTACACATGCCAATCCTGCATTTGCTGAGGATACAATATATTGCTGGTCAGAAGTTTTGGATAAG
Source organism: uncultured Alphaproteobacteria bacterium (assembly GCA_902524655.1). GTDB lineage: Bacteria > Pseudomonadota > Alphaproteobacteria > Rhodobacterales > Rhodobacteraceae > CACIJG01. Next base: position 4,274 of record CABZEG010000057.1, on the reverse strand, counting down.
ATAGATCTATGTGCTAGGAACATAGCAGCTTTAAGACTGAGAAGTGTGGGTACAAAAGAAAAAGACCACAATATGAGAGTGAAGAGTGATGATGGGAAATACTTACCAACTATAGTTTTAGATTTTGATTACTGGGTATTAGTTCCCAAAGAACTGTAACTGGGTAGCCCACTTGCACAAACAATTTTTAGATATATATTGAAATCAACTGACAGTAGGGATTAAAAATCATGGACAATAGACCTCTATCTCCTCACTTAACGGTGTACAAACCTCAAATAACATCGGTGTTATCAATCTTTCATCGTATTACAGGCGCTGGACTCGCAGTCTCTACAGTACTGGTCGTATTTTGGCTGGCATCTTTAGCTATGGGTGAAGTTACTTTCAAAGGTTTTAACAATTTTTTAAACAATCCATTTATTATAATAGTTTTAGTTTTATCATTATGGGCGCTTTGGTATCATTTTTGTAATGGGCTACGCCATCTTTATTGGGATATGGGTTATGGGTACGATTTAAAGTCTGTTACTATTAGCGGGTGGGTAGCGGTGATTTGCTCATTTGTGCTTTCATTTCTAACGCTTTTATTTTTCATCAGTTGAATGTCGGACGGTATTAAACATTGGAAATATTCTAGGGTTAGTTCCATACTACTCATCCCACTTACAATCTGGTTTGTTGCATTTTTTAGTAAAACCTTCGGAATGCAGTTTGAACAAGTTGCTAGTTCATTATCTACACCCTTTAATTCGTTTATGATGTTGATATTTATTACAGCGACAATTTTTCATCTTCAACAGGGTTTACAAGTTATTATTGAAGACTATGTTTATAAGAGACTGTGGATTAATTTGAATGTAATATTTTGCGGCTCGCTTTTTATCGTGAGCATTATTAGTCTTGGAAAATTGGTTTTTGTAGGTGTTTTATGAACTCATATGAAATCACAGACCACGTTTATGACGTAGTGGTGGTAGGCGCTGGCGGTGCCGGGTTGAGAGCAACCCTAGGGATGGCAGAGCAAGGTCTTAAAACAGCCTGTGTCACTAAGCTATTCCCCACCCGAAGTCACACAGTGGCTGCCCAGGGAGGAATTGCGGCGTCATTATCAAATATGGGACCTGACCACTGGCATTGGCATATGTACGACACTGTGAAAGGTTCAGATTGGCTGGGAGACAGTGATGCGATGGAATATCTTGCAAAAGAGGCACCAAAAGCTGTTTACGAACTAGAACACTATGGGGTGCCTTTTTCCAGAACGGAAGAAGGCAAAATTTATCAAAGACCTTTTGGCGGGCATACCACAGAGTTTGGGGAGGGACCTCCTGTGCAACGAACTTGTGCAGCGGCTGATCGCACGGGGCACGCAATTCTACACACTCTTTATGGACAATCACTTAAAAACAATGCTGAGTTTTTTATAGAATACTTTGCTATCGATTTAATAATGACAGAAGATGGTGTCTGTCAGGGTATTATCGCGTGGAATTTGGATGACGGAACACTGCATAGATTCAACGCAAAGATGGTAGTTTTAGCAACGGGGGGTTATGGTAGAGCCTATTTTTCTGCAACATCCGCGCATTCCTGCACTGGTGATGGTAATGGGATGGTTGCAAGACAAGGTTTACCTCTTCAAGATATGGAATTCGTACAATTTCATCCAACTGGTATTTATGGAGCTGGATGCCTTATAACCGAGGGTGCAAGAGGCGAGGGAGGTTATCTTACTAACTCTGATGGAGAAAGATTTATGGAGCGATATGCCCCAACGTATAAGGACTTGGCTAGTAGGGATGTCGTATCGAGATGTATGACAATGGAGATAAGAGATGGTCGTGGAGTTGGGTCAGAAAAGGATCACATCTTTCTACACCTAAACCATCTTCCTCCAGAAACATTAGCAGAAAGACTTCCAGGTATATCAGAAAGTGCAAGAGTTTTTGCGGGTGTCGATGTAAACAAAGACCCAATACCAGTTCTACCAACCGTTCATTACAATATGGGTGGTATTCCGACAAACTATTGGGGCGAAGTAATAAGTCCTGATGGAGAAGATCAGAACAAAATATTGCCTGGGCTAATGGCTGTTGGTGAAGCGGGATGCGCTTCTGTACATGGGGCAAATCGTCTAGGGTCAAATAGCTTGATAGACCTAGTTGTTTTTGGAAGAGCCGCCGCAATTAAGGCTGCTGAAGTTGTGGACAAGAACGAAAGCAATAGACCTTTAAATAAGAACTCTGTTGATCAAGCGATTGGGAGATTAGATGGACTAAGATTTTCTAAGGGTAAGACATCGACAGCTGAGTTGAGATTGAAAATGCAAAAAACAATGCAGTCTGATGCAGCTGTCTTCCGTTCAGACAAGACTCTATCGGATGGCTGTGGAAAAATGGCTGACATAGCCGCTGGCATAGACTATGTAAATGTTACCGATAAGTCTATGATTTGGAACACGGATTTAATGGAGACATTGGAACTTACAAATTTAATGCCAAATGCTCTGGCAACAATTGTTTCTGCTGAGGCCCGTAAAGAAAGTAGAGGTGCTCATGCTCAAGAAGATCATCCTGACAGGGACGATGAAAACTGGCGTGTACACTCTCTCGCTAAGATATCGGAAAATGGCTTCGTAAGCCTCAGTTACAGAGATGTAATTACTAAACCCCTCACTGGTATAAAGGACGGGGGGATTGATACGGCAAAGATAAAGCCTAAAGCAAGGGTGTATTAAAAAATGGTTGAATTAAGATTGCCCAAAAACTCTAGAGTTACAGAGGGCATTACATGGGACAAGCCATCAGATGCTGAAAATGTGCAGGAAGTCAGAATTTATCGCTATAACCCCGAAGGCAGTGAAAACCCTCGTTTAGATACCTTTTTCGTAGATCTAGATAAGTGTGGGCCGATGATATTGGATGCGCTTATAAAAATAAAAAATGAGATAGATCCAACTTTAACTTTTAGGCGCTCTTGTAGAGAAGGTATATGTGGGTCTTGCTCAATGAATATTGGAGGCGTCAATACCCTTGCATGCCTAAAAGGAATTAAGGAATTCAAGGGACCAATTAATATTTACCCTTTACCTCATTTGCCAGTAATCAAAGATTTGGTTCCGGACTTAAAGCAATTTTACAAGCAGCACGCAAGTATAAAACCTTGGTTGGAGACTTTTACAGATGAGCCAAATGAGGAATGGCTGCAATCTGAGGCAGACAGAAAAGAGCTTGATGGCCTATATGAATGTGTAATGTGCGCTTGCTGTTCAACTTCTTGCCCAAGCTACTGGTGGAACGGTGATAAATATTTAGGGCCAGCTGCATTGTTACATGCATATCGATGGATTATCGATAGCAGAGATCAGGATAGAAGTGCTAGGCTAGAAGAACTAAATGACTCTTTTAAATTGTATAGGTGTCATACAATAATGAATTGTGCAAAAGCATGTCCAAAGGGTTTAAATCCTGCAAAAGCTATAGCAGAGATAAAAAAGTTACAGCTGCAGAACAGCTGAGACAGATTGTAAACTATGCAGCGCTCTGCTCAACAAAATCCGACATATCTGATATTATTGTGTTGAGATCATAATCTTTTGGTGTGTAGACTTTTTTGACACCCATATTTCGAATTATTTCGAAATCTTTCTCGGGTATAATGCCACCTACTATTACTGGTATTTTTGTCATGTTTTTTGTTTTCAACAAGTTTGTAAGATCTTCTAAAATTTCTAGATGGCTCCCTGACAGTATTGATAACCCAATAATATGAACGGACTCTTCTAAAGCAGAGTTGACGATTTGGTTTGGTGTAAGCCGGATCCCTTGATAAACGACATCAAATCCAGCTTCCTTTGCTCTCATTGCAATTTGCTCAGCTCCATTTGAATGTCCATCAAGACCGGGCTTTCCTATTAAGAGTTTAATATTTCTTTTAAGCTTTTTACTTACTTCTTTTACTTTCTTTTGTAGTGTAGGTAGGCTTTCACTGTCTGAAGATTTTGAAACAGTCACCCCTGTTGGTGCTCTAAATTCACCAAAAACTTCTCTCATCGAATCTGCCCATTCGCCCGTAGTAACCCCTGCTTTCGCTGCTTCTATAGATGCTGTCATTATATTTATTTTTTTTCTAGCGGCATTTTTTAGGTTATCTTTAGCCTTTTCAACCAAATTATTATTTCTTTTCGATCTCCACTCTACAAGAGAGGAAATTTGAATTTTCTCAATTTTTTTGTCAACCAACTGCACACTATCACCATCTCCTGAAGAAAG
>CABZEG010000056.1 GCA_902524655.1 uncultured Alphaproteobacteria bacterium | reverse complement strand
AATGATCTAGCCATATCGTCAAAATTTTCAGGTTCACAAGTCCTAACTTTAAAATTTTCATTTAATCCCTTAAAAGCTAAACTAACACCTGAAGCTAATCCCCCTCCTCCACAACAAACTAGTACATCTGCTGCATCTAATTTTATCCTTTTTGCTTGATTGATTAGCTCAATTCCTAAAGAGCCTTGTCCAGCAATTACAAAGGGATCATCATAGGGTCGTATAAGCTTTAAATTTTCTTCTTTCTGCAACTTTTCGCCAATCTCTTCTCTACTTTCTTTTATTCGATCGTAAAAGACTACATTAGCTCCATATGACTGAGTATTTTTTATCTTAAGTCTAGGAGCATCCTTTGGCATAATGATTGTAGCTTGAATTTTAAGTTGATTTGATACGGCTGCTATTCCCTGAGCATGATTTCCAGAAGAGTACGCCAATACACCCTTTTTTAAGTCTTCGAAGTCATTATTAACAAAAGAAGACCAACTTCCTCTATATTTGAAAGAACCTGTTTTTTGTAGGCACTCAGCTTTAATGAATACACGCTTATTTAGTCGTTCACTTAGGAAAGGCGATTCTAGTAAAGGTGTTTCAACTAAATGCTGATGGATTTTATCGTAGGTATCGGAAATGAGAGAGAAATCTATCAACTCATGCCTTCTCAATATTATCTAGTTTGGGCATACCCATAACATGGTAACCACCATCTACAAAGATTACTTCTCCAGAAACATGCATTCCATAATCACTCAGTAAAAACGCAGCTGTGCCCCCTACTGATTTTAACGTTGGATTTGACTTTAGGGGAGAATTTTGTTCGGAAAGACGGAAAACTCTTCTCGCTCCGCCTATTGCGGCTCCCGCAAGTGTTTTCATTGGTCCGGCACTGATAGCATTCACCCTGATCCCATCCTCACCTAAATCGCTAGCAAGATATCTAACAGATGACTCTAGGGCAGCTTTCGCTACTCCCATCACATTATAATTTGGAGTAACTCTTTGCGAACCTAAATAACTAAGCGTCAAAATCGCTCCACCTTGTTTCATAAGAGGCAAGAATCTCTTAGAGACATCAATAAGGCTGAAACAAGATATATCCAAAGAATTTAAAAAATTCTGCCTAGAAGTATTGATAAACCTACCAGACAGCTCAGACTTGTTAGAAAAAGCAAGCGCATGGACTACAAAATCTAGCGATCCCCACTCCTTTGATAAATGATTGAAACATTTGTCTACCGAACTTTCATCTGTGACGTCAACATCAAATATGAGCTTTGAGCCTATACCCTCGGCCAATGGCTCTACTCTCTTTTTAAAGTTTTCACCCTGATAAGTTAAAGCTAAAGATGCTCCCTCTGCACTTAATACTTCAGCTATTCCCCATGCAATTGACCTCTGGTTGGCTACACCCATAACCAAACCTTTTTTATTTTTCATAAGACCAGACAAAGAAGTTATCCAGTAAACTTGCTTAAGGCTATTGATGCATTGGTACCCCCAAACCCAAAGCTATTCGATAAAACAGTATCCAATTCAATATCTTCTACCAATCCAGTAGCCACTTCATTAGAATTGATTTCTTCATCCAAATTAAAAATATTGGCACTTGCAGAGATAAAGTTATTTTCCATCATAATCAGTGAATAAATAGCTTCTTGAACACCAGCGGCACCAAGACTGTGGCCAGTAAGTGATTTCGTGGAAGCAACTAAAGGTTGTTTCTCGTCACCGAATACATTTCTAACTGCTTGTATCTCAGTGACATCTCCTGCTGGAGTTGAAGTACCATGTGCATTAATGTAATTAACTTCCCTACCGTTTAAGGAGGCCAAAGCTAATCTCATCGATCTCTCAGCTCCTTCGCCTGATGGTGCTACCATGTCATAGCCATCGGAGGTTGCGCCATAACCTGTGACTTCAGCGTATATTTTTGCTCCTCTGGCGATAGCGTGGTTTAACTCTTCTACGACAACTACACCACCCCCACCTGCAATAACAAAGCCATCTCTATCTCTGTCAAAAGCTCTTGAAGCGTTTTCTGGAGTATCATTATATTTACTGGACATTGCACCCATGGCATCAAAAAGACAGGAGAGTGTCCAGTCTAACTCTTCTCCTCCACCTGCGAATACTACGTCTTGCTTGTTTAGCTGTATTTGCTCGACTGCATTTCCTATACAATGAGCAGAGGTTGAACAAGCTGAAGTTATAGAATAGTTAACTCCCTTTATTTTGAAAGGAGTTGCTATACAGGCTGAGTTTGTAGATGACATGCCCCTTGTAACCATAAATGGTCCCATTCTTTTAGGGCTACCTTTTTCTATTACAGTTTTATGCGCGGCAAATAGGTTTTTTGTTGAAGGTCCTCCTGATCCAACAATAAGCCCTGTTCTTTCATTAGAGATTTCTTTTTCCTCTAGCCCGCTATCGTCGATAGCTTGTTGCATCGCTATAAAGTTAAAGGCTGCACCATCTCCCATAAATCTTAACTGCCTTTTATCTATAAAATCCTCTATATTGATATCTGGTTTTCCATGAACTCTACTTCTGAACCCATGTTCCTCGTAGTCTAAACTTTTGCTTATACCAGAAGTTCCTTTTCTAAGACTCTCTTCTACTGCTTTCTTATCAATCCCGATACATGAAACAATTCCTAAACCTGTAATAACTGCTCGGCGCATAATCGTACTTTTCTCCTTTAGAAATAAATCAGCTCTGAAACAACCCTACTTTCATATTTTCAGCTGAATATATTTTTTCATTATCTGCATACATAGTTCCATTAGCCATTCCTAGCTTTAACTTTCTATCAATAACTCTTGTAAAATTTACTTCGTATCTGACAAGTTCTATATCTGGAGTTACCATTCCTGTAAACTTTACTTCACCGACACCTAGAGCTCTTCCTCGACCTTTCATTTCTCTCCATCCTAGATTAAATCCGGTTAGTTGCCACAATGCGTCTAAACCCAGACACCCTGGCATTACAGGGTCTCCTTCAAAATGACATTCAAAAAACCATAATTTTGGATTTATGTTGAACTCTGCTATAATATGTCCTTTATTATGTTCACCACCATCATCTGATATCTCTGTTACCCTATCAATCATTAGCATAGGGGGCATTGGAAGTTGAGGGTTACCTATTCCAAACAGTTCACCCTTAGCGCATGATATTAGCTCATCGTAATCGAACTTATTTTTTCTGGATATCATAGTGTTCTTGTTACTATACTATTTTTAGCATCATACAAATCAAATTATTATAAATGCGTTAAAAAATATTCTTTTTTTTGATCATTATTTTCTATCACAAAATTATTTACGGAAATCCTATCAGGGTATTTTTACAAAAGATAGGTAAAATAATTTTCATATCTGCTGTATGCCAAAGTACGAAATTGAGTTGGACTTTTCATTCGTTTACAATTAAAAAGAACAAACCATGAACAAAATAAAGCTAAAAAATAGATTCGCTTCCATTTGGTTTCCACAATTACCATTAGAGACAATATTATCTAAGGAACCCCTTTTAGATTCATTACCTCTAGTTGTTTCTTTTTCTGAAGGGGAGAAAATAATATGCGCAAATGGATTAGCTAAAAAGCTAAATATATGTGCAGGAATGTCTACTCAGGAAACTCTGACATTAAACCCTCATGTGATTAGTAAAACAGTTCAGCATTCGGATCTTAAAAAAAAACTAATTAAACTTTTTAGTTTCACATATCAATTCACACCTCTTGTAAGATTGGATGGCTATGATAGCTTGATGCTTGATATAACAGGATGCGAGAAATTCATAGGGAAAGAGGAAGACTTCATACATCAACTAACAACTCATTTTTCTAAAATTAATATACTCAGCATTATAGGGATTGCGGAAACTCAGGGCGCAGCTTGGGCAATAGCAAGATTCCGAAATAGTTCCAATCAAAAAAAACCAAGAGCAAATCTTAGAAAAATAATCAATGATCAAAGTAGAGCTACAAGGATTAAAATTCCCAGCGATAGAGATACCGAGAGTTCGCAAAAGAAATTATCTATCTTTAATACAGGATATTCTGTTAATGACCCTGTGTATAGGTCTAGAATAATTGATAATGATAAAACAGAAAAAGCTCTTATTTCCTTACCAGTAGAAGCGTTGAACCTAGAAATCACCGATGTAAATCTATTAAATTTGTTTGGCATCTACAAAGTTGGAGACCTAATAAACATAGACCCGGCTTCTATTAATAGAAGATTTGGCAATCATATAATTAAAAGAGTACGGCAAGTTTTGGGCAAAGAAACAGAATTATTCAATAAAATTGTCTGGGAAGAAAAATATTCCTTTTCAACAGAACTGTTCTTAGAAGAAATAACTCTTCAAGGTATAAGTGAATTCATCAAAACTCTTATTAGGAAACTATGTGATAAGCTCGAGAAAAATAAGAAGCTAGTTGGAAGATGTAATGTTAAATTTCCACCAAACAATAAATTACTTATAGAGATAAATTTCAGCAACCCCACGCAAGACAAAGCCAAAATAGAAATGGTAATGCTAGAAAAACTCAAAACTATTAAAAGTCTCAAAAATATAGAAGCAATAGTGCTTGAAGGGGTACATATTGAAGAAGCAAGAGAACGACAAATAGCTATAAATGTTCCTGGTAGAGATTATACTTCTAAATATCTAGATGAGGAAGAAAAAATAAGTTTGTTGATGGCCAGAATCGAAGCTAAGTTAGGGAAAAATAAGGTGAGATCCTTCGCGCAACAACACAGTCACATACCAGAGAAAACTTTTTCTTTAGATGAATTTAAAACAAAAAGAAAAACAGGTAATCAATGGCAGAAAAGTAAATTTATCAGACCAATACTTTTATATTCACCGGATCTCATTAATGCTACTTTGTATAGAGATGACCATCTGAATCAATTCAGTTGGAGAGGAAAAAAGTATAAAACCTGCTATGTACGTGGACCTGAAAGAATAGCGTCTGAATGGTGGAACAAGGATAAAGGAACAAATTTTAGATTACGTGACTATTGGGAGGTGAAAACAACGTGTGGTGCAAGGTTGTGGATGTTTGAAGAAAAGAATAGGATTTCAGAAAATAGATGGTTTGTACATGGTAATTTTTGTTAGTAATTTAGGTTGTGAATAGGGATGCAATTGCAAAAAAATAACACATTAGATACTAAAGCTCTTGGGCTTGAGGTTTCTTTGGCAATAGCAAAATTTGTTACTGGAAGAGAGAACATGCACTATGGCGTTTGGGACAACCTAGATCCTTGTCTTGAGAATTTGGGCAAGGCTCAAGAACAGTATACAAAACTACTGTTCAAATACTTCCCAAAAAAGAAAAAGCTGAAGATCCTTGATATTGGCGGAGGTGCTGGAGAAACAGCAAAGCAATTAATCTCCTTAGGCCATAGCGTCACTATTATTATACCCAGCGATATACTAAGCAAAAGATGTTTAGAAAACACAAACAATAAAGCCGAAGTTCATAATATAAGGTTTGAAGATTATGAACCCAAAAAAAATCAGACATTTGACCTATGTCTATTCTCAGAAAG
>CABZEG010000055.1 GCA_902524655.1 uncultured Alphaproteobacteria bacterium | reverse complement strand
CGTTTTTGTGGTAGTTTTAGCAATCTCTAGTATCTTAATTCATGCCAAGACAGGCTTTATTACCGAACACTATGGGGATAAAGTTCCTTATTGGGACAATACTAGAGAACTCTTGGATTGGGAAGATATTACCAACATTTTAAAGAAAACACTTCAGGAAAAGGAGCTGGACTCTTTAGCAACTTTTCATTGGTACGACAGTGGGCAATTAACTTCAGCTTTTCGTAATAAGCACTTAGTTGGTGTAATTGGTCCAAATGGTAACCACTTTAAATATATAGGATTAAGAAAAAAAAATTTTACAACGATACTTAGCGTACAACTCCTTCACACTAACAAAAAAATTGATTTGCTGGAGTCGGTGCAAGAGTATAACTATGATGTTATTAACAAAATCGAATTACCTTTTTTTAGGGGAGACAAAAAATATGGGATAATAAGGATCTTTTTTGTAGAGAAGAAAAATTGAAATTCCAATTTTCAAATAAGCCGGAATAAGCACTTCAAGAATTAAAAGTATGAAAAATGATACATCTCTGAGAATTTTTACAAATAGTAATTTATTCATATTTATTAGCAATTGAGAATTAACGCAATTAACGAGAGGAGTGTCTTGATAGTTGATATAATATTGAGTTTTATAACCGCTTGAGTTAAACATTGGTCCATGAAAGAAAAAATAAAAACAATCTGTATCATTCCTGCTAGGGGTGGATCTAAGGGATTACCTGGCAAGAATTTAAAGGTTTTCAATGGTAAACCGCTTATAGCGTGGCCCATAATAGCAGCTACCAGCTGTGAGAAGATTGATAGTGTAATAGTGACCACAGATAGCGAAGAGATAGCCGAAAGTGCAAAATCATTCGGAGCCACTGTTCCAGGATTAAGACCATCAAATTTAGCCCAAGATTATTCTACCACTGAAGAAACCTTGAAGGATGCGTTGGATAAATTTGAAAAGCAAACAAACCAGTATTTTGATATTTGTGTTTTCTTAACTTGTACCGACATTTTTAGAGATGTCGATTGGATCACTAGTGCAATAAATATATTAGAGAATAATGCTGAACTTGAGTCCGTTTTTGCTGCTAACCCAACACACAAAAATTTTTGGATGAAAAGTGATAATGGAAAGCTTGAAAGAGTTTCAAAAAAAATGGAAGTTTATTCAAGTAGACAAGAAAAAGAGGCTATTTATAGAGAAGACACTGGACTAGCATGCGCATCTCGTTCTTATTTGTGGCGTAGTGGCAAACGGATTGGGGACAACGTCAAAATTATAATCAACGATAATTTTGAGACGGGAATTGATATTCATAATGAGTTTGATTTTTTCTTGGCAGAAAAAGCCCTAGAATATTTAAAAATAAATAATCCAGAAAGAGTAAAGTTATTTTTATGAATACCAAGGTTAAACCTTTAAAACCTCTTGTTTCAATAATAGTAAGAACAAAAAACGAGGAGAGATGGATAGATCATTGTTTGAGTGCTATAGCCACTCAGAGAATAAAAGACTATGAGATTATCTTGGTGGATAATGACTCCGATGATAATACAGTAAAAATCGCAAAAAAATACACCAACATAATAATTAATATAGCAGAATTCTATCCAGGAAGGGCCATCAATGAGGGCGTGAGGGCTTCAACTGGGAAATATCTTGTTATTATTTCCGGGCACTGTATACCAAAAAATGATATGTGGCTTCAATCTTTAATTGATCCTTTGGCAAAGGATCGAAGCGGGTTACTTGCGGGCGTTTACGGGCGCCAAGAACCTTTATCCTCTTCTTCAGCATTAGATAAGAGAGATTTAACCATCGTTTTTGGATTAGACGAGCGCATTCAGAGGAAGGATAGTTTTTTTCATAATGCAAACAGTGCGTTAACGCGAGATATGTGGAAAAAATTCCCATTTGACGAAAACACTACAAATATTGAAGATAGGCTGTGGGGTGCTGAGGTTATAAAAAATGGTTATCATATCTTATACGCCCCCGATGCTAGCGTCTACCACTACCACGGAATAAATCAAGGTGGAAGAGTTGACAGAGCCGAAAAGGTCGTAAACATTATCGAAAACTTAGAGGGCTCTCCTACATCCCTCTCAAATCTTATACTTGATAAACTAAATATTATCGGGGTCGTCCCTATTAAAGGGCTTCCAAGTACGTTTGAGGGAAAGAATCTTCTAATTGAAAGCATAAAATATCTGAAGTCATGTGACCTCATCTCCGAAATTTATATATCAACAGATAACGAAGATACAGCAAAGATAGCTATAGATAATGGTGCATTAGCTCCATTTATAAGGCCACTTGATCTTTCAGCTGAAAATGTTAGTTTGCCAGATGTTTTAAAATATACCATTGAAAAGATTGAAGAGGTTAGGAAGGTTGATTTAGTAGTTATTGTAGAAGAAAATTATCCTTTCAGACCAGTTGGATTACTAAGTAAAATTATTAATGGTATCATTGAAGGTGGATACGACACAGTTTGTGCTTCAATCATAGAGCAAAGAAGCATTTGGTTGGACTCAAAAGATAAAATCCAAGCAATTGGAGATAGAAAAATGGTTCCAAGAGACCTGAAACCAGAAAAAATTCATATTAACTTATTTGGGTTAGGAGCTGTAACTTATGTTGACAATATAAGAAAAAAGACAATCTTGACAAATAGGTTGGGGCTGTCGCCTGTACCTAACTATCCATATTCGTTTCAAATTAATGAAAAAGAAGAATTATGAATAACAAAAAAATAAAAATAGGAATTCTTGGATGTGGAAGAGTATGTGAACATTACATACAAAAAATTCTAATTTCTGAAAGAGTAGGCACACTATATGAAGTAGTGGCTTGTTGTGATGTGGATATCAGCAAAAGTAATCATGTCGGAAATATATTTTCCTGCAAACCTTACAATAATATCGAAGAGTTTGTTAAGCACGACAAAATGGAAGTAGTTTTAATACTTACTAGAAGTGGACAGCACTATGAACACTCAAAAAAATGCTTACTAAATAATTTAAATGTTATAGTGGAAAAACCTTTATCTCTAAGAATCGAACATGCAGAAGAATTAATTAGTATCTCGTCAAAAACTGAGAAGTTTTGTGCTTCAATTTTTCAAAATAGATTAAATCCAGCAGTCGAAGTAACGAGAAATGCCTTTGAAAATAACAGATTTGGCGAATTAGTATCAGTATCTATAAGGTTGAGATGGTGTAGGATGCAAGACTATTATAATGATGGTTGGCACGGCACTTGGGCACAAGATGGTGGGGTTACCAATCAGCAAGCTATTCATCATGTCGATGCTCTTACTTGGATTTGTGGCAAGGTAAAATCTGTTTGTGCGGTGTCAGCCAAGAGAGCAAATCAACTGCAAGCAGAAGATACGCTGGCAGCAGCAATAGAGTTGGAAAATGGAGGTTTAGCTACCCTAGAACTGACAACTGCGGCTAGGCCAAAAGATATTGAAGCTTCAATTACTATTACCGGAACTAAAGGGACAGTACGTGTTGGTGGTGTTGCTCTGAATAAGATTGACCAATGGGAGTTTTCTGACTCCGTTGACATTGAACAAGAGGTGATCAACAAATTCTCTGAGGAAGTCGATAATGGTTATGGAATAAGTCACTACCGACAACTTAAAATGATTTTTGAAAAATATAGAAGTGGCGAATTTGGTGAAATTCCATTTTTGGCAAAGGAATGTATTCACACCCTTAGGCTAATACACACAATTTATGCTAGTGTCGAGAGAGGTAGAAAGATTTACCTATCAGAACACTTAAGCAGTTCAAAATTAGGAATATAAAATGATACAAAACAAGGCACCTGGAAAAGACGTCTCTGCTTCAGATATGGAGGAGAAATTTCCTTTAGCATCAAAGAAAAATATTGACCATTTTTCTAAGTTCGAAGTAGCTGGTGTATCTTTTGGAGACAAACTCATTCCTGTCATGGCTGGGCCAAATATGGTTGAAAGCGAGGAACTTATTGTTGAGACAGCTATAAGCGTTAAAAAGGCGGGAGCTCATTTTTTGAGAGGTGGTGCTTTCAAACCTTTAAGCTTTCCTTATAGATCTGAAAAATATACAGAGACCCGAGAAGATGGAATAAAGTGGCTAGGTGTTGCAAAAAAGGAAACCGGTATTGGGATTATAACCGAAGTAATGGAAGAGAAGTTTCTGGACTTAATTTGTGAAGTAACTGATATACTGCAAATTGGATCAAGAAATATGCAAAATTATCCATTGATTGCAGCTGCAGCAAGAACAAAAAAACCCTTAATGATCAAAAGGCACTTTGGAGCATCACTTAGAGATTGGCTTGGCGCAGCTGAATACGCGCTCGTTGAAGGTAACCAGAAGGTTATTTTATGTGAAAGGGGAGTAACAGTTCCTCACACACATAGAGATTCATCAAGATTTTTGTTAGACCTACAAGTAGTGCCAGCTGCGAAAGAAGTCACCCACTTGCCCATTGCAGTAGACCCCTCCCACGCAACTTTTTGGCGTCCATGGGTTAAGCCAATGTCTTTAGCTAGTGTAGCTGCTGGTGCAGATAGTATAATGTTAGAAGTTCATCCTGATCCTGAAAATTCAGCAGTTGATCCGCTTCAACCTATAGATTTTACCAGTTTTTCTGAATTAATGATCAGCATGGATAGAGTAGCTAATATTACTGGAAAAAAAATCTTCGATGTTTAAGTATCTGAACAATATCATAGATAATCAGGCGATGGAGTCGAGCTTAGACTTTTACAGTGTAATTATTGGTACAAATCCTTCAAGGGGAGCAAGGTCTCCGACATTATGGAACAAAGTTTACAAGTATGAGGAGAAAAACATTCGAATGGTTCCACTGGATGTCCAAGAAGAGAAGCTCGAGCAGCTTTTTTATATCTTGAAGGAAGATAAGCAATGTTTGGGAGGTTCTGTTGCTGTACCTTATAAGGAAAAGGTATTTGACCTTATAAAAGATAATGTGAAAGAAGAAATAAAAGCTGTAGGTGCCGTAAACTGTTTTTACCGACCTAGATTCACTAACTTTGTAAATGAATTCACTGGAACAAATACAGATGGTGAAGCCGCATTGGAACCTATTAGAGATTTAGTTACAAAAAATAACAATTTGACTATTGGCCTCTTGGGATTTGGTGGAGCAGGTAAAGCGATATTAGCTTTTCTTCTTAAAGACTTTAAAGAAAGGCATAAAATTCATATCTTTAATAGAAGCCCAGTAAATTTTAAAAATTCTAAAAAATTTGGTTTGCATTCATACTCTCTAAATGATTTAGAGACTTATCTTCCAAATCTTGATTTACTAATAAACTCTACATCCATTGGTCACATAGAAAGCAATATTTCAACTCCCGTGCCTGCCGAGATACTCAAAAAAGCAAAAAAAACGTTAGTTGTGTATGATATAATTTATGATCCTATAAAAACAACACTTCTTAAAAATTCCGAAGAAATAGGTCTCGAGACTATAAATGGATTACGTATGAACCTTATTCAGGCGGCTCTGGCTTATAGATATACAAATCCAACCAATTTAGTTATTGAGGAAATCCACAAAATTATGAATTAGCTATGTGAGATGCCCAAATAAACTTTATATTTCCTTACAAGTTTATCCCCTATATAAATTCCTATATCTTTAATAAATTCAATAGTATCAAATTTCGACAAAATCTTTTGGCCAATTGGAAAATCGTCATCAGTAATGATTAAAGTTTTATTGGCGTATGGTTTTTCCTTATCTCTCCAGACATCGAACTGTGTCAATCTATTTTCCATAACTACGTCTGCTTCAAAATCACCGGAGTGAAAAATATAAAGAGATCCCATTCTATAGTCTGAAAAGACAATCTTTTCAGTTCCATGTAATTTTTTT
>CABZEG010000054.1 GCA_902524655.1 uncultured Alphaproteobacteria bacterium | reverse complement strand
ATAAAAGTACAAGAACTCTTTCTCTTTTAGAAAAAATAATCGATCCATAATTTCTTTTGTTAATTGATCATCAACATTAAACCTAAAAACTTTTTTATTCTTGATCTCAACAAGTATTTCTTCGTCATTATTAATTTCAAATAATAGGTCTATAAAACTTCTATTTTGTTGTTCTAATTTCTTATCGAAATAAGATTTTGCAGCAATAAGTGTGTTATCTTTTCGCAAAATTTCTTCTATATCTTTTGATGCCTCCATTAAGCTTAAATTTCTTGATTTAATCTCTTTATCTAACTGAATTGTGATCAATGAATTGTCTGCTGAAAGTATGAATTCAGTTATTTGATCGCTCGCATCATCGAACAGCTTCTTTACACTTTTGTCATTCTTTAGTCTGTCTGGTAATTGATCATCTTCAATTTTTATTGTCTCTATTGAAAGTGAATATCTTGATACCAAATCTTCTAAAGTTTGCCCAGCAGCAATTTCATTATTGAGATCTTCTAAAAGTTTGAAGGTTTGATTTTTGGCTTTTTCAGACGCTAGGAGATTTCTTATATCGTTTTCAGCTGTAGCGTAGGGTATTTGGTTCTCAGCTTTTATCATCCTAATCCTGTAAAGCGCTAAACCTAGATCTGTCTCATAAGGTCCATAAATCCCATCATTTTTCTTATTAAATAGATCGAGGAGGTTTCCATCATTTACAGATTTTGACTTATTGACATAGCCTAGAGTAATATCATCTACATTCAAACCTCTAGAAAGTATTTCTTCGTCAAATAGCTCGGGCTTCGACTTTATATCTTCGATAAGCTTTTTGTTTTTAGCTATGTCATCAGAAAAGGAAAGCTTGTCAATAAGTCGTTTTTCTTCGGTTCTAAAGCTAACTATATTTTTGTCATAATATTCTTGGATAAGATTTTTCTCAATATTTTGATTTTTAACGAGTTTTTTAAAATCAATACTCCCAATTTTAACTATTTTTATATTGGGTGACCTAAACTGATCTTTTTTTTCATCAAAATACTTAGATATTTCGGCACCAGTAGGGTTGTTTGCTACTTTCCTAAAGGTACTTGCATTCAACTCTACAAGCGATACTTTTCTGCTCTGAAAATAATGCGCTAAAGATTTTTTAAGCATTGTGTTTTCAATATTTTTAGGCGCCTCAAAAACGCTTAGTATAAGCTCTCTGACAAGGTCATTTTTTAAAGTATTTTCGAATTCTTTAACGGTCATTCCTGTCGTAGATACATAGCGCTTATATTTATTGACATCAAAATTTCCATTTATATTTTTAAAAGTCTCAACTGTTTTAAGATATTCTACGACACTTTTATCCTTTCGGGAAATACCCTCATTCTTAATTAGATTGTCAAAAATCTTCTTTGCTATTAAGTCATTTAAGGCTTTATTAACTAACCCATAAGTCTTTGCTTCTTCCACGGTTAAAGTTACATTGTTTTCTTGAGAAAATCTAAGGACCTCATTTTCAACACTTCTCAAAAATTCATCTATAGATACTTTTTCTTTTCCGACTGTCGCGATGTTTCTACCTGAAGTCCCCAATATTACGTCTTGAATTCCAAATCCTGCCAAGCTTACTATTACTATGAAAACCATTATCCACGCAAAAAATTTGCCTATATTTCCTTTAAAGAATGCCACTTTATTCCCAATTAAAACATTATTTTAATAAATTAAATTTATTTAGTCTTTTGAACAGCTCAATGAATTCTTCATCTGTTGAATTCGCAAATGCAATTCTAATAGAGCGTCTCTCTTTTATAAAGATGTTTTTTTCATTTGGAAAAAACATGTCTCCAGGAATTGTAAGAATATTTTGTTCAGCAAGAAGTTTTTTTGCAACAGATATTGAGTCCAAGGTTGAATTATAACCGAGATAAGCAAAATAACCTCCTATCCCTAATAGTGACCAATTTATACTGTCTTGTAGCTCTTTTTTAAAAGTATTTTTTAGCTTTTTAATCTTTAACTTCTCTTTTTTTATAAACTCATTCAAATTTATCAAACCAAAATATGCAGCTTTTTGAGCTAATCTGTTGGGACATATGGTAGTGGTGTCAAGAAATTTTTCTGTCTGCTTTATAAATGACTCAGATGCAACCATTAGCCCTACACGGTGACCTGTTAATCTATATACCTTGGAAAAAGAATAAAGCTGAATCAAATGATCATTCCACTGACCTTTGTATATAATATTGCTCTGTTCATTACCAAAGTTTTTGTAAGTTTCATCAATTATCAACTTTATATTATTGTCTCTTGCCAGTGCACTAAAATCTTCAATCAAATTTGATGGGTATTCCACTCCAGTAGGGTTATTAGGAGTCACCATTACAATAGCTTTTGTTTTTTTATCCAAAAGCTTCTTAGCGATATCGATATCAGGGTACATATTTGCATCGCAAGGTATTGGTATTATAGTTATTCCTTGGATTGTTAGCCACATTTCATGATTAAAATACCAAGGCACAGGCACGAGGATTGAGTCACCAGCAGAAGCTATGGTAGTTATTGCAGCACAAAAAGCTTGATTGCAACCAGAGGTTATTGCCACGTTATTAATACTAATTGAAGAGCCATAGTCGTCATTCCATAAACTAACTATCTTTTCTCTTAAAATAATGTCACCAAGAACATCTCCATATAAGTGATTTTCTGTTAAAAGGGTCTGTTCAGACAAAAATTTTAATAAGCCTTCGGGAGGAGGAGACATAGGTGCCGCTTGGCTAAGGTTCAAGAGTGGTTTCTTTGAATTTCCATGACGTTTTACCCACTCTCTGACTTCTATGACTGGCGGTCTCTGTGCTGCTAAAACAAACTTGTTTATTTGTTTTTCCAAGGTATTAACTACAATATAAGAGCATCATCCAAAGACTTAGCATTCTTTGATATGAAATTAAATCTATATTCAGGGTTTTTCCCCATTAAATTGTCAACAAGTTTGTTCGTCTCATCTATAATATCTAAATCTAAACTAATTTGTATTAAGCGTCTCGTTTTAACTTCCATCGTTGTCTCTTTAAGCTGTGAGGGGTTCATTTCTCCTAAACCTTTAAATCTACTGACTTGTATATTACTTATTGTTGACTTAAAATTTTGAAAAATTTTTTCTTTCTCCTCCTCAGTATTTGCATAGTATGTTTCATTTTTGCATGAAACTTTGTAAAGGGGCGGTACCGCAATAAATAAGTGTCCACCTTCAATTATTTTTGGAAATCTCGTGTGGAAAAGCGCAATAAGAAGAGACGCAATATGAGCGCCATCAACATCTGCGTCAGTCATAATGATAATTTTTTCATATCTCAGATTACTTATATCATTTGGAGAGCTTAATTTTAATCCTATAGCTTTACAAAGATCATCAATCTCTTGATTCTCGTAGACCTTCTTATTGCTAGTACCAACAACATTTAGAATTTTTCCTTTTAATGGCAAGATAGCTTGGGTCATTCTATCTCTGGCTTGCTTTGCACTCCCACCAGCACTATCTCCCTCAACCAGAAATAGTTCAGTGCCTTCCTTGTCCGCTATTGAACAGTCCGCAAGCTTACCTGGAAGCATAAGTCTTTTCAAAGGAGTTTTTCTAAGAGTTTCTTTTTTTTGCCTACTCTTTATCCTTTCTTCTGCCCTCATTCGAAGGTTTTCAATTAGCAATAGTGTTCTTGCTTTATCATTCGCTAACCAATTTTCAAACCTATCTTTTATTATGGCCTCAACCTTTTTCTGTACCTCTAAATTAGATAGTTTGTCTTTAGTTTGTCCAACAAACTGTGGTTGCTCAACAAATACAGAAATTGAGCTAGATGTAATTTCCTGAACATCATCTTTAATGATGGCAGAAAATTTTTTGTCCCCTATTAGCTCAACATAGGACTTAAATCCCTTAGTAATCGCATTTAGAAAACCGCTCTGGTGTGTGCCTCCATCGCTTGTAGGGATTGTATTACAAAATGATTTGGTTATAGGACTGTATGTGTTGAAGCAAGCACACCAGTGAATTGATCCTTTTTCTTTTGGATCAAATTTTTCTTTGAAATCTGCTTCTCCCACAAAAAAATCATTTATAATATTGAATTCCATATTAGTATTTGACTTTACAAGATCAATAAGTCCGTTCTTAAAGTGGAATCTTTCGACCATAGGTATTTTATTCAAATCAGCTTTTTTGAGGCATGGTGCTTTCCAATCGATAGTAACACCCGAAAAAAGATATGCTTTAGATTTGGCAAGTTCATATATTTTTTCTGGGATAAAGAAATGGTTACTACTAAATATAGTTAGGTCAGGTGAAAATGTAATTTTTGTTCCGGATTGGAATTTCCTTTCACCTACTTTTCTGAGCTGATCCAAAGGAATGCCTCTAGAGAAGCTTTGAGTATAGCAAACTTTATTTTTTACTACCTCAACAGTTAACTTTTCAGAAAGAGCGTTAACAACAGAAATGCCAACTCCATGCAATCCTCCTGAAGTTGCATAATTTTTATCAGAAAATTTGCCTCCAGCGTGTAAAGTGCAAAAAATTACTTCGAGCGCTGTTTTGTTTGGAAATCTTGGGTGGAAGTCAATAGGTATTCCCCTTCCATCATCAGATATCGATATCTCAGATTCAGAAACAAACTCAACGGTAATTTTTTTTGCAAAGCCAGCAACAGCCTCATCCATCGAATTGTCTAAAACTTCAGACACAAGATGATGAAGACCTTTGCTGTCAGTACCTCCAATGTACATACCTGGACGTTTTCTTACTGGCTCCAGTCCTTCAAGAACCTCTATTGCAGATGCATCATATAATTGCTTCGAATTTGAAATAACAGAATGCCTTCAAGATTATTCTTTGTTAAGCTACGTCAATTGTTCAAAAAATAACAGAAAAACAAAAAAAGGCATAGGTTTTATCTATGCCTTTAAATAATTCTTAAAGACTCTAAAGAGAATAATATAGACCATACTCTACGGGGTGAGGTGTATGCTCGACAGCATACACTTCTTCCCACTTGAGATCCATGTATCCCTCCAATTGATCGACATTAAATACATCTCCTTCAAGAAGAAAATCGTGGTCACTTTCTAGACTACCTAGGGCTTCACGTAGGCTCCCACAAACTGTAGGGATTGAAGCTAATTCGTCAGGAGGTAGATCATATAAATCTTTTGTAGCGGCTTCTCCGGGATCAATTTTATTCTTTATTCCGTCCAATCCAGCCATAAGCAATGCTGCGAATGAGAGGTAAGGGTTAGCTGTCGGATCTGGGAATCTAGCCTCTACTCTCGTTGCTTTTGAAGATTCTACGTACGGAATCCTAATACTCGCTGATCTATTCTTGGCAGAATAGGCAAGCAAAACTGGAGCCTCGAACCCTGGTATTAACCTTTTATATGAATTGGTAGATGGATTAGTGAACGCGTTTAAAGCTTTGGCGTGCTTCAATATTCCACCAATATAATAAAGAGCATTTTTTGATAAACCCGCATATTCTTTTCCTGCAAATATAGGAGTGTTGTTGTTCCAAATAGACATGTTTGTGTGCATACCAGTTCCGTTATCATTAGCAACCGGCTTTGGCATAAAAGTCGCTGATTTGCCGTAGGAATGTGCTACATTTTGAATTACATATTTGTACTTCTGGAGGTTGTCACCTTGACTTTTCAGCGAGTCGAAAACAAGGCCAAGCTCGTGCTGGCATGAAGCCACTTCGTGGTGATGTTTGTCCACCTTCATTCCCATTCTCTTCATTGTAGATAACATTTCTGATCGAATATCTTGGCCAGCATCTGTTGGATTTACAGGAAAATAACCACCTTTAACACCTGGCCTATGACCCATATTACCCATTTCGTAACTAGTATCCGTATTCCAAGAGGCGTCCATAGCATCCACTTCAAAACTAACCTTGTTCATTGAATTTGAAAATTTGACATCATCGAAAAGGAAAAATTCTGCTTCGGGACCAAAAAAAGCTTTTGTGCCGACTTTTGTCTTTTTTAGGTATTCCTCAGCCTTTACAGCTGTACTCCTTGGATCTCTGCCATAGAGTTTTCCTGTCTCCGGCTCTACCACATTGCAATGCAAACAAAAGGTTTTTTCAGAATAAAAAGGATCGAGATAACCAGACTCGAGATCAGGCATAAGTTTCATGTCAGATTCATTTATCGATTTCCAGCCTGCGATAGAAGAGCCATCAAACATCCATCCACTTTTTAAAAAGCTTTCGTCAACTTCCGAAGCCATTACTGTGACGTGTTGAAGTTTTCCTCTCGGGTCGGTAAATCTCATGTCCACGTATTCGTAATCACCTTTTTTTATTTCATTAAGCACTTTTTTTATTGTCATGAATAATTCCTTCCTAAGTTTCAGTTAATACAATATTATCTCAAAGAGCGTCTTCACCTTCTTCGCCAGTTCGTATTCTTACAGCATTCATTATGTCGGTAACAAAAACCTTTCCATCCCCAATCTTTCCTGTCTTTGATTTTTCAGTTATCAGAGTTACTACGCGTTCGTAAATTTCATCTGATACAACGATTTCTATTTTAATTTTTGGCAAAAAATCCACGACATACTCAGCACCTCT
>CABZEG010000053.1 GCA_902524655.1 uncultured Alphaproteobacteria bacterium | reverse complement strand
GTGACCCGGTGGCTGCAAGAGCTGTTGGTGTTCCAGTAGCAAGGGTGAAAATTAGCTTATTTATGATCTCGACCTCTCTTGCCTGTCTCTTAGGTATTATAACCGTAATGACATCTGGTGCATCAGATCCCAAAGCAGGAGATTTTCGCGAACTACATGCAATTGCAGCGGCGGTTATTGGCGGTTGTGCATTAACCGGCGGTTACGGCTCTGTCGTTGGAGCAGTTCTTGGGGCATTAATTTTTGCAATCGCAAGCCGAGGAATAAACTTTGTACCTTTTATCGACAATAACCTTTTTAGGGTGATGCTAGGAATGCTAATTTTAGGATCTGCTCTTTTAAACCAATTTTTGAGAGACAGGATAGTGAAAGGCTAAAGAGACTATGATCCCATCAATTGAATTTAGGGATGTATCGAAGTTTTTTGGTAACATAATAGCGCTGAAGGATATATCATTTAAGGTTTTTAAGGGTGAGATAACGGCTTTATTAGGTGATAATGGTGCAGGTAAATCAACACTAATAAAACTGTTATCTGGGGTCCACATTCCTAGTGAGGGCGAAATACTGCTGAGCGGTGAGCCAGTGAATTTTAAGTCACCAAGACAAGCTGTGTCTGCTGGTATCGGTACAGTGTATCAGGACTTGGCGTTACAACCTTTGATGAGTGTGACTAGAAATTTCTTTCTAGGTAGAGAGATTACCAAAGGCTTATTTTTAAATATGCCTCTGATGAATACCATCACAAAAAAGGAAATGGCGAAACTGGGTATTGATGTAGCGGACCCAACACAACCGATAGGAACTATGTCAGGTGGTCAAAGACAGACACTAGCGATCGCTAGAGCTATTTATTTTGGAGCCAATGTTCTTATTCTGGATGAGCCAACTTCGGCCCTCGGACAAAAACAGCAGTTAGAAGTTTTAAGAACTATAAAAAAAGTAAAAGAGTTAGGTGACATAGCCATAATATTCATAACCCATAATGATATGCACGCTAAGCTTTTGGGAGATCGTTTTGCTTTTCTGAACAGAGGAAAAGTTTTGGCCGAGGGATCAAGAGACGAAATTGATATGAATAACCTTAGACCCTTGATGGCAGGTGGTGCAGAGTTAGAGAAACTTGAAACAGAATTCTCCGGAAGATAGCAGTGATTTAAAAGGGGGAAACATCAGCTTTTTGAAAGGCTTAAAAGTAAAATGGTTAATCAAAAAAATGATCTTGATGTAATAACAATTGGACGATCTTCAGTAGATTTATATGGAGGGCAAGTTGGAGGCCGACTGGAAGACATGACGTCGTTCCAAAAATACATTGGGGGTAGTCCTACTAACATTAGCATCGGAGCATCAAGATTAGGTTTGAGATCTGCAGTCATTACAAGAGTAGGTGATGAGCATTTCGGGCGATTTATTACTGAGCAATTAACTAGAGAGGGTGTAAACACAGAGGGAATTATTATTGATAAGGAACGTTTGTCCGCTCTCGCTATTTTAGGTATTCGCGATAAGGAACAATTCCCTCTATTATTTTACCGTGAGAATTGTGCTGATATGGGCCTCACAAAGAATGAAATTGATCCAGATTTTATTAAACGCTCAAAATGTGTTGTTGTAACCGGTACCCACTTTAGCTCGAAGCAAGTATCAGAAGCTTCGTTCCAAGCAATTAACTATGCAAAAAATAATAATGTGCTTGTCGGGTTTGATATTGATTATCGTCCAAACCTCTGGTCCTTAGGCGGTCATGGTGATGGTGAGAGCAGGTTCGAAGAAAGTAAGGTCGTAACAAGTCATGTTCAAAAAATCATAAGCCACTGTGATCTTATTGTAGGAACGGAAGAAGAATGGCATATAGCAGGAGGAACTCAAGACACATTAAAGGCGCTTCGAATCTGTCGTGAACTAACGCAAGCTATCATAGTCTGCAAAAGGGGCGCCATGGGGTGCACCGTTTTCCCCGATGCTATAATTAACTGGGATTCAGGTATTTCTGTAAAAGTTAATAAAATTGAGATATTTAATGTCCTGGGTGCTGGTGATGGCTTTATGGCAGGTTTTTTATATGGTTGGTTAAATGACCAGTCATTGGAATTATGCGCGAAGTATGCCAATGCATGTGGTGCTTTAGCAGTCTCTCGACATGGATGTGCACCAGCTTATCCATCTAAAATAGAGTTAGAACACTACCTCAAAAATGGTAGCCAGCACTTTTCTTTAAGACAAGATACATTTCTTGAACAACTGCATTGGAGTACAAATCGAAGAAAGAGTTTTGATAACCTTTTTACTTTGGCAATAGATCACAGAGTGCAATTTAAAAAGCTAGCAGAGGAAAATGAAAAACAAAAAGAGGATATCGCTGTTTTCAAATCAATGGCATTAGAGGCCTGTTTGGAGGCGCAAAAAACTGAGAAAGAAAATGTAGGTATCCTTTTAGATGAAGAATATGCAGAAAGCTCTTTGCATGCCACGTCTGATCATGACATATGGATTGGTAGACCAATTGAAAAGGCAGGTGTATTTCCTTTAGAATTAACTGAGGAGCCTGATATAGGATCACGACTGGCAAACTGGCCAGTTAATCATTGTGTGAAAGTCTTGGCACCCTTAAGAAATGATGATCCAAAAGACATCTATGAACATCAAGTAAAACTTTTAAGTCAATTAGCGCAAGCGTGTAGGCTTACTAACCATGAACTATTATTGGAGATTATTACAAAAAGAAATGACAAAGCTAGCTCTCCTAAGCAGATCCTATCTCTTATGCAAAAATTGTATGAAGATAATATTTATCCCGATTGGTGGAAACTAGAGCCTATTGAAAATGTCGAGTTTTGGTCAAAAGCCAATGATATCGTACAGCAGTTTGATCCATATGCCCAAGGAATAATCGTTTTGGGCATGGATGCGCCTTCAGATAAATTGGCTTCAGTTTTTGATCTATGTAAAAATTATAAACACGTAAAGGGGTTTGCAGTGGGACGGTCGATATTTTTTGAAACAGCCAGAAAGTGGTTTGGAAATAAAATAACTAATCAACAAGCAAAGGATGAGATGTTTAATAAATTTACTACGCTTATAAAGTTATGGAAGAGGAAAAATTAAAAATGAAAACAGTTAAATTAACTGCAGCGCAGGCTCTGGTAAAGTGGATGATTGCCCAGAAGATTGAACAATTTGATGGATCGTTTGAAATGGCTTTCAAAGGTGTGTGGGGAATATTTGGTCACGGTAACGTTGCTGGCATAGGTGAGGCTTTAGAAAAGCATAAATCCGAACTTCCGACTTATAGAGGGCATAACGAGCAAGGCATGGCCCATGCGGCATTAGCATATACAAAAGAGATGCGAAGGAGAAGGTTTATGGCCGTCACATCATCTATTGGTCCTGGAGCAACCAACCTAGTAACCGCAGCGGCATTAGCTCACGTTAATAGGCTACCAATTCTTTTACTACCAGGTGATATCTTTGCTGACAGACGCCCTGACCCAGTACTTCAACAGGTTGAAGATTTTGAAGACGGAACTGTATCTGCTAATGATTGCTTCAGACCGGTCAGCAGATATTTTGATCGAATAACTAGGCCCGAACAATTACTTAATGCGTTACCAAAAGCCATGTCTATTCTTACTGACCCAGCTATGGCTGGCCCTGTTACTCTTGCGTTTTGTCAAGATGTCCAAGCCGAAGCCTATAATTATCCAGAATCTTTTTTTGAAATTGTTCACTGGAATGTCAGAAGAATTCAACCAGACCGAAGAGAGATAGAGAGGTTGGCTAACTCACTAAAAAAGTCAAAAAAACCTGTAGTAATCGCTGGTGGAGGAGTAAAATACAGCGATGCGCAAAACGAACTAAAGAAATTTTTAGATCTAACTAAAATACCACTAGTGGCAACACAAGCTGGAAAATCAGTCTTAGTAGAAAAAGATGAGCAAAACCTTGGATCTATCGGAGTGACAGGTTCTAGTTCAGCCAATGCAATTATATCAGGTGCAGATCTCGTTATTTCCGTAGGAAGTCGCTTGCAAGATTTTACTACAGGCTCCAACGGACTAATAAAAGCTCCGGTATATTCCATAAATGTTCAGGCACATGATCTAACTAAACACAAGTCCATACCTGTTCTGGGGGATGCTAAGGAGACACTCCAATTGCTGAGAGCGCTAAGCATAAATTATAAGGTTAGTGCAGACTATATCGCGCATTATTCCCGAGCAAAGTCCAATTGGACAAAAGACGTGGACAAAGTAACTTCTACTAGTTTAATGAATAGTCTACCTGCCGACAGTCAAGTAATCGGAGCAGTAAACCGAAGTGTGCCAGAAAACACAATCGTAATAGGCGCGGCAGGGTCAATGCCAGGAGAACTACATAAACTCTGGAGAGTTTTAGATCAAGATACGTATCATATGGAATATGGGTATTCTTGTATGGGATATGAGGTTTCAGCTGGTATTGGAGTAAATCTCGCTGCACCTAATAGACCAAATGTAATTTTTGCAGGAGATGGCTCTTACCTAATGATGAATTCGGAACTCGCTACCGCCGCAATGATGGGCGTTTCAATGACTCTCATCCTTACAAATAATAGAGGTTATGGTTGTATTAATCGCTTACAAAAAGCTTCTGGGGGGGACCGAGTTTAACAACCTGTTTTCAGACTCTAAATTCGAGAATCAGATAGAAATTGATTACGTTTCTCATGCAAAATCTATGGGAGCTGAAGCCACCCATGTTTCCGACATAACTGAATTGGAGAGAGAGGTTAAAAGCGCAATTTCAAAAAAGGGCGTTAATGTTATAGTGATAGATACAGATCCAAATATAAGCACTGAGGAAGGAGGTGCTTGGTGGGATGTGGCGATTCCAGAAACCTTCATCGATAATAGCAAGTCAGATCTTTCAAAGAAGTATTTAGTGGCTAGAGCAATACAAGACAAAGGATCCAAATAGTGAGCAAGCTCCTAATTAATCCAGATTTGAAATCTATGAGATTACATAACATCACTCCTTCGAGTGCTGGCTGGAAATATGTTGGATTAGAGATTTATAAAGCTTTTAAAGGAAATAAGTTCTCTAGAAATGGTGACTCACGAGAGGTCTGCGTTGTGTTATTAAGTGGAGAAATAAACTTTTTTTTAAATGGAGAAGAAGTTGGGAACTTTAAAGGCAGAAGTTCAGTTTTTGATAACGAGGCACCTTTTGCGTTTTACTGTCCAGCCAATCATAGCTTTGAAATAAATACACTTACAGATTGTGAGTTTGCGTATTGTACCGCACCCGGCTTAACTCAGGATCAGGAATTTCGCGTAATTATACCAGAGAAAATGGAAAAAGAAAAAAGGGGGGAAGGTTCCAACACTAGATATGTTTGCAACATACTTCCAGAAACTGAGCCAGCTGATAGCTTATTAGTAGTTGAGGTTATTACTCCATCAGGAAACTGGTCCTCCTATCCGCCTCACAAACATGATCAGGACAATTTACCAACGGAGTCCTATCTTGAAGAAACGTACTATCATAGAATAGATCCTTCGCAAGGATACGTAACTCAACGCGTATACACAGACGATTTGAGTATTAATGAATCCATGTCGCCCTCTGATAAAAGTGTCGTGCTAGTTCCGGCTGGCTATCATCCAGTTGGTGTCCCACATGGGTATAAAAGTTATTATTTAAATGTAATGGCAGGTCCCAAGAGAGTTTGGAAGTTTAAAAATGATCCAAATCATGATTGGATAGTGAATAAATAGATTGTTTTAAAGAAAGTGAGTTGTATATGGAAGTAAAGCTTGGTATGTCGCCAATTTCATGGACTAATGATGATTTACCTGAACTTGGAGGTGATACGAGCTTAGAAACATGCTTAAAAGAAACACGATTGGCTGGATTTTCAGGTACTGAGTTAGGTGGAAAATTTCCAAAGAACCCTTCTAGCCTTAAAGAAGTTTTAGAAGAGCATGAATTAAAGCTTATTTCCGGTTGGTATTCTGGCACAATGCTAAATAACAATCTAAAAGACGAAAAAATTAAACTAGATGAAACTTTAAATTTATTTGCCGAAGTTGGTGCAAGCGTTTTAGTTTATGGTGAAACGTTCAATACAGTTCAAAACAAAAAGAATAAACCCTTGAATTCGAGGCCGAGATTATCCGAATTTGATATTAAGCAATACGGCCAAGATTTAGGTGATCTAGCCGATTATTGCTTAGACAAAGGCGTACCATTGACCTTTCATCACCATATGGGTACAGCCGTAGAGACACAAAATGAGATCGAGCAATTAATGAATAGCACTAGAGACTCAGTTGGTCTTCTTCTAGACACAGGACATCTTTTATTTGCCGACGGTGATTATGATAAAATTATTTCTAATTATGGGGATAGAATAAATCATATTCATACAAAAGATATTAGAAAGGACGTTTTCAAGAATGTGGATAAAAGTAAAGATAGCTTTTTAGACTGTGTATTGGATGGCGTGTTTACAGTGCCAGGAGATGGTTGCATTGATTATCGAAAGTTTATCAAACGGCTTAAAGATATTAGATACAAAGGTTGGATAGTGATTGAAGCAGAGCAAGATCCTCTGAAAGCCAATCCATTTGACTACGCAAAAAAGGGTTTCAATACCTTAGTTTCCTGCTTAGAAGAATATGATTTCAAGATAATTGCCTAAGTTTAATGACCATCGAATTACCCGTAAAATTAAAACAACGAATGGCAAAGGGTAAATTTGTAATTGTAGGAAGAGCTGGAATGGACCTTTACCCTAAACCAGCCAATAAACAAACAAGTAAAGCCGGTACATTTATCTCCGATTTGGGGGGATCTGCTGCAAACATTGCTGTTTCTATTTCCAAACTCGGAGGTCGTTCTCAAATTATAACTGTGGTCTCAGATGATGAAATTGGTGATTTTGTTTGGAAA
>CABZEG010000052.1 GCA_902524655.1 uncultured Alphaproteobacteria bacterium | reverse complement strand
TATAAAAGAACCAGGATATGCTTCAAATCTTGCAGAGAGATTAAGTTTTTACAAAAAAGACTTTAAAGGAGCTTGTTGGTGTCACGCAGTATCTTTAGGTGAATTTAGAGCAGCACGCCCAATTTTTAAGAAACTTCTTCTGAATGGAGAAAAACTATTAATTACCACGCTGACTTTATCTGGCAAAAGTGCTGCTCAGCAGGAATATTATAAAGAAATAAATGATAATAAAGTGGTTATTGTTTACGCTCCACTTGAAATAGGTTTCATGCTCAAAAGGTTCCTTAAAAATTTCAATCCGAAGTGCTGTATAATTCTTGAGTGTGATTTATGGCCAGTAATGATCACGACTACTTACAAGGAAAAAGTTCCTCTCATATTTGCCCAGGCTCAATATCCTGAAAAGGGTTTCATCAGAGATAAAAAATTTCCTTTTCTGAAAGCTAGTTTGATTGAAAAATTTGATTTAGTTTTATCTAAATCCGAAAGGCATAAGAAAAGATTTGAGTACTTTGGGGCTAAAAAAGTTTTAGTTATGGGAGATGCTAGATTTGAACAAGGGGTTCCGTTAGGCCAAATTAATGCAGCTTTGAAAGTAAAAAAAATAGCTTTGAAAAAATATTTTACGATTTGCTTTGCCAGTATTGGGAAGCAGGAATTTGAAATAATCGGCGAAATAATAAGAGATCTATCTGAAAAGCATAAGGATATTTTTTTTGTGCTAGTTCCCAGACATCCCAATGACTTTAGCAAACATAAGATGCTGTTTGAAGGTAGCTCAATAAAAGTAAAACCTCGTAGTGAAATTGTATGCATCAAAACAGATTTTAAAATTTGTAGTGACATAAATCTTGAAGACTTAAACAATGTTAGTCTGTTATGGGGTGATAGCCTTGGAGAATTGAATTTTTATATGGCTATGTCTGATATAGTTTTTATGGGTGACTCTTTGAACAATGAAGGATCCCATAATATAATTGAGCCTTTTGCTTTGCAAAAACCTGTAATAGTGGGCCCAAGTATTTGGGGCATTGAATATCCAGCATTGGAAGCGCTAGATGTTGGTATTTTAAAAAAGATTAGTGGGCAAAAAGAGTTATTATCCGCTCTGATTTCAGCTTATTACGATAAGAAAAGTATGAACTCTGAAAAAAGTCATATAAAAGATATTGAAAAATTTTATAAGAATAACCAAGGAGCTTCTGATAGGTTTATAGATCAAATGGCCAACAATAATTTTCTGGAATTAAATAACAAATAATACCAGCTCAAGTTCATTTTCTACGTTCATTTGGCAAATAAGTAAGTGAAAATATCGATATTAGAGCCAACGACCCTACTAATAAAAATGCATAATAGTAACTCTGGGTTAAATCAAATATGCTTCCTGCTAGGATCGGTCCTGTTACAGAGCCTATTGCCCCAAAAAATGTTATCTTACCAAAGATAGCACCGAGATTTTTTAGACCAAAGTTTTCAGCGATGATAAAAGGGGCTATTGTGAAGTGCCCACCGTGTGAAAACCCATATAAACACAGAAGAATATAAATAAAGAGGATATTTTCTGTGAAAGGAATGGTTAGTAAGGCGATAGTCATGGGTATTAGACAAATCATATATGTTTTTTTGCCCCCCAGTCTATCTGATAAAACACCAATAGAAAGTCTTCCAAAAATACTCGAGAAGCCTATTATTGACAAAAGTAAAGCACTATCTTTTAGAGATAGGCCTACATTTAAACCATGTGCCGCAATATGCGTCATAGTTGTGAACATAGCGAAGAAAACACAAAACTGACAAAAAGCTAAAAGGTTAAAAACTTTTTTGTCCATAATCTCAACATTGGTTTTTTTGCTAGTTAAATTTTCGTGTGAAGAATGCGGAGCTGACATGAGTGATGCGGCAAATACCAATCCGATACTTGCTGCAATGCCAAGATAAAATGTAGCCATGCGCCACCCAAAGCTGATAATTAAAAATGCTATGAGAGGAGGCATTATCATTTGTCCCATCGCAGTTCCTATTTTGGCGATAGAAGTTACTAGCCCTCTTTTTGACTCAAACCATTTTGCAATTGTTGACAAAGTCGAGATATCATGAGTACTAAGTCCAGTCCCAATAAAGAAAATAAATATCAAAAATAAATGCCAGATCTCACTGGATTTAGAAAAAAGGATGAAACCTATCCCGAAAATAAAACCATTTACTCCCAAAACAATTCTTGGCCCAAGTCGGTCATTTAAATATCCTCCTGGTATTGCAAGGATTCCCCACGCAAGCCAACCAGCGGATCCGATTGATGATAGAATTGTTCTTGACCAACCAAACTCTTTTTCTAGTTCAGTCATTAGTACGCCATAGGTGAATAACATTCCAACTATTATGAACTGCGTAAGGAATGAACCTACAACTACGTTGACTTTCTTTACCATTTCTAAATCTGCCCTTTTAGAAAAAGACTCAGCACGTTTAATTTTATTTATTGATGATGCCGAGGTGAGTGTTAAAATGAGTTATTAATATTCTATTTGATGTTTTGGTGAAAAAAATGCAAGAAAAAAAAGTGTGTTTAGTCATTGGTGCGGGTGCTGGGATTGGCGTGAATGTTGCGAGAAAATTTGCAATTTCTGGTTACCATGCAGTGATTTCAAGAAGGACTAATCAAGAAGGTCTCGATAATTCAGTAAAAGGTATTGAGAGGGAAGGCGGCAATGCAACAGGATTTTTAATCAATGCGATTGAAGAAAATTCCATAGAAAATCTTATTGAAAAAGTTGAAGGGAGTATCGGCCCGGTTAGCGTTGCAGTTTTTAATTTAGGATCTCAGATAGGGAATAGATCGCTATTTGAAACTTCTGATAAGGTATTCGAACGAGGTTGGAGAATGGCTACATTAGCACTTTTTCGTACAGCTAAGAAACTATTCCCCTACATGGAAAAAAGGGGAGGGGGCACTCTTTTGGTAACGTCATCTACCGCAGCCGTTAGGGGTAACAAGGGCCAACATTCTCATGCCGCTTCTATGGGAGGAAGGCGTATGCTTTGCCAGACCCTAAACGCTGAGTTCTCCAGTAAAGGAATTCACACGACCCATATTATAATTGACGGAGCCGTCGATGCCCCCGATACGCTAGGAAAGATGTTGGGAGACGAAGCCTATCAAGCACTGCGAAAGGAGAAGGGTTTAGAAAAAGACGGCTTATTGTTACCTGATAAAATAGCTGAGACATATTATCATCTTGCGGATCAACATAGATCAGCTTGGACGCATGAAGTCGATCTTAGGGCTTATAATGATGATCCTTGGTGGAACACGCCGAGAAATATAGCTAACAGTATCTAATCAATCACTTTGTAGGGTTTTGGCGTGAACCACGAGCTATCTTGAGCTATATCATTGTGGTAAAGTGACATTTGCTGAGTTCCTGTAGATACAGTAATGTTATCTTGGATCAACTGGCATTGGGTGAACGCAAAATTTTTTCCCTCGCGAAGTATCGAGGCTTCTGCTATTACCTTGCCAGGTTTGCACGGGTTTAAATATTGTATATTTAATCCTAAAGTTAAACCGGTAGTGAAGCCTTTATGGATAAGATCAACCACAAAAAACATCGAGGCGTCTAATATAAAGGAAACGGTTCCTCCATGTGCTATTGTTCCTTTGGTATGGCAAAACTCAATAGGTATATACCAATCAACTTTTACACTTTTGTTTTTTATGTTTAGCTCTGTCACGCATGGTTCAAGTTTCTCTTGTATTTTAGCGTATCTAATCTCTGAAGGGTCTGTCATCTTTTAACTTCTACTTGTTTTTGTATTACTATCAAATATGAACATGAACATGATAAAAAGAAAAAAAACATAAATGTGCAAGCATATTTTTACACCAATAGCTCATCGAGGAGGTACTGAGGCAGCTTTCGAAAACACCTTTGAAGCGTTCGCTGATGCCTATGCGCTAGGATATAGATGGCTCGAAACGGATGTGCAAATTTCCAGGGATGGAATCCTATATGCCATACATGATTATAATTTAAAAAGGGTTGTGGGAGTTAACATTAATATTGACCAACTTAACTCAGAAGATTTAGATCAAATATTAATAAATGGGAAACATAGAATCCCCAGGATTGATACGTTACTACAGAAATTTCATGACGTAACCTTTAACCTCGATGCTAAAAACATAAATGCTGCTAAAGCACTAGTAAATCTTATTAATAGTAATAAATCCTTTCAAAATCTTTGTTTAGGTTCCTTCAGCCATAATACTATGAATTATATGAGAAAGTTTTTGAAAAGAGATCTCCCAATGTCTTTTAGTAAATGGGAAGTATTCTCACTGATCTTGGACATTAAATTCAATTATGACAAGAAATACAATGCTAGCTATCTTCAGACTCCGAAGAGCTATTTGGGCTATGAGCTCATATCCAAAAAATTAATAGATTACTGCAAAAAAAATGGAATTAAGGTACATGTTTGGACAATTAATGAAAAAAACGAGATGAATAAGCTTATTGGGATGGGAGTTGATGGAATAATGACTGACAACTGTCGAACTCTCCTAGATGTTGTGAGGAAATATAAATTTTTCGATAAGAAAATAGTTTTGCATCCCTTTTTAAATACTCAAATGTCCTAATGCACATTAAAATAAGTAAATTTTTGCACTCTTTAAAATCATAAATAATTTAAAAGAAAAAATATGTTGCAAACAAAAAATCCGTCAGTAATCGCTCTCTCCACCGCCTCTGCAGTCTCCGTGACTGGTTTAGCTTTTATCAGTCCTATAATTTTATTAATTAAAAACCATTACGACATAAGCTCTAATGAGGTCCAGTTGACAATAACTATTTATCTTGTGGCTATTTGTATTTCTCAGATCTTTTGGGGGCCTTTGTCCGATTTAATCGGAAGACGTGTAGTGTTAATAATCGGAGCTAGTCTTTTTTCATTAGGTGGAATTTTAGCATCTCTTAATTTAGCTTTTGAAGTATTTGTATTTTTTAGATTTTTGCAGGGAATTGGAGCAGCGGCTTGTCTTTCAATGCCAAGAGTAATGTTGACTGAAAGCTATGGAGTAAAAAAAGCAGCAGCTAAAATGTCGACCTTATTAGCTTTTATGGCTATTTTCCCTATCCTAAGTGCTGCTTTTGGTGGATATATTGGTGAAAATTATGGATGGCAGGTAAACTTTTTTACTCTGTTTATCTTTGGTGCCATTGTTTTTTCACTAAATTATGTATATTCACCAGAAACAATTAAAAATAAAAATAAGAGACTTACTTTTAGAACAACATTTCTTGATTTTAGATACTTATTTGGCGAAATCTCTTTTCTTTATTTTGCTGGCGTTTCATCCATTCAAGCCGCTTTTTTCTTTTCAATGGCTGGTTTTATGCCTTACCAATTCGAACGCTTAGGCGCCTCGCCGACAGAGTTTGGGCTTTGGTTTTCTCTAACTAGTATAGGTTATATAATCGGAAATATTATTAGTAATAAGTACTCAAGCTGGCTAGGTCTAGAACGGTTTTCCCTTTTAGGAAGTTTTTGGTGTTTAATATCTATTGCTTTGATGTTTTTGTCTGAAATACCGCTAATTAGCACTCCATTTACACTTGCTTCTGCCTGTTTTATGTTTGGGTTAGGCAATGGGCTCATATTAGCAAATGTATTAGTCTTAGCACTTTCATCCGTGAAGCAAAAATGCGTTGCTTCTGCAAGTGGACTTCTAGGTGCTATACAAATGTTTTGTGGTGCAATTCTAGGAAGTTTGATAGTATTTATAGGCGGAGATAGCGACTTTTCGCTGTCGTTAATTGTTCTTTTTATCTTTAGTATAGTTTCTATACTATGTTGCTACCGTGGAGGGCTATCGTCAAAGATCTTAAGACCAAAATGTTAATTGGTTTGCAATGGAAATCGACGAGGAATTAATCTAAAATCCTGATAGGAAAAAGACTATGCCGCAATTGAATTTAAATGATGAAAAACTACAAGAGTGGATGGATGATTATGTTGAGAAAAATAAGTTCAATGGTTGCTCTTTAAGTATAGCAGATATAGAGGGTAACATACTATTAGACATTGCCGGCGGTCATGCCGATAAAGAAAAAACCAAAGAATTTAATTCGCAATCCATAGTAAGAATTTTTTCAATGACGAAGGCTATTGTCTCAACGTGTTTGCTTCAATTACTTCGTGACAAAAAGATAAATGTCAACGATACATTAGACAATTATTTTGACAATTACTCCAATTGTTTTGCTCTTGTAAAAAATGCAAGGAATTTAATGGAGTTAGAAAAAACAAAAGCACCATCTATTTATCAATTACTTAATCATACTTCGGGATTATCTTATTTTTTTAATGATGATTTAATTGGGAGGGAATATTTAAAGCAAAATCTTACAGCTACCCCCAATAACGACAATCTTTCGGTTTTTGCCGATAAGATATCTAGTTTACCTTTAGCATTCAAGCCTGGAATAAAATGGAATTATTCCGTCGGGATTGATATTGCTGGGCGATTAATTGAGATAATCTCGGGTGAGCCCCTGGATGTTTATATAAAAAAAAATCTATTAGATCTGCTGGATATGAAAGACACTCAATTTTTCCTGCCAAAGACAAAAGTTGATCGTTTTACGGATTGTTTTTTTTACAATAAGATGCATGAAAATTTCTACCCACTAATTGAGCAATATAAAAATTTCTATTATCAAAAAGATCAAGTAACAAATTTCTCCGGTGGCTCAGGACTGTTATCGACAGGTCGTGATTATCTTAAATTTTCAAGTCTTTTGCTTAACGGTGGGAAATATTTTAATACAAGGATCTTTGACGACGAAGTTATAAGTAGCATTAGAGTAAATTCATTAGATCGAGATATAGCATCAATTGGGGTAGAAACTTTCGCACAGATGCCAACCACAGGCATGGGCCATAGTCTGGCAGGTAGCGTAATTATCAACCCTGATCCAGATTTTCCAAGCAGTCTTGGGGATTTCGGTTGGGGCGGCATGGCGAGTAATTATTTTTGGATTGATTTTAAAAAAGGCTACACGGCTGTATTTATGACCCAATTATTGCCGTCTGCTTCTTACCCCAATAGAAAAGAACTAAAAGAATTAGTTCATCAGTCTTTGCATTGAAGGCATAACGGTATTGCAAAAATGCATGTTGTGATTGCAAGCATCCAGAAGTAAAAAGTAAAATCTGTTGCTAACGTCTGCTAGCAACATCCCTCCCTTCACTGGGCCGCAATTATTGCGGCCTTTTTTTGTTTAATTACACGCGGTGTCGTTTAATATATATTAGATAGGGTTTCAAATGGTTAGATTCGTGCTTAAATTACTTGGAGCGTCTTTTTTGGTGCTTTGGTGGCTAATATCAGGTTTTTT
>CABZEG010000051.1 GCA_902524655.1 uncultured Alphaproteobacteria bacterium | reverse complement strand
GCGTATGTGAAAAATTTATATTGATATTTTTTTTATTCACCAGGTGTTTCTTTAATGTGCTTTCAAAAGTCGGTTGATCAAAGGCATTTCTTTTAAAAAAGCCGTGTTCACGTGAATTCGGTTCAACTTTCAAAAATACCTTACCTTTGGCATCGTAGTAATGAGACCCATAATTTTGAGAAACATTCTTTAATACAGCTTTATGCAACGAAAAGCTCTGAAGAATTCGGAGTGACTCATCATCTATAGAAACCGCTCTTGGTTCTTTGACAGTACTTTTATTCTTTTCAAAAATACCAACCTCAATGCCATAGCTGGCAAGCAAGCCAGCTAAAACGAGACCAGAAGGACCCATTCCAACAATAATTACATCGAAATTTTTCGTCACAATAATTTGAGAAGCATTTAAAGGATAATATTTTCGTCGAGAACCGGATTTACTAGCTTACCAACTTCTGAAATTTCAACTTCTACAATATCACCATTTTTCATATATAAAGGTGGATCTCGCCTATCCCCAACTCCACCAGGTGTTCCCGTAACAATAATGTCTCCTGCGACTAAAGGAGTAAAAGAAGAGATATAGGAGATTATCTCCGGTATCTTGAAAATCAATTGATCGAGCTTTGCTTCTTGCATAACCTCGCCATTCAATATTGTTTTAATAGTTAAGCTTTGGTAATTTTTTATCGAGGATGCTAATTTTAAAAATGGTCCACAACTGCCTGTTTTTGAGAAGTTTTTTCCTGGAACGAACTGACTGGTATGTCTCTGGTAATCCCTAATAGATACATCGTTATAACAAGTATATCCTGCAATACTTTGTAAAGCTTCTTCTGAAGAGATGTTTTTACCACCTTTTCCAATAACTACAGCCAACTCACCTTCAAAGTCCACTCTATCAGACAAGGTAGGTTTAATTACCGCTTCTCGATGTGCCACTTGGCTTTCTGCAAATCGAGTAAAAATAGTGGGATATTGAACCTCTGGTCTTTCTGTTTCTTTCCTATGCTTTTCATAATTCAGGCCAATACAAAAGATTTTTCCTGGATCTGGTATAGCAGGTAAAAACGTTATATCAGCAGGTTCATAGGCTGTGACATTAGCTAAATAGCTTTCTAATTCTTGTATATTATCTGGAATACTTCCAAAATGAATAGCTTCCTTCAAGCTTGAAGAACCCCCAGCCAATTGATAGGTCAGGTCAAAAATTTTACCCTGATGGAAAACTCCAAAACAGGTTTCACCTAGTCTAACAAAACTTGCATATTTCATAAATTTCCTCCTTTAAGAGCGCATTATTGCATTACCCCATAAATTTAACGTTTTTGGTTCATGAGGCCATTTTTTAGTTTCCCTATCATGAACAATTTCTAACTCAGCAGAAATCTCAATTTTATTCCCGTCAAGATCTTCTATAAATGCAAAAAGATTATTTCCCGGACCATGACGACCTGGCCCCCAAATCAATTGAATATTTTGCTTAGAAAAATGATCACACCAATTTTTGATCCATTCCCATGTTCCTGCTTCAAAACTATAATGATCTAAACCCGATTTGTTGCTTAAAAAACATGCAACAGTGTGATGCTCTTGGTTTGACCTCATAAAGCAAGTAGTGAGCTGACCCCTCTTATTAATAACTTTATCCGAAATTTTAAATCCAAGTTTTTTAACGTAAAAATCAACAAAACCGTCTAAGTTTTCTGAGGTGAAAGTGATATGCTGTAGAGGGGCATAAAGATTCGAGATTTGATCCCTTTTATTTTTGGAAAGTCCAAAATAAATTTTATTGCCATCGCAGTCAAAAATATAGAAATTATCATGAATAAATAGAGAATTATCATCTTGAAATGTATCTATGCCCTTTTCCGTGAAATTTCTTTTTAAGACTTTGAAAGATTGGCTATCCTGACAAGCAAAACTTGCAAATCCAAGGCAATTTTGTTTATTGCTCAATATAAGAACTTTCCTTCTAGCCCCAGATAAAACCCAACCACCTTTTATTGGTTTCCTTTCTATAGATAACGCCTTTTCATAAAACTTAGCCAATTCCAAAGGACGGGTAGTGTTCAAAGCAATATGGTGTAGGTAGGCATTAGAATTAAAAGCAGCGTAATACATGATTAACTTTAATAAGATAAGAACACATAATCCACCGATATTTTATTTTTAATTTAGCTTATTTCAACCTATATTACGAAGATGCTTGATCCGTGTATCATATGTGTTGCAATTACAGGCTCTGTCCCCACTAAAGAAGATAACCCTGCAGTCCCAATAAGCATATCGGAACAGATAGAAAGTACCCAAGAATGCTATGAGTTAGGCGCTAGCATAGCTCATTGTCATGTTCGTAATGATGATGGGACACCTAGCATAGACCCTGATAAATATAGAAGATTGAAAGAGGGCATCGAAAAATATTGCCCTGGTATGATCATCCAACTTTCTACAGGTGGTCGCTCAGGCCATGGTTTTGACCGAGGAAAAATGCTGAGTCTAAAACCGGACATGGCTTCGTTAACTGTTGGCTCAAACAATTTTCCTACAAGAGTTTATGAGAACCCTCCGGATCTTGTTGAGTGGCTCGCGGAAGAAATGATTAAAAATTCTGTTAAACCTGAGATAGAGGTATTTGATTTATCTCATATTCATCAAGCAGCTAATTTAGCCAAACAGAATAAATTACAAGGGAATTTGTATATTCAATTTGTTATGGGGGTAAAAAATGCTATGCCAGCAGATTTTGATGTTTTTGAATATTATATAAAGACTGTTAATCGACTTTTGCCAAAAGCTTTATGGTGTGGTGCAGGGATTGGAAGAAATCAGAGAATTTTGAATGAATGGTGCGTAAAATTGGGGGGACACGTTAGAACCGGATTGGAAGATAACATCAGAATTGATAAAGAGACATTGGCGCCTTCAAACGCTAGCTTAGTAAAGATTGCTAAAGAAATTTGCGAACAGTACAATAGGCCTATTGCTTCTTGGAAAAAAGCACGTGAGATTTTAGAGTTAGGATGAGTTATGGCTAAGTTATTTTTCAATTATTCAACTATGAATGCAGGAAAATCAACAATTCTGTTACAAGCCGCGCATAACTATGAGGAAAGGGGTATGGTTCCCTACCTTTTAACAGCAGAAATTGACAATAGATCTGGTGAAGGCAAAATAGCTAGTAGGATAGGAATAGAGAAGCGAGCTGATACATTTAACGACAGACTAAATTTATATAACCTACTGAAATCAAAGCAAAAAAGTTCTCCAATTGCGTGTGTTTTAATTGATGAAGCTCAATTTTTAACCAAAGAACAAGTATGGCAACTGGCAAGAGCTGTTGATGACCTCTTTCTACCAGTTTTGTGTTATGGACTAAGGGTTGATTTTCAGGGTAATTTATTTCCAGGATCATCTGCGCTCCTTGGATTAGCCGATGAATTAAAGGAAATAAAGACAATTTGCCATTGTGGAAAAAAAGCTACTATGGTGGTAAGAAAATCCACTAACAACAAACCTATTAAAGATGGATCTCAAATACAGATTGGAGGAAACGATTTATATGAGTCTTTATGTAGAATACACTGGCGCCAGCTAATGGAGAGCTAGACAAATTTGATGTTATTACAACTCATTGGCACCCAGCTAGCAAAGTATCTGACTAAGGAGCATATATATGAAGATCAATACTTCAGAATTAGCATCGATGATATAAAATCTGCTTTAGAACCGGGTGATGTGGTTTTAGTTGAAGGACAGAGTCGGGTAAGCAGTGCAATTCAATTCATTACCAATTCTAATTGGTCTCATGCTGCAATTTTTATCGGTGAAGCTGGCTCTTTAAGTCACTGCTTAATTGAGGTTAAGGCAGTTGATGGATGCAAATTTACAGATATTGGTGTTTATATGCATCATAATCTTAGGATATGTAGACCAGTATTCTTAAACAATAAAAAAAGAAAAATTCTAATTGATTATTTAGTAAAAAAGATAGGTTCAAAATATGATTTAAAAAACATTATAGACTTAATTAGATATATTTTTCCGAATCCGCCAGTCCCAAAAAAGCTTAGAAGGAATTTAATTGGAATTGGTGCCGGAGATCCAACAAAGGCTATTTGTTCTACTCTAATCGCTGAAGCTTTCAAGGAAATAGACCATCCGATACTTCCCTTTGCAGATGAGTTTAATACTTTAGTATTGCGGCATCCTACTTATTGTTTGCCAAAAGACTTTGACATATCTCCTTTCTTTCAAATTATAAAACCGTCCCCACAAAAATTTCATTAAATTTTTGTCTCTCATCACAATCCCAGATTAATTCAAGTTTCATATCGCCTTCTCTCAACTCAGAAGATTTAACTAACTGATTTTGATAAAGCCATTTAATTTTTTCCGTTTCACTTACGCCTAAAATAATATTCTCTCGTCTTATTTTTTTATACAACTTCCTCTCAATTTCTTGGAAAAGATTCTCCAGTCCCAGTTTTTTTTTTGCAGAAATAGAAAAAACTTTGTCCTTTTCCAGTCCTTTTAGAAAAGGTGGAAATCTTTGATGAATACTAACGTCAATTTTATTATGAACTTCAATAATTCTATTTTTATCTTCAGTATCTACACCCAATGCCTCTAAAGTATTATAGACCACTTC
This sequence comes from uncultured Alphaproteobacteria bacterium, assembly GCA_902524655.1. Classification (GTDB taxonomy): domain Bacteria; phylum Pseudomonadota; class Alphaproteobacteria; order Rhodobacterales; family Rhodobacteraceae; genus CACIJG01. The sequence goes on along the minus strand of CABZEG010000051.1, from coordinate 2,903 downwards.
TGCATTTTTATCTGCGAATTCGTCTGATACATCTACCACATGAACAATAAGGTCTGAAAAAGCTATTTCTTCAAGCGTTGCTCTAAAAGCTATCACTAACGAAGTAGGTAGATCTCTAATGAAGCCAACGGTATCAGAAATTATATACTCTTTTTTGTGTGAACCACATTTTTTCAAATAAGGATCAAGAGTTGAAAATAGCCTATTTTCTGCTTTTGTTTTTTTGTTTGGAAATCCATTGAATAGCGTTGATTTTCCAGCGTTTGTATAACCTACAAAGGAAACCAAAGGTATACTATTTTTTAATCTTTGGTTTCTTTGCACATTTCTTGTCTTTCTAACTTTGCTGATGGATTTTCTAATGTTAACTATTTTAGATGATAAACTTCTTCTATCAGATTCAATCTGAGTTTCTCCGGGACCGCCAAGAAATCCTTTCCCCCCTCTCTGTCTTTCTAAATGAGTCCAACTTCTTACCAAACGTGATTTTTGGTGTAAGAGATGCGCGAGTTCCACTTGAAGCATCCCCTCTTTCGATTGAGCTCTACTCCCAAAAATCTCTAAAACCAGACCAGTTCTGTCGAGAACTTTGGCGATAAGCTTTTTTTCAAGATTTCTTTGTTGAACAGGAGATAAAGGATTGTCTATTAAAATAAGACCAATATCATCATCTGCAACGTAATTTTTGATGTTATTTAAGTGTCCCTTAGAAAGAAAAAAAGCCGGATGACTTTTAGTTAAACGTATAACAGATTTTCTTTTGATACTTAAAGCGCTTAATGATCGTGCTAATTGAAAGAATTCATCATCTTTAAAATTGTTATTCTGTTGGCCCTGCAGAATTACAGAAATAACATAAGTACGCAAACTCTAAATTCTACCCTTCTTCACTGTCTTCACCCATCAGATCAAGAGGAAGTGAAGGCATAATAGTTGAAACAGCATGTTTATAAACTAATTGCACTGTTCCCTCTCTTCTTAAAAGAATAGAAAAATTATCAAACCACGTTATAACACCTTGCAATTTAACTCCGTTTACTAGAAATAGAGTAACTTGGTTTTTACCCTTTCTAACAGAATTTAGAAACGTATCCTGTAAATTTGATTGCGACGAGCCCATCTTTTAAAGTACCTATAAATTTTCTGATTTACACGATAAATGCTTTTTTAGAAAAAGTCTACGCCCACTTGAAACAAATTCTCTACTTTACTTATATCAGCTCTCAAACAAAAGACTGTTAATACGTCACCCGTTTCAAATACGGTGTTTCCTCTTGGTACTAAAACTTGAGTATCTTTCTTTAACAGACCAGCTAGTGAGTCTTTAGGCCAATCAATATCTTTTAAAGTCTTACCTGCAATGGGTGATGAATCTAAAACTCGAAACTCTAAAACTTCAGCTTCTCCATCACCCAAAGAGTATACCGATCTCACCAATCCATGCCTTATATGACGCAAAATTGATGATACGGTAATTGACTTTGGACTGATAAAGGAATCTATGCCCATTGTAGCAATCATTTTATCAAGTGAAGGATCATTAATTAACGCCATCGTAAACTTACAACCAGATGACTTTGCTTTTGCACACGCGAGTAAATTTGTTTTATCATCCTCTGTCAATGCTACGAAAAAATCAACTAAGCCGACATTTGCTTCATCCAAGGTTTCTGTGTCAAGCCCATCTCCATTCAAAACAACTGTCTTCTCAAGATAATTCGCCGCATCTACTGCCCTATCCTTTGATCTCTCAATAACCTTGACGTTTATACCTTGATTTCTCTTTTCTAACATCTTAGCAACATTTAACCCAATAGCTCCCATCCCGAGGATAACTATTGATTTTCCAACAAAACTCTTCTTGGCAAAAATATCAATAGTACGAGTTAGGTCTTTTTTGTCGCTAAAAATATAAATATTGTCGTGAGGTTGCAATTCATCTTCTGGATCTGGCACAAAAAGATTGTTACCCCTTCGTATCCCTACAACAATTGCATTGAGAGTGGAAAAAAGTTCAGATAACTGTCTCAATGGTGTTGATAGTACAGGACATTCTTCTCTTAATGTAAGACCAATTAAAACAGCAGATCCATCTAAAAATTCCGTAGCTTCAAAAGCGACAGGCACCTCCAGCCTTTTTAATAAACCCTCGGCAATCTCTCTTTCAGGAGAGATTATTTCGTCAATAGGAAGATGATCAGATCGATAAAAACTAGAGTAATTCTCCTCAAGGTAAAAATTAGATCTTATTCTGGCAATTTTTCTTGGGATAGAAAATATAGAATGTGAAATTTGACATATAACCATATTGACTTCATCAGATAGTGTAGCTGCTATAATCATATCTGCGTCGTGCGCGCCCGCTCGCTCTAAAACATTAGGATAGGAAGCGTATCCACAAACAGCAGAAACATCTAGCTCATCGACGACTTTCTTGATTAAATCTGAAGATTTATCAATAACTATTACGTCCATTCTCTCATCAGAGAGATGCTTTGCAATTTGCAATCCAACTTGACCAGCGCCACAAACAATAATTTTCATAAATTCTTTCCCTAAGAAATTCTTTATTTCTCTTTAAAATTGCTCTCAATATTTAATAATTTCATTTTCCTATGAAGTGCAGACCTTTCCATTCCAACATAGCTAGCTGTCTTAGAGACATTTCCACCAAACTTACTGATTTGATATTTTAAGTAAGCCCTTTCGAATTCTTCTCTCGCTGATCTGAGAGATTTATCTGCAAAAAACTCACTGTTAAAGTTTAAGACATTACTATGAAAGTTGTTTTTTTCACTTTCAATAAATTCAAAAATGTCGTCGGCATTTATTACTGTTTTATTAGCACCAAGGATAAGTGCTCTTTCAATAGTATTTTTTAATTGCCTTATATTTCCAGGCCA
>CABZEG010000050.1 GCA_902524655.1 uncultured Alphaproteobacteria bacterium | reverse complement strand
CCACATTATGTTTATGAATATTTTGATTGAGTTTGATGAGAGCCGCAAATATCCTGTAACTTTGATTTTTGAGGAGCAGGGGTCACTAGATATTGAACTTAAACTTAAAAGTGCAAAGAAAAGTCAAAAAGCGCATAAACACAAACATTGACACGGTCATAGTCATAAGCACGATCACTGAATAGGAATGTTTATTTATTTTAAAGAACGAGTTTAAATATTGGAAATAAATCTACTATTTCTATTTACTGTAGTGCCTGCAATTATTTTATTTGGCATTGCAAAATCTGGACTCGGTGGGTCTGTATCGTTGATTTCCATTCCTCTGATGACTTTTATGATGCCATTAAATCAGGCTCTGGCAATTCTTTTACCTATATTGATTTTTTCCGATTTCATTTCAGCCTTTAGGTTTCGTAAGGAATTTGATCTCAATACACTAAAGTTGATGGTTCCCTTTGCGGCGATTGGAGCAATTATTGGGGCATCTACGTTCTCATTTTTCTCTGAAGATTATCTCAAATTTATTTTAGGTATAATGGGTTTTTTGTTTTCATTTCATTATTTTTTTTTAAAAAAAAATCCTGATAAACCAGCAAAAGAAAACTTTTTAAAAGGCGCTATTTGCTCCTCCATTGCTGGGTTCACCTCCTTTTGCGCCCACTCCGGAGGTACTCCGACTAGCATATATTTGCTTCCATTAAGATTACGGAAAGAGATTTATGTCGGAACCAGGATAATATTTTTTACGTGCATAAATTTGGTAAAGCTACCTTTCTATATTCATCTATCAATGGTCAATTCTAGCTCTTTAATCCATTCGCTAGTGCTCTTACCTTTATCTGTATTCGGAATATTTATTGGGTATAAGCTTTTAAAGGTGATAAAGGAAAGTATTTTTTATAATGCTATTTATACTCTGATTTTAGTAGCAAGCACCAAATTAATAATTGATTTCTTTTATTCTCTTTGAATTTAATTAAAAAAATTGCCACTTGTAGGATTATCCTTAGGAAGACTAACCCATGGGACTTTATAAATATAGATTTTGCTGAACAATGTTCTTCCTTTAAACTAAGAGTTAATTTTAATTAATAGAAAAATTGAGTGTCATCATATGGTGAATTTTGTTTCCCTTTTAGGAGTAAAAGGTGGCCCGGCCATAAGACCGGGGTCGAATATGCCAAGCTCTACTTTAATTCACATCGACGGAAAAAATTTGCTAGTAGATGCAGCTTTAGGGGTCTCACGATCTATCTGTGATCAGGGTGTCGAACTTCATGATATAGACGCTATTTTCATTACGCATATGCATTCAGATCATTACCTCGAGCTTGGACCTTTGATTCACACAGCATGGGTATCAGGCCGCGTAAAACCTATACCTATCTATGGTCCTAAACGGCTAAAGCATTATTGGAGAGCTTTTCTTGAGTCAATGGTTGACGATATTTCGCTTAGGATAGAGGATGAGGGAAGAATCGATTTAGAAAAACTAACGGCATTTTATAGTCTTGAAGACAGACAGTCTTTATCATTATCCAATATCAATATACGTGTTATGCGCAATCTGCATCCCCCAATACAGGATAGCTTTGCACTGCGTTTTGAGTGGGAAGATTATTCAATTGTGTTGTCGGGCGACACAGCTTACATGCCAGAGATGATAGATTTTGCCAATCAAGCCGATCTCCTTATACACGAAGTCATGTTATCTGAAGGAATTGACTTGATAATGAATCGTTTAGGGCATGAAGATCATAAGCTTAGGAACCATCTTCTACAAAGCCATACTCTAGCAAAGAATGTAGGATTAATCGCCAAGTGCGCCAAAGTAAAATGTTTAGCTTTAAGTCACTTTGTTCCTGATGGATTTGCAGAGTTTAATGACGAAGATTGGTTGCAGGCTGTTAGAAGGCATTGGTCTGGAAAAGTTATTCTTGGTAGAGATGGAATTAAAATTCCTTTATGAAACTTCTCGATTTTCATACCTCTAATAGGGCTAGTACGACCAAACCTTCTTGATATTTCTAATATTAAATCCAGACACGTTAGCAAATTGTTTAGTTGATATTGACCTAGCCTCTTCTAAGGAACACGCTTCGACTATCCATATACTACTCTTATTAACAATTTTTCCATTACATACCGAACTGATCCAATAATCAATTTCATACTCTGATTTCCAATGGGAGACGCGTTTTTTGCTGAAAGTGCATTCAACTATCGTTTTAAAGGAGAATTTCTCTTGGAACCGTTTTGTAGACACTAAAACCCAATTGTTTTTTGCCATTGAGTTTAGAGCATTACTAAAATAGGGCTCCTCTTCGTAAAGGGTAAGCTTTTTCGTCCTCAATGGTATCTTCCGAAGTTTGTTTATTTTCGAGAAATAGAGCTATTTAGTAATTTTGCAAAGTTTTATTTTTAATAAAAAGGTATAACTCCCTTTAAAAAAAATCCATAAGTAATCTCACCCAAAAATAAAAACAACTGAATTAGCCAAAGAATTTCAGGGTAATACCTTCTGAAAAATGAAACCTTGTAGAAGTAACAAATATGCATTACGTGTAAAATAGAGAACATTAATTTACAGTCTATAAAATGAAAAATAAGATATATATCGCAGGACCTCTATTCAATGATCATGAGAGAGATTTTTTAGAGGCCATAGCACTCAATCTTGAAAAAGAAGGCTTCAAATGTTTTCTCCCACATCGAGACTTAAAGGGTGTTGAAGCGTCTGAACTAAAGACAACATCTATGACCCAAGAGACAAAGGACAAAATATTTGTTGCAGATTTAAACGCTCTAAGAGAGTCGGATTTAACGGTTGCATTAATAACGGGTTGGGACATAGACTCAGGGACTTCTGCCGAAATAGGGTATACGTTTGCACAGGGAAAACCGATTATCGGTATTGATGCTTCGGAAAGAAGATTTAGAAATTTATTTGTAGAGGGAATGATTACCGAGAAGGTTCAAAGTATTAGCACTATTATTCCGGCTATTAAAAGAACATTTTCTGAATAGTTTATTAGATATGCCTTGTAACACCTCCATCGACCCTTATACTTTGTCCGGTTATATAGCTGCTGTCATTTGAAAGTAAAAAAGCTGCAGTTTTTGCCTGCTCCTCTGCTCTAGCGAACCTTTTTAATGCAGACATTTGAGATAGTTTTTCTGGCAAATCCAGACTGTCTGTAAATCCAGGTAATAAGCAATTCATTCTGATATTTTCTGGCCCATACCGATCAGAGTAAAGTTTGGTGTAGGCCGATATGCCCACTCTATAAACGCTTGATGTCGGAAACATTAAGCTTGGTTCAAAGACCGAAAATGTTGTTATGTTTACGATTGAGCCACCTCCTTGAGATTGCATAATAGGGGTTATTAACTTGGATAACCGGATTACAGGCATTAGCACCATTTCATTAGCTCTTTTCCAATTATACTCTGATATTTCTAGAAGATCGCCCTTAGGTGGGCCACCTACATGAATTAAAAGGCTATCTATTCTACCAAATTTCTCCATCGTAAATTTTATAAGGTTATCGGTATCTTTAGAGTTTTCGGCCCTGCCACGATATGCTATGCCGTTAAGCTCATCAGCAAGGTTTTCACAATTATCTGATGGAGACATCAATGATAGCTTGTAGTTTCTTTTTTTCATTTCACGTGCAATCGCTGCGCCCATTCCCTTGCCTCCACCAACAACAACACAAACTTGATCAGTCATGATAAGCTCCTTATTTAATTTTTGCTTTTTAGCTTAGTGGAAATAGTTAATAAAAAGAATATGATAATTCAGAAGATATTTATAAATGATAGCTATCTAATTTCAGAAATAAAAAGTTTAGTAGAAGGTTTCAAAAAATTATATATTTTGTTAACAATAGTGATCTTAACGCTGCCTTGTGTTTTTGGGGTTTCTGAATGATAACTTGGATTACACATCCTGAATATGATATTCCATTGCCTCCGGGCCATAGATTTACCTCAACAAAGTTTTCAGATCTCTTCGAATTATTAAAAAAGTCTGAATATATAGAATCGGCGACTGTTCTAGTACCGGAAAAGGCGAACGCAGAACAAGTTGCTATCGCTCATTGCAGGGAATATGTTGAGAAGATAGCGAATGGTTCATTAGATGAAAAAGAACAAAGAAGGTTAGGGTTACGTTGGAGCCCAATATTGGCAAAGAGATCCTTTATTGCCGTAAATGGATCCTTATTAGCTGCAAGATCTGCTTTGCAATACGGCGTTTCATGCCATTTGGCGGGGGGTACTCATCACGCTCATTTTGATTTTGGGTCAGGGTTTTGTGTCTTTAATGATCTAGCTTTTACTGCATTAACCTTGACTAAAACAAAAGAAGTAAAAAATATTCTGATATTCGATTGTGATGTGCATCAAGGAGATGGGACAGCTAGAATATTAGAGAATAATGATAGAACATTCACGTGTTCAATACATTCTTCAAAAAACTTTCCTTACAGAAAGGCTAAAGGTGATCTTGATATTGGTTTGGAGGATAACATGTCTTGGTTTGACTATAAAAAACACTTGGTTGAGGGATTGAATAAATGCGTAGACCGATTTTCTCCAGATATGGTTCTATATGTAGCAGGAGTAGACATACATGCTAACGATAAGCTGGGTAGGTTGAGTATCGATGATGAAGGTCTTTTTGAGAGAGAAATGACAGTATTGAACTTTTTTAAGAAAAGGGATATTCCTATCGCAACAGTGATGGGAGGTGGGTACTCCGATGACAATCGCGAGCTTGCTTTTCGTCATGCAACTGTAGTCAAAGCTGCGCATCAGATTTGGGCATAGGCATAGAGAGGGGCCGTCTTTATAAATGGAACTAATGGATATTTTTATGTTGATTAAGGTATTTCTGATTTTTGGCTTTGTGACTTATTTGTATTGGTCATCAAGAAATATAAAAAAGTAATTTTGTCACAGCACTGCAAACACTATTTGACAACTTTTTTTTCCATGCCATACTTTGTAAAATCAAGGAAGCCATTCCTATAATGTTTGCCAGTTGGGGGAGGGCTCTTGTGTATTTATCATTAAGAAACAAGAATTATACATGGGATGGTTTTCTTTGAGAAAAATGGGCCAACATTAGAATGTTAGCCCAATTAGGGGAGGATAAATTCACGTTGTGAATACTTTCACCCTACATTAAATTTTAGATAGTTCAAGCATAACGTGACGTTAACGTAAACTAGCTTTTTTAATTAGGCTGACGATAAAATCAAATTGATTGAAAAAATTTAGGTTGTATGATTTTAAATTTTTCTAAGTCTTTGCCTGTATCCAAGTCATCCTTAAGACTATCCACTGGAGCTATTATTGGTCTTATGGAAATCTTTCTTGCTTCCTTTTGATGTTCATAAAATGAGTTTGGACCAAATTTAAAAGTAAAGATTGTTGGCAGAGATAAGAACAAAGCGTTTGTACCGAAATCAGTCGAAGGACATATTACCATGGAGTCTCTTGATTTTTTTCCCATTTCCAAGATTTTCTTAATGTCCTCAGTTTCCGGATCAATTATATCACCGGGAAGGATAAGACTTGAATCACAAAGGTTTTGTGAAGACCAGCATATTCCCTTGTTTACAGCTGAGTTCAATCCATTTAAGTTTTGTTCTTTAAGAACGCGCACACGAAAATCCTTTGATATTTTTTCTACCTCCTTACACGGGGTTATCACCAGTATATCTGAAAAAATAAGAGGAAATTGATTTTTCAATGATTTAAGCTTTTTAAGAAGTTGTGTGAACAAAAGCTTAATAAGTTTTTCTCTCTTGTTTGAAGAAAGTAAATTGGATAATCTTGTTTTACCTTCGTTTAGTGATCTCATTGGAATTAAGATTGAGGTTTTACTTTTCTGATATCCTAAGTTCATGCGAACAGAGCCTCGATCAATTTAAAAAACTGAGTGGGTTAGATCCATTTCTTGATACTAATGGATCTTGACCAGCTACAGAGACCTTTGAGTCATAGGTTTGAAGTTTTCTATATAACGTGTCTCTCTTAATTGGTATCTTTGAAGCTGATCGAATTATCTCAACCATTTCCGTCTCTGTAATTTCTTGCCCATTTTTTGATCCCGCTGCTCGCGAAATACTTTCATTCATCAAAGTACCACCTAAGTCGTTAACTCCCATAGATAGTAGATTTCTTGCTTTCTCAGCTCCCAATTTCGTCCAAGACACCTGTATATTATCTATAAACCCATGCAAGACAATTCGAGCAACAGCATGCATAAGCTCTATTTCATTATCAGTTGCACCTGCTCGTACAAGTGAAGGGCTTTCGAGGTACAGGGGTGAGTCATAATGGACAAAAGATAATGGGACAAATTCTGTAAAACCGCCAGTCTCAACTTGAATGCGACGAAGGATATCTAGGTGCACAGCCCATTCTTTAGGAGAATCTATATGGCCGTACATGATTGTAGCTGTAGATGGAATTCCTGAGCGGTGTGCAGTCTTAATGATTTCAATCCATTGATCGGCAGTTAACTTATTTTTTGTTAGCTTTTTTCGGATTTTTGTATCAAGTATTTCAGCCGCTGTACCTGGCATAGAGCCTAATCCACACTCTTTTAAATCTTCAAGAAAATCTGCATAGCTCATTCTACTTTTCTTTGCACCATACCAAATCTCAAAAGGTGAAAATGCATGAATATGCATTTTAGGCAGCACTTTCTTTATAGCAATTAGGATCTCTCGATAATAAGCACCAGGAAGTTTTGGGTGAAGTCCCCCTTGTATGCAAACTTCCGTAGCCCCTCTTTCTGAAGCTTCCTTGGCTCTTCTCACTACTTCATCCAAATTTAACCATTCAGCACCGAGGTCGTTTGATCGCTTTGCAAACCCACAGAATTTGCAGCCCATGTAACATACATTGGTAAAATTAATGTTCCTGTTAATTACAAAGGTTACGTTATTGTCGTTTACCTTATTTTGTAAAAAATCAGCAAAATTCAAAACAACCTGCTTATCTTGGTCTTTTGTTAAGAATAGCTTCTCGATATCATTCAAAGAGGGTTGTTGGTTTTTTAGACAATTTTCCAATATTAAACGAGTCTCTATTGATGCGTCGGAAAGAGTATCTTCAATACGCTTTGAGTTACAAATTATTTGTACATCTTTCATACTGTTTCTAATTCCTTTAGCTTATTGTCAGGATGAAGGTAATCAGAATGTTTTAACATATGGCTTCTAATAGTTGTTGATAAGAAATTTTGTGTATTAAATTTTGGATAAACAGTAAGTCGTTCCATTAGTCGAAATCCTATTTCATTCATCATGGTCTCTAGCGAATTAATATTAGGCCAAGGGTGTTGAGGGTTGATAAAGTCTCTTGTAACCGGAGAAATCCCACCCCAATCATTTATTCCTGCATATACATACTCTAAGTGCTTTTTCTCTAGATTTGGAGGCGCTTGTATGCTTATGTTACGATTTAGAATAATCCTGGCCAAAGCAATAGTTTGTAGCATGTCTTTTAACTTAGGCTCTGGGTGCTTTGACATTAGAATGTTAGGTTTCGTTTGGAAATTTTGGATAATTACCTCTTGAATATGTCCATACCTTTTATTGATTTTTTCTATCAATAGAAGAGCCTCAATTCTTTCTTTAAGGGTTTCCCCTATGCCTATAAGAATACCTGTAGTAAATGGCACCTTACAATAA
>CABZEG010000049.1 GCA_902524655.1 uncultured Alphaproteobacteria bacterium | reverse complement strand
CAACGAAAAAAAAATGCCGATTGGTTTGAAAATGTACCAAAGAGGGAGGATGCCCAACTACATCAACTGTTCATTGGAAAGGCAGATTTTTTCTTTTGCCACTGGTACGCTGAAAGCGAAGATGCAATTATTGAGACCTTATCCGAAGCTGGGGCTGATCAATACATGATAACGATGGCTACAGAAGTAGGCATTCCAAAAATTGATTTAGATAAAATGACCGTGTTAATGCGAAAGATAAAGTAAGCCGCATCTGCAGCACACTCCAAGAATAGAATTTTTGTGGAACCCAGTGTTACGTTTCCGAGCTCATATTAGCCTGGAAAACCCTATTATATTGCAATTTTTACCCTAGCTCTTTAATTGACAAAATATAAAATTAGCTTCTTTATTTAATATACAGATATATATAAAGGGAGAGACAATGACATTTCTGAGATTATTTATATTTACTGTTTTATTTTCCGTTATAGGTTCTTTTGCTTTAGCACAGTCCGATAAAAAATGGTCAATTAAGCAATGTTCTGATTTATACAAAGCAATTGGGTTTTTCACGTCTCTTGCCGATAAACAGTGGAAAAAGAAGAATGAGGAAAAGGGAGCGCTCTACGCCTCAGTCGCAGCAGACTATTCTACTGTCTATCAAACTGTCTGTGACAAGTAAGTTAAAACACCCCATCTGGTGCACGCTGCAAGAATATACTACGTGCATACACCTTTTGGTCTTGCATAGGGGTAGACATGTATGTGAATCTTGACAAATTCAAAAGTACTAAATATGAACTAAAAGACTGTTAAATATACTTCGTTAAGATACATCGAGATAATGTCTAAATACCTAATCGATTCAAATGGCTTAAAAATTGACTTTCACTTCGAAGACGCAGAAGCTAGCGAAACTTTACTTTTTCTACCCGGATCATACGCAAATACGTCTGCTTGGAAGGGAATTACAAAAGCCTTGAAAATTCCTTGCAAGAAAGTTTTTACCAGTTTGAGAGGATATGGTAATACTGAAGAGACTAGATCGGTTAGCGACTATAAAATTGAACATCAACTTGAAATAATAAGAACGATATCGAAAAAATTAAATTCAGATTTTCATATTGTAGGTCACTCCATGGGAGGGCTAGTTGGTTTCGCTGCAGTTTTTTCAGGAGAATTTCCAATAAAAAGCATCATTACATTTGAAGGCAATCCTCCTTGGGTTCTAGATCCCCTTAAATATAAAGAAACTTTAAATAAAACTTCGAAAATGGCAACAAATTTTGAAAAGGCAGTTATAGAAGATAAGAATGATTCAGCTAAAATTATAATTGATTTTTATGGAGGAGATGGCACTTTTTCTTCTTTTCCAGAAAAGGTTCAAGATTTCTGTAGAGCTCATGCTCACGTCAATTTACTTGATTGGCTGCCAATTATAAGGTCTGATCCCCCTAAATTTGAAAGATCTCTTTTTTAAAACGTCTTTAGATGAAATGCCTGTGAAGCTAGTTGTTGGGCAGAATGCAAACTTTCTTATAAAAGACATAAATAGTGAGCTGTGTTTATTATTTAAAAAGCATGTTAAGCAGGACATTAAGGGTGCAGGACATTTTTTGATTTCTACTCATCCAAAAGATTGCGCTAATGCGATAGATGAATTTATAATATCACAACGATTTAGAACGATCAGTGACTAAAATAACGACCTAGCCTAATTAAGAAAGTTCAAAAATATCTCTTTACAGCTTTTCTTTTTGTTAATTTTAAACGCAAATATTTTTTGCGCACTCCAAGAACATACTATTGTGTATACCCCCTACGTCCCATGCGTGTAGTTGATCATTTGCGCTGTAGGACAAAATCAAAAATAATTAGATAAGGAACAGCAAATCAAATAGAATATCCCTCATCTAAATTTTTGGAGATCTAAGTGGAAAAATACAAAAAAGTTCTGAGGTTAGTGGAGGAACGAAATTGGAAAGAAATGGAGGAATGGCTCCATGAGGACTTTATGTACATTCAAGAAACTGCATTGATGGATCGTGAGGAACATGTAAAAAAAATGGAAAAAGAGTTTGGGTCAAAGCGAGCTATTAATCAGAATGAATTATTACATGAAGATGAGGATATGATGGCGTTTAAGCATGTTGTAACTAAGAAAAACGGCAAAAAGTTCAGAATTACGCAAATTCAACTTTATAAAGAGGGTAAGGTCTGGAGAGAAATAAGTAGCGCTATTGAAATAGATTAGCTTTTAGATCTTTTACACCCCATCCGCTGCACACCTCAAGAACATACTACGTGAGTACCTCTTTTGTCTCATGCGTGGGAGGGGATCAATTTTATACTAATTCCATAGCGTATGTTTGACTTCAGTCATACAAATTTGGTTATACTCTATGTTGTAAAGCTCCATTATCGACTTGCCAGCATCAGCCAGTTCTTTAGACTCTATAAAGTGGTTAAACAGACCTTCTTTTTTCTTATATATTTCCGTAACTACAAATATAGTTCTTCCTGTCTTTTTGGGGTATCTCCCTTCATACCATTCCAGTTGACTTTCTCCTTCATCAATGTATTCCGGTCCTTCAGAAGAAAAATATTTTATTAACTCAAAGTCTCCATTCCGATGGCTTTTTGTTTCCATCATTTCACGATGTCCTTCTAGAAAATTTCTGCAGACCTGCGCTCCCTCCTCTGTGGGTGCTTTCATCGTAATGATAATACTAACGTTCCCTTTTGCAATATCAGCCATTAATGCCACCCTCCCGTATTAAAGTAAAAGACTGTTTTTTATTTTGTTACACACCAATATACATAAACATCATAAATGGTTATTGATCAGTGCTTTAAACCAAATAAGATCATGAAAATGGTGCGGGTGATATACAGTTAAACGCCCTTTTAATGCACCACTAGCAACTGAAATATAGCAATAACAGTAACTTAGGTATCTCCATGTTCATGTCAATAGGCACGATTTGTTTCACAGTTTGTTTTACAGTTGAAGTGACCCCTCCCACGGATGGGACACTGGGGGTACTCACGTAGTATGTTTTTGGAGTGTGCAGCAGATGGGGTGATCAAATCATCCTACTTGTTTGTTTCCTCGCATTTTTTTTATAAAGTTGACATTTTAGACTTTTTTGCGGATAACATATACGGGGACTAGTCTGTGAGAATGTTGTACCAGTTGGGGGAGGAAAATTCCACAGAGACACGATTTCAAAAGATTATTCAGAAATATAAAACAGGCAGTTCCCTCTCAAAAAAAAGGGCCACATTACATATGGCCCAGTTAGGGGAGGAAATGTCCGACTAGGACTTTAGTTTGACGTTAAACTAAATACCCTTGGTAGCAATAAATACGTTACGTCAACGTAAACTTAACGTTGAGTAAGAATTCATAGTAATAGTTAGATTGTTTTATAATTATATGATTACATGTTATCACTTAGTTCATAAAAAAAAATCAACAAGTAGCCATCTTGGTGTTTTAAAATGATAAGAAAGTGGGTAGCTTGATAAGTGACAAATATATAGAAAAAAGTTTGGAAAGGGCAAACAAGGGAAACGTAAGAGGTTTTTTCGATATCAAATTTGTATCTAATTCTGATGGTCTAATGACCTTTGAAATTGAAATACCAAACACATGCTTAAATCCCCTAGGTACTGTCCAAGGAGGTATGATTGTGAGCATATTAGACGAAACCACAGCATATCATGTTAATATAATTACGAATGATAAACTCATACCAAATAGTACTGATATCCACGTCAGTTTTCATAGACCTCTTATTATTGGCAAATGTTTCTCAAAAACTGAGATATTAAAATTGGGAAAAAATGTAGTGTCAATTAAGGGGCAGGTATTTTCAACAGACGATAAATTGATCGCAACTGCTATGCACACAGGTCTTTTACTATCCACAGAGAAGCTTAAGTGAAGTCTAATTAGAATAAATCTAGAGGTAAAAAAATTGGGTCATACATTGAAGAATGATGATTTAAAAATCAATCGATACATTATTGGTCTGAGGGTAGGATGTATGCTCTTTATTTTGAGCTCAGTATTTTTTCTTTGTTGTTATCTGGCATTTCCTGAATTAAATCCGAGCGAAGATGCCTACAGAATAAATATTTTAAGGCACATTATCTCATTTGCATTTCTTTCCTTGATAATAATTTTTTTAAACAGGAAAATGTATTTAGTTTTTCTAATACTTACAATTTTGTGGTTCTATTTTGATACATTCTATTTTGCTGCTAAGGCCTTTGAATTAAACCATGAAGCATGGAATATTTATGCTATCTATGGCGCTAAATTCCTAGACTATGTATTTATGTTCATAGGTTTATGGTGCGTTATAGCGTTATGTTTTGCGAATTTCTATGCAACTCTTGCCCTCGTGATAGCTTCGTTACTTAATATTGTTCCACCTCTTTATACAATTTTATCAATACCTACTTTTTATTTCACCACAGATCCCAAAACCATCATTTCCGATCCAATGGCAATGAACCAATATATCTTCATTGGGAATATTCAGGTGTCAGCAATTATCGTGTTAGCTACGATTTGGATTGCTTGGCGATTAGAAAAGGTTACTGATGATGCCGCAAAGCAAGAGCGCTCATCTGTTACTCTTGGGAGATATTTCTCACCGGATATAAGACAGGAAATAGAGAATGAAAGTTTTCTCAACACAAAATCTAGTAACGAAAAAAAAGTAGCTATACTCTTTACAGATATAGTTGGTTTCACCAAGCTTTCTGAAAACATGGAACCCAATCAGGTATTGAAGTTGCTTTCCAAGTATCAAACAAAGATGGTTGATGCCATTTTTGCCAATGGGGGTACGGTGGATAAATTCATTGGGGATTCTGTTATGGCTACTTTTGGAACGCCTGTATCTAGAGGAAACGATGCACAAAATGCTTTGAATTGTGCTAAAGAAATGCAGCTTGTAATGGATAAGTGGGATAGCGACACGTCGGTTCCGAGTAATTTAAAAATAAAGCATAGGATCGGCATTCATTATGGAAACTGTTTTGCTGGGAACGCAGGAAGTGATCAGAGAGTTGAATATACAGTGATAGGAGATGCAGTAAATCTGGCCAGTAGAATTTGTGAAGCTTGCAAAGAAGTTGGTTGCAACTTTTTAATCTCAGATGATTTTATGAGGCATTTGAGTGAAAAGCCAAAATCGGAAGTAATTAAGAACTTCTCAATTAGAGGTCGTAAGGAAAAAGTGGACCTACATAAAGTCATTTTCTAATTTTGTAGAAGCTACAATTAACGCCCTTTTCAATTTGAAACAAAGCTTGGCTAGAATAAAATTATGATTTTCCCTCTATTGCATAGGACACCTTTGGTATGCACGTAGTATGTTCTTGGAGTGTGCAGCAGATAGGGTGTTACATTAATGTAAGAAATAACTGATAAATAATCTACCAAGCAAAAGCTTGAAATTCTTTGTTTAATGGAGTGTTAGCAAGATAGTTGGTGTAGTTACTAAGAACTTTTTGCGATATCCCAATAATTACCTCCAGAATATTTTTTCTGGTAAAACCAGCTTCTATAAATGCCGATACGTCTTCTTCAGTAGCTTTTCCCCGATTACGCACCAAAATAAGAGTAAATTCTCTTAGCTTTTCAAGCTTCTCATTTGGGAGGGGAGTTTTATCTCGCAGAGCGTTTGTTATCGTTTCATCAACTTTCATAAGCTTCGCAACCAAGGTATGTGCAGGAACACAAAACTTACACTCGTGTTCAACATTTATTGTTTGCCATACAACAGTCTTTTCTTCATCAGATAGACTTGATTGACTGAAAATTTTTCCCAACTCCACATATGCTTTAAGAGCTTCAGGAGACTCGGCAAGCACCGCATAGAGCCCGGGTATCATTCCAGAAGAAGCCTTAACTTTTTCCAGCAATTGTTTGCTTTCTGCTGGGGCAGAGCTCTGATCATGAAACTTAAATAGTTCTCTCATTTTATTTTCCTTTAATTTTTTATTAAGGTATATCTAAAGTTCAGAAAATAAACATATTTATTTTTACAAAGATTTTTACTACTAGTGCAGTGCGATAATAATAAACGTATATACGAATTTTATTCTTGTTAAATTATCGGAGATTAAAATAACTGTTACTATACAGAGAAAGTGGTTACTAAACTATAAGTATAGAAACTATAAAATAACACTTAAGTGATAAATATACATATCTTAAAATACACCTAGAGTATAATCTCAGTATAAGCGATCCCCATGTTCAATGAATTGGTTAATGAAGTAATATCCCTCATAGAAAGCAGGGAAAGTAGAGAAAGGTCTCGTACTGAAAAAGAACAATCATCCTTTCAGTACTCAGTTGAATATATTCTTAAAGATTTATGGTTAGCATCTAAAAGTGTTCCTGTTAGAGAAACTATAATGCATAAGCGATCTGGGCATTACTCTGATAATCCCAGATACAGAGATCCTAAACTTACCTATAGACCCACTATGGCTGCCTTTGAGGGTTTACTGAAGCTAAACTTTATTGAAATAACCCATGAACCTGAATTTAATCTTCAAACTAAGAGAGGTACAGCTACACGCTTTATTGCCAAAGATGAATTACTGGATAGATTTAGTCAGCTGGATGGACACCCTGCTATTGCCCTTACACCTGACTTAAACAGTGAAACCATTCTTCTAAGAGACAGAATAGAGGGTAGAAAGGAACTAATTGATTATGAAGATACTGCGTCAACAGAAAAGTGGAGAGAAAACCTACGTATTATCAATAAAACCTTTAGCAAGCATTGGGTTGATCTCTATGTAAAAGATTCCGAATACGCTACTATTGCTGACCGAATTAATTCCTCTAATGAAAAAGAACCAATAGATTTATCCAAACGGTTTCTTGTTCGCATCTTTACCAATGGCTCATTTAAAGAGGGAGGACGTTTCTACAGAGGATGGTGGCAGAATGTACCGAGTGAATATAGACAGTTCATTACGATAGATACGAAGAAGACGAAAGAATACGACTATTCTCAGCTTAATCCCAACATGATTTATGCTGCATATCACTTAGAATTGGGAAGTGAAGATGCGTATAACAGAGTTTTAGATGGTGAACATCGTGATACCGTAAAACAAGCTTTTAATGCTATGATACAGGCGTCTACAGCCCTCACAAGCAAGCCTGAGAACATTGACTTAGATCCATTAGAAATGACATGGAGAGACCTCAGACAGGCTGTTTTGGACGCTCATAAGCCCATACAGCATTTGTTTTTCACTGGATTGGGTAATCAACTTCAATTTGAAGATAGTTCAATAGCTGAAAGCATAATGCTGCAGTTTGCAGCCATAGATGCTCCAGCTTTACCCATTCATGACAGCTTCATAATGCATCACGGATATGCCAGTGAATTAGAGGAAAACATGAGACGTGGTTTCTATGAACGCTTTGGACGTGACATCAATGTTAAGCACGAAATGGTAGAAGAAATTGTAGATAACGAGGAAGATGATAGTGAACTTAAATCACTCACTTTTGATGAAATAATAGAGGGTGATAAGAAACGTATACAGTGGACAGAAAGAAGTGATCTTTGGTTTAAAACTGTTAACCCTTAAAGATGTATGTTTCTATAACTGATAGATAGTCTAATCACTTTCTCTGTATAGTAACGGTTAGTTTTTTATATTCACTTGTAAAAACACGAACACCTACTACATGTAAAATATGATAATATTCATAGCAACATTAACCACAATCTTGCTTGTAACAAAGCTTGGAGCAAAGCCGAAGCAACAGCCAAAGCGTGTGAGAGTGAAGGCAAAAAGAGATAATAAGTAGATATATTACTTTATTTTTTCCAGAGCTGAGTGGACCACTAATGGATTAATCATTGTCCTCCACAATTTGTTTTCTTTATAAGCGTCAAAATTGGTAACAATGAAACGCTTGTTATCTTTTGGATCGTGAAAAAGATCCTGCCAGATAAGAGTATTTTCATCCTCGTAGCAACATTTAAAGTCCAGAAATTTAAGTCCCCCACTTTCAGTTCGTAGCATTTTTATATGTTCTACGAATTCATCTCTTGTAACGATTCCACTTTCACGAATGAACATAAAATCGTCATGTAAGAGGTTTTCTAGTGTTTCTAAGTCGTTATTTTTTACGATGTTTATTTGTCGTATGAATTTATTCATTAACTTCTTGATATTTTGAAAGGTATATACCTGACACCAGTCTATTGTTGTAAAAGCTTCTCTATGTCAATCTCTGTTAAGATTTTAGACTCTTTATATTGAGTGATTAAATCCGAAAAAGTAACTTTGAAAAGTTGCTCCCATAGGCTTGAGTGCTTCCTTTAAATCTGGTTTTGCATTTCCATAAATATGCCAACCCTTAAAATCAATTAGATCTGCAATTTCTACTGCAATGGGGCTAGCCATATGATTTTTTAAGCGTTGCATATATCCGTCACTATCTACAAGAAGTTCTACTAATGTCGCTTCTTTTCCGTCATCAGAAAAATGCCATTCATAACTTATCAGCTTCTCTTCATTTAAATCTAAAACATATTTTGATGATCAATTTTTAACCCAATTTTTAAACTCATCAGGATCTCCTTTTACGCTTACTTGAATAACGCTACAAATTTGATCTGAATTTTCTCTAAGTCCTGACATTTTTTCTCCATGATTTATTTGAAAGTTTCCTAAAAAATAGTTGGCAAACCTTGGTTGCCTTAGTCCACGGTTAGAAAGGTAAAGCTTTCACATCTTTCAAGCAAATGAAAAACATTAGCATTTCTAAATAAATTTTTAATTGATCAAGGTTAGCGCCCCATCTGCCTTAAAATTTTAATATATTTTTACCATATCTAATTTTTGGTCA
>CABZEG010000048.1 GCA_902524655.1 uncultured Alphaproteobacteria bacterium | reverse complement strand
CAGAGGAAATATGTAATAGCCCAGTGAAGCCTGAAGTGCATTCCCTGAGGTTACTGCATAAATGAAACCATACCAATTAATGGCGATTAATATCCCGGCCAAAAAAAGTAAGCCTAATTCATTTAACCCTTTTTGGAATAATTTACGATTCAAGCCTAAAAAAAAATAAAGATAAAGAATTAAAAATATTGCTGACCAAACCGATCTATGTGCCACTATCTCGATTGAAGAGACATTATATAGGAGATCATAAAAAATTGGGGACAGTCCCCAAATGACTGTACCTAAAATTAAATAAAATAAGTACTTAAGGTTCAATATAGAAAAAGGTTGGGAGTTTTGGCTACTACATTCTTGAGGCTACATTTTCCCAATTAACTAACTTATCTAAGAAATTTTCCAAGTAGGCAGGTCTCTTATTTCTGAAGTCTATATAATATGAGTGTTCCCAAACATCACATCCCAAAAGAGCTATTTCATTATGGCACAATGGATTAACGCCATTTTCGGTCTTTGAGATTTTTAGTCCACCGTCATTCGACTTGACAAGCCATACCCAACCAGATCCAAACTGGCCAACTCCTGAAGCACAAAAATCGTCCTTAAACTTTTCGAAAGAACCAAAGCTATCATCTATAGCTGACTCCAATTCACTCGGTAACCCTGTTTGATTGGGACTCATCATTTCCCAAAACTGCATATGGTTCCAGTGCTGTGATGCATTATTAAAAATACCAGACTGAGCAATAGCGGATGCATCATAAGATTTTGTAATTATATCTTCAAGCGCCATATCTTCGAACTCCGTTCCTGAGATAAGCTTGTTACCATTATCAACATAAGCTTTGTGATGCAAATCATGATGAAACTCCAAAGTTTCTTTACTCATCCCTGATGCCTCAAGAGCATCGTGGCTATAAGGCAGGTCGTTAAGTTCAAATGCCATTTTTTATCTCCTTTAAATAATATTCTTTATTAGCATAAATTGTTTGTTTAGCAATAGTTCAATGTATTAAAATTGAGTTCCTGCTTTAGAATCTTTTTCATCCCAGTCTCGTTTAACATTAAGTATCAATAGAATCTTTGCTGCTACAAATATCGATGAATAAGTTCCTACTAACACACCCCATATCATAGCAAACGTAAATCCTCTAATTACATCGCCACCCAGAAAGTAGAGAGCAAAAAGTGCTAATAAAGTAGTTACGGAAGTCATTATTGTCCTACTCAAAGTGTTGTTTATCGATA
Organism: uncultured Alphaproteobacteria bacterium; assembly: GCA_902524655.1. Classification (GTDB taxonomy): domain Bacteria; phylum Pseudomonadota; class Alphaproteobacteria; order Rhodobacterales; family Rhodobacteraceae; genus CACIJG01. Next base: position 8,153 of record CABZEG010000048.1, on the reverse strand, counting down.
AGTTCAAAACTTTCAATAATGGCAAAGATTTAAAGTTTCTTAGATTTTCTCTTACTCGATCAAACACCACAACAGTATCGTTTAATGAGTACCCAATAATAGTTAGTAAAGCTGCTATTATTGAAAGGTTAAATTCGTACCTCAAGATTGAAAAAACGCCTACCGTCAAAATGACATCATGGATAAGTGCGAGAACTGCTCCGAGAGCAAATTGCCACTCAAACCTAAGCCAGATATATACTAAAACGGATATAACAGCAAAAAAAACGGCTAGCATACCGTTTCTTACAAGCTCTGATGAAACCTTAGAGCCAACGGACTCAATTTGTAAGAACTTTATATTTGGCACACTATTTTTTAGTAAGCTCTTGACCTTGGTTTCAACATTAATGCCTTCTGTTTTTTCAACTTTAATTATAAAAATATTGTCGGTGCTGCCAAAAGTTCCAGCGCTTAATGTTTCCAATGGATTGGTTGCTTGTGATATAGAGATATCTCCTAAAATTGTACCACTCAATGAATTTCTAATATCAGAAACCTTAATCTTTTGTGTGCTTGATACCATGAACATAGTACCGCCACGAAAATCTATTCCGTAATTCAGGCCCAGAATGAAAAATAGAAAGATTGAGGCAGATATAGCTCCTAGCGATATGTACGAGAGTAGGTTAGAGAATCTAAAAAACTCAATTTCTTTTGACTGATTAAATAGCCCTCTAAATAACATTTATACCCTCAAAACTTTTGGTTTATAAAATAAAATATATGCGTCAATAAAAAGTCTAGTTATCAGCAACGCGGTAAATACAGACGTAATAATTCCTAAACCCAAAGTCACTGAAAAGCCTTTTATAGGTCCAGATCCAAAGAAAAAGAGAATGACAGCCGCAATCATCGTTGTAACATTTGCGTCAACAATTGAGGATAACGCTTTTTCATATCCAATATTTATTGAATTATAAATAGAACTGCTCCTTTTAATCTCCTCTTTTATGCGTTCAAAAACAAGTACATTGGCATCAACTGCCATGCCAATTGTTAAAACTATCCCAGCTATGCCGGGCAAGGTCAGGGTAGCACCGAGAACCGAAAGTAATGCCATAACTAAGATAATATTAAGCATTAGAGCAACGTTCGCAAAAATACCAAATAGACCATAGCTCAACCACATAAAAACTAGAACAAGAAAACCTCCAATAATTGCTGCTACTTTTCCAGCATTAATACTGTCACGTCCCAACTCTGGGCCAATAGTTCTTAATTCCAATACCTCGATCTCGGCTGGCAATGCCCCACTTCTCAGTAAAATGGCAAGCCTATTACTCTCCTCTACTGAGAAATTACCAGTTATAATGCCTGAACCTCCAGGTATGTGGCTGCGAATAGTCGGTGCTGAAATTACCACATCGTCTAAAACAATGGCAAAGGGCGAACCGATATTTTCTTTTGTATAATTCCCAAATTTTAGTGCAGCTGAGGGATTAAAACTAAAAGAAACTGCTGGCAAGCCATTCTCGTCAAAAGATGGCTGTGCATTGGTCAAGTTCTCTCCAGAAACGACAGGCCTTTTCTTGAGCAGAAAAAACAAATCTGTATTTTGTTCAGAACCAATTACCATTTCATCCATTTTTGCCGGAAAGCTTGAGTTTGTATCCATCGAAACAACCTCATTAAAAGTTAACTTTGCTGTTTTTCCAAGAAGAGATATTAACTCTTCACTTGAACCTAACCCGGGTACTTGTACCAAGACTCTTTTTCTCCCTTGCCTTTGGATAGTTGGCTCTCTTGTACCAGTTTCATCAACCCTTCTTCTTATGATTTCTAGTGATTGATCGATAACTTGCTTTTCTAAGGCTGTTAAATGCTCAGTAGAAAAAGTGATTGTAACAATATTATCTTCCGAATTTATTTCAAGCACATCTCTAGTTACGGATCCCGACCATCGTGAAGAAAATAATTCCGTTGAAGAGTTAAATTTCTCTATCTCCCTTATTGCAAAATCTATACTATCCAAGTTGCCAATTTCAATTTTGAGTTGTTCGGTCGAACTATCTAATCTTCGAATTGCACCTAGCTCTTTTCTTTTCTTAACTAAAGAGCTTCGAATATCAGTCCAAAGAAAATCAAATTTCTCTCTTATCACGTCTTCCGTCTTTACCTCTAACAGCATATAAACACCGCCCCTGAGGTCTAAACCAAGTTTCACGAGTGTTGATGGCATAAAATCAGGCCATGGAGATGGCTGAGAAGGACTATTGATCTTTTTATCAACTGTATTGTAAAAAAAATTAGGTGATGCAAACAAAAGTGCTATCAAGCAAATAGTTGCAATTAAAGATATCCTAAAAAAACTAAGTTGTGGCATTTATTTTTTAACAGGCTCAGTTTTGCTAAGCACATTCACTATAGTAGATCTTATAATAGAAACTTTTACATCTTTCGCTAACTCTACCTCTATTTCTTCACCGTCTTTAACCTTTGTTATTTTACCGATAATACCACCCTGCGTCAGAACCTGATCTCCTCTTCGAAGATTATCAACCATGTTTTTATGTTCCTTTATTTTTTTCTGTTGGGGTCTGATCAATAAAAAGTACATAATTACAAATATAAGTATTATAGGAATAAAGCTTTCCAATCCGTTCATAATTTCTCTCCTAGCATTTCTTACTTTTCTAACGGTTAATAACAAATAATCAATGGCAAACTGGTTTTACGCCTCTGTTCATAATGGCAATAAACAAGTTGGTCATCTACAATTATTGAAAAAGTTCTATATCTATCAAGCTGTTTGCTTTTTATCACTTCATTTGCCCGAATTAATTTTTCTTTAATCTGTCGTTTTACTAGACCGTTGTAAGTCTGCTCATTTGCAAAACTTACGCAGACCGAGAAAACGCACGCTAAACATGTACATATAAACTTAAACATCAATATTATCTATTACACGTTGAAACATAAAACAACTGCTCGTTACTCATATTCTGCCAAAGTGTTACTTCTTTGAGATCAGATCCCCTACTAATATTTAGCAAAACTCCAGATGGAGAAGAAAACAGATAAAATGAGGGATGAGAATAAATTAATTCAAAAAAATTTATGTCTAAGTCGCCTCCCAAAATAGATAAGGAGGAATTGTTAATTTTTATCGAAAAATTGTTTTTAAAGGTTTTTTTGTTCTTTATCTCTTTCCATGGTGCGCAATAGAAAACATAGTCTGACGAATATGTACGTAGAGGCCATGAAATTAGAACCGTTAACAGGACAAGTGCGGATAGTCTTTTTGAGGTCATAACGTTAGTTTCTAAAGAATTTTATTTATGTTTTTAGTAGTAGCAAATTATTAAATATTAATATAGGTCTAGTGTAATTCATTTAAATAATTTGGAGCAATATTTTGGTCACAAGTTTAACTAGTAAATCAGTCATTGAGATAATGAAAGGGCATAGAGGTCAATGTCTCTTAAGTGATGACGGATTAGAATTGGAGTACGAAGATTTAGTAGAAAATATCGAGGAGTTTGGCAAACAACTTTCATCAATAGATATGGAAAATAATAAAATTTGTGCTTTAGTACTCCCCAACGGGGTTGATATGGCGATCAGTTTTTTAGCCCTCGCTAATTATATAACGGTTTCTCCTCTTAACCCCAATTATACGAAAGGTGAGTTTTTATTTTTTTTAAAAGACCTAGATTGTAACTTTATAATTACTGATGATAATGCTTCAAATGATCTACTAGAGGCAGCAAAACAACTCAAAATAAAACTCTTCTACCTGACTAATTATTCTCCAAAAAATAGACTTTCAATAAAATCTTTGTCGACCCCCTCTAAATGTTTGCTTGATCAAAATAAAGCCGATGATATTTGTTTAATATTACATACTTCGGGAACAACGTCTCGGCCTAAACAGGTACAGCTCTCCAGTATGAACATAATATCCTCAGCATTAAATATCGCTCGCGTGCTTCAGCTTGAGAAAAAAGATAAAGGCATGAATATAATGCCACTATTTCATATCCATGGCTTGATTGCCTCTCTACTATCATCAATTGTTACAGGCTCAAGTGTTGTATGTACTAGCGGCTTTAATGCGCTGACCTTTTATGGGAATATAAAAAACTTTAAACCTACATGGATAACAGCTGTACCTACTATGTATCAGGCTATCTTATCGAGAGCTTCAAGAAATAAAGAAATTATTCAAAGGTCAAGCTTGAGATTGCTAAGGTCATCTTCTGCTGCAATGCCAGTAGCTACAATAGAAGCGCTAGAAAATGCTTTTCAGTGCCCCGTTATTGAAGCTTATGGGATGACAGAAGCCTCACATCAAATGGCTTCAAATTTTTTGGATAGCATTAGAAAACCAGGGTCTGTGGGTAAATCTGCGGGCCCAGAAATAGCACTTTTTAGAGATAATAAGCTGATGACTGTCGCAAATACGGTCGGAGAAATAGTTATTAGGGGATCAAACGTAACTAAAGGATATAAAAACAACGAAAAAGCAAATAAAGAAAATTTTTTTGATGGATGGTTTAAAACAGGGGACCTAGGAAAATTCGATGAGGATGGGTTTTTATTTATTTCAGGCAGAATTAAAGAAATTATTAATAAGGGAGGTGAAAAAATATCTCCTCAAGAGGTTGATGAAGCTCTTATGAAACATGAAGCAGTTTTCCAAGCTGTATGTTTTTCAGTAAACCATGAAAAATTGGGAGAGGATATTGCTGCTGCTGTAGTCTTAAAGGATGGTACAAACATCGATAGTAAAGACTTGAGGACACATCTTTCCAAGTTAATAACAACTTTTAAAATTCCTAAACCGATCTTAATTCTTGATGAAATTCCTAAAGGGAATACAGGAAAGATACAGAGAATTGGACTTGCCAAAAAATTAGGACTTGAACCATGAAAATTTGTATCTTCGGAGGTGGGTCAATTGGAGGTCTTTTAGCAGTAAATTTAGAAAAGATTGGAATTAATGTGAGCATTATTGCAAGAGGGCAGCATTTAGAGGTTATGAAAAAAAATGGCCTTACTCTTATTGATCCAACAGGAGAAGAAAAGACTGCAATTGTTACTTGCACTGATGAACCTGTATCATTAGGAGTTCAAGACTATCTTTTCCTAACAATCAAGTCACCCGCACTTTTACCTAGTCTTCAAGCAATTAAGCCTCTTATTGGGAAAGATACAACAATAATTACTTGTATGAATGGCATTCCTCACTGGTATTTTCATAAATTAGATAATAAGTATGCAAATTATAAAATAAAGTGCTTAGACCCAAATCTACTTATTGATACGATTCTACCTCTAGATAACATTGTGGGATCAGTTGTCTACCCTGCTTGTGAGATAGTAAAACCAGGAACAATCAAGCATATCGCTGGAAACAGATTTAGTCTAGGTGAACCCGAGGGGAGTGAAAGTGATCGATTGAAATTCATCTCGGACATCTTAAAGAGAGCGGGGTTCAGAGCACCTATTCAAAAAAATATTCGCGATGAAATATGGTTGAAATTAATAGGAAATCTCAGTTTCAATCCGATATCGGCACTTACTGGGGCCACTCTGGAACAAATTTGCAACGACCAAGGGACTGAGGCAATTGTAAGAGCAATGATGACTGAAGCGAAAATAATTGCTGAAGAATTAGGAGCAAAGATAAATATGTCGATAGAAAAGAGGATTGATGGAGCTAGAAAAGTTGGGGCACATAAAACTTCTATGCTTCAAGATATAGAAGCAGGTAAACGGATTGAGATAGATTCAATTATCATAGCAGTCAAAGAGTTGGGTGATTTAACATGCTCCCCTACCCCCTATATTGATACAATACTTAACTTAACACTTCAGAAAGCTAAGCTCATAGGCTGTCTTTAGCCAATCAAAGCTTTACTTCACTTAATATTATGCTATCGAATGAACAGTTTAAAAAAAGAACTTTTATAAATGACTTATGCAGCACCTACAAATATTACTTTATCCGCTATAGCTGGAATATATATTTTAGCACAAGTAATTATAGTTCCAGCCCTACCAGATTTGGGAATAATTTTTTCGAGTGATTATAGAACCATTCAACTCAGTGTCTCTGCGTTTTCTATAGGGGCCGCAATCGTCAATTTAATCGCCGGTCCATTGTCTGATCGTTTTGGACGGAGGCCAGTTGCTATCGGTTTTTTCATAATATTCATACTATCCTCTTTAGGATCTTATTTTTCTGAAAATATATATGTATTTCTTTTTTTTCGATTTCTGCAAGCCTCTTCTGCTGCGGGAATGGTACTCGCCAGAGTGATTGTAGGAGATATTTATAAAGGTAATAAGGCAACTATTATGTTTGGGTATATTTCAACCATAATGGCCATAGGGCCCCTTATAGGACCATTATTAGGAGGATTAATTTCAGATTTTTTCGGCTCGATGCAAATTTTTAATTTTCTTACAGCACTGGGTCTCTTGCTTTTTGTTCTTATTATTTTTGATCTGAAAGAAACAAACTTTAATAAATCAGAAAGCATAATAAACCAAATAAAATCCTACCCGCTGCTACTTTCATCAATGAATTTCTGGCCTCCGACTTTGGTCTCTGCATTCAGTTTTTCAATATTTGGAATATTTTTTGTAGGAGCCCCATTCGTTGCAGCAAAAGTGTATGGTCTATCTCCATCACAAATTGGAATCCTGCTTGCCTTAATGCCTTTAGGATTTGTACCTGGGAACATAATTGTTGGAAAACTAGTAAACCGATTTTCTACGAGGCTTCTTTTAATTTTAGGGTCGATACTATTAATGATTGGACCATCCTTATCATTTGTAACTTCGAATTTATATGGGCATCAGTTGGCTTTTTTTGTGCCGATGATTATCATGGCTTTTGGAACGGGAATAATATGGCCTGTTGCAAATACTGCGATTATTCAGGCAGTTCCAAGTTTAGCTGGAAGTGCCTCTGGTATAAGTTCAGCTTTAATGGTCACTACGTCAGCAATCGCAAGTGGTGTTTTGGGTTGGAACATTGAAAATAGTGACCCCATTTTGGCATTGGTTAGCATGCTTATTCTGGTAGGAGCTGCAACAATTTTATCATCACTTTTTATAAAAATTTGACTGTTAATTAGAGTAATCACTATTCAAAGTTTTTTGGATTTCGCGAGGCATATATTTTTCGTCATGCTTGGCTAATACTTGGGACGCTACAAAAGCATTTTCTTTCAATTTACCTCTAACGATAACTCCTCGTCCTTCCGCAAAAAGGTCAGGTAATACTCCAGTATATTTAACTTTAACTTCGTTAGTACCATCTGTTATTACAAATAAGACGTCGACGCCTGTACTTTTTATACTATTTCTCTTTACAAGACCACCGACCCGTAAATTTATTGTATCATCTTTCAGTTCGAGTAGCTGCGTGGGAGATTTATAAAATTCAATGCCTGAGCGAAATGCATTTAACAATATGATAGTTGTTACTGTTAAAACAATCATTCCAAACGAAATAAACATTATCCGTATTTTTTTTTTGTTATATTTGCTCATTTCAAGGAAAAATTGGACTTTCCATAAGACCAGATGTCTCGTCAAAGTCAAACATTATATTAGCGTTCTGAATAGCTTGACCTGCAGAGCCCTTTATCAAGTTATCGAGAACTGAAATAACGACACTTCTGTTTTTATTATGATCGGAAATAACACCAATATGGCAAAAATTTGAGCCTCTAACATGTTGGGTAGCAGGTATTTCCTCAATTGGCAAAATAATTATAAAAGGTGCTTTACTGTAAAAATCTTCGAGAGTTTTATGAACTATGGAAGCAGGAGAAGGTATAGGTACAGACACCAGAACTCCTCTATTTTGAGGCAATAAGTGTGGAACGAATGTAATATCAATTTTACTTTTTGTAGCTTTTTTAAACTCTTGCTCTAGTTCAGCGATATGCCTGTGTTTGCCAATATTATATGGTTTAACACCTTCAGAAACTTCAGCATGAATAATATTTTGCTTTGCGTCTCTACCAGCACCCGATACTCCCGATCCTAGATTAATTGTTAAATTATCGCAATTAATAATCCCCTCATTCAAGAGTGGAAGCACAGGATAGAGTGTTGCAGCAGAATTACACCCGGTGCACGCAATCAAAGAT
>CABZEG010000047.1 GCA_902524655.1 uncultured Alphaproteobacteria bacterium | reverse complement strand
CAGCAGACTCACGCATGAATAACTTTCTTTGCTTTGAAAGGCTTGACTTAAATCTATTGTTTACCGTTTCTACTGCCTTTAAAAAGTCAGAGTGAAATCCAATTTGCGACTCGATTGAACTGTCTGCTTTTAGCCCAGCCTGTAATATATGAGTGTCTTTTTGAAGTGCTATTGTATAAAAATAATTACTACCCATTAAATTTATTATTTTATGTTGAAGCTTATCAAATTTTTCCAAGTCAATTTCAGAAAACGTTTCTCTCTTTATAATTCTTTTGAGTTTTAATAATCTTAAAGAAATATTCTCTGCCAACGAAATATTCTTCCCTATATATTTCTTCATACAATCAAATCGTTGTTTTCTTGCAATCGGATTTTGAGTTGTTTCTTTTATTATTTCCTTTATTTGACTTTCAATGCTCTTGGTACATTCCTTTTCTAAAAATATTTTGAGTTTGCAATGTGTAAACCCCTCTACAAATAGGCCTCCCTCAGTGCAATTAAAAAGCTTAATGTTTGTTTCTTGGAGCCCTTCAGAAAAATATGTAAAGTGTCGTGCAAAGTTCAGAAATACGTTATTGGTCATAATCGGTTTACCATCACTACCTTCCACCTCTATATCTTCTCCAAATTTTGAAAAACTAATTTCATCACCTTTTCTATGAGTTGCTGCGCCAGCTGCATAAACATTATTATCTCGGGAGTAAGCAAGGTCTTGCCCTACTAACGCTATGGACGTACAACCCAATTCTATGGCTATATCGAAAGCCGAGTGCGCTACTGAGCCACCAGTTCGTGTGTAGTCAAAAATATCTAGCGGCAAATGTCCTTTAAGTGGCATCGAAGGATTCATCCAGAGAGTCTTTTGAGCTGGAACATCAAAAATACTAGAGTGACCATACATAGTGCTGATAAAGATTTTTACTTTAGAAAAATCATTTTTGTCTATCCATTCGCTCCAAAAATTAGAGCTAGTGTCACCCTGCTCCGACAACATCTCTCTTAAATTGTGGGGATCAACTTGAACAACAATGTCGGGAACAATCTGGTTATCTAGAAGAGTGCCAAGGGCACGCAACACTGTAATGATAACGGCTTTACCTCCCATTTTTTTTAAAATATGGATATTTTTCTCAAGAGAAGGGCCAGGCGATACAATTACTGCGGGCATATCTCTAAATTTTCCATGAAAATCCGAAGCCTGTTGGTAGGATACTAAATTATTCAGATTATCTAGGATGTTAACTGCATCTGCACGATTAACTGTATTAAACCTATGCCAGTTTGCTGTGCGCCCTTGCTCAGCGTCCGACAAGATCTTTTGCATTATTTTAGGGTCTTGTTTTTCTGATCCACAGTCTATGGTTATAAACTTCCCAGGAGGCTTGCCAGTAACTGACATAAACATGTCCATAATTATTGACTCGTCTTTGTAAGCCCAGAACAATATTCCATCTTTATTTAGACTAGCTATGATAGTCTCATCATCTAATGATGACCCGATTAAGAAAAATCGTCTTTGTCCCCTTTGGACTAAATAATCTAACAAACGTACATCATCTAAATTAATAAGAATAATTGCATCGAATTCGAAATCCCATACAAGCGGTATGACATAATCTAAATAAGCATTTGTAATATCTTGATATGCAAACATAGAAGAATGAAAAGGAATAGAAGACATGGCTTTGCGCGAATCATCTATAATTTTTAGATTTTGTCTTAGTATCGGAACTGTATCCTTTATCTCGGAATAATAACTACCGTTTTCAGTCTCATTTCTAAAATTGTCTTCGCTAAGGTGTTGAGTGAGTCTAACAGCATTCAAATTGATGTAATTTAATAGCTGACGCATTTTATCTGAGAAAAAACTAAAGCTTCTCATGTTTTTTGCCTTAAGAGCTTCAACCGCTTTTATTGAAAGCTTGCTTAGAGTCTTGTAAATGCGTGTACTTCTAGAAATATCCAATCCATGTAATCTTGCTACGTGGCTAGGAAGATCCTTTTTTTTATTTTCTAGTCTCATTCTTTTAATTCCTAAACATTTCTACTTTTTGTTCTTTAAAAACCATTGTAATAATGATATTTTTTCATTTCTGCACTAAAGCAAGAAAAAGGGGTTCTAATTGTAACCTTCTCAATAAGAACCTTTTTTATTCTTAACCAATCAGTGTTTATATGGGCTAGACCACTTTTGAGGTCCCACTTTTTAATCAATTTTTTCAGACCAACAATTTGAGAGCTAAAATAAGCTACTAGCTCTGTAAAACCTTTAAAAAAGTGCTTTCCAAGAACCTGTTGTTTGGTTACTTTTTTAGCGTCTCCTTTATTTCTAAGCACTATTATTGTAAAGCAATTAGCCATGCAGAGTTCCTCACAGACTTAGTATACTGTTGAAAACACCGCAAATTGCGTGCCAGAGATAACAGAATTGAAAATTTAATATTTTCTACAACAATCTTAAAAAAAACCTTTTACAAAAATATGTCGAATCCTTCTATGCACTAGTGCGTATTCCTTTTAGGATCTCCTTTATTAGTAATCATCAAGTCAAAATATTTCTTATGAAAGATATTCAAGTTGAAAAGCTTAACCATTAGAAGATGTTTGTTCTTTCGCACTACCCAAATTTATTAAAATAAAAAGCCCCCCTAGTTTTCACTAGAGAGAGCTTTTAGGTTGAAGGCTATATATATTGTTGATTTTTATTGAGTAAGGTCTTTTGATGAGAAAAATAAGATTTGAAATTTTCATTTACTAGATCGGCCGCTATTAAAAAATCCTTATGAAATCCAACTTGCGTCTCAACAACGCTATCTGCTTTCAAACCTGCCTCCAGTATGTGCATATCTTTTTGCAACGCAAATGTATAAAACTGATTTTCAGCCATTTTTTTTATTATCCTGTTTTGTAATTTATCAAAAACACCAAGATCGTCATAAGATAATTCTTTTTTATTTATTATTTTTCTAATTTTTTTTAAGAGTGATGAAAGTTCCTCCGTTAAAACAAGATTTTTGCCAACGAACTTATTGACTACATTTGCTAACTTTTTATTGTCGAAGCTTTTAGTTTCAGAATGTAAAACCTCATCTATTTTTTTATCCACTCCTTTAGAACATTCATTCTCTAAAAATCTTTCAAGAGTACAATGGGTAAAACCATCTATATACATCCCACCTTCAGTACAATTGAAAAGCTTAATTTGTTTATCTAGATGCTCTGAAAAAAACGTAAAATGACGAGCAAAATTCCAAAATACATTATTGCTCTTTACTGTTGTTCCATTAAGCCCCTCCACCTCAATATCGTCTCCAAACTTTGACGTATGAGTCTCATCTCCAAATTTGTTGGTAGTAGCGGTCTCCGTGTAGACATTTGCTCCATTTTTTGAATAAGCAAGGTCTTGACCAACCAAAGCAATGGATGAGCATCCAAACTCTATCATGATATCAAATGCCGAATGGGAGACCGAACCCCCATTTCTTTTATAATCAAATACGTCGAATGGGAGATATTCACTGATAGGAAGAGCAGGATTCATCCACATGGTTGATTGTGCCGGAACATCAAATATATTTGGATCGGCATTGAGTGAGTTTATGAAGAGCTTTATTTTCGAAAGATCATTTTTCTCTATCCATTCATCCCATAAATTAATTTTTTTATTATTTTTTGTACCTCCCATTTCTTTGAGATTGAATGGATCAACTTGAATGACAATATCAGGTATAATATCGTTCTCGAGAAGCGTTCCAAGAGCTCTTAAGACACAAATAATTAAAGCCCTCCCCTTTACCTTTTTTAGAGTGCTAATATTATCTATTAAAGATGGTCCAGGTGATACAATAACGCCGGGTATTCCCTTAAATTTACCATGAAGTTCTGAGGTTTGTTTAAATCGCACCAGATTATGCAGGTTAGCTAAGGTTTTCACTGCGTCTGCTCTATTAATGGTATTAAATCTCCACCAACTCATCTGCCTTCCCGTAGACGCCTCGGAAATCATGCGTTCTTTTTCCATTAAATCTTGCTTTTCTTCGCCGCAATCAATTGCAATAAACTGACTAGGTGGCTTACCCGTTATTCCAAGAAACAACTCTCTGATAACCGATGCTTCTTTATGGGCCCAAAATAAAATGTCTGGCCTATCAAGTTTATCAACTATAATACTTTCATCCAGTGAGGGCCCAATTAAAAAAAAACGTTTTTGACCTCTCTCGATAAGATAGTCTAACAAACGTTCATTACCCAGATTTACTAAAATTATGACATCAAAATCAAAATCCCAGGCTATAGGGATAAAGTGATCGAGATACAAATCCGTGATTTCCTGAGATGCAAGAACAACAGGTTGAAATGGAACAGTGGCTATTGCATTTCGCGCATTTTCTATAGTTTTCAGATTGGATCTTAACTTAGGTACAAACTCCTTTAATTCATCCTCATCAATCTCGGTATTTAGGTTAAATTCAAATTTTTGGTTAGCTAGATGACTACTAAGTGTAACGGAATTTATGTTTATATAGCTTAATAATGGACGCATTTTGTCTGTGTGGGAGCTAAAACTTTTCATATCTTTATTCTTGAGCGCCTCAACTGCTTTTTCCGAAAGTCTAGTGAGCGCTATATACATTCTTTTGCTTCGAGCGGCATCTAAACCCTGCAAACGTACAAGATAGGATGGCATCTCTTTATCAGCTGTTTGAGGTGTCATTTTTACTAGTATTATAATTTAGAAAATTTTATTTAGTCGTTTTGATTGAGTGAATCAATAAAACCAGTTAAAAACTCACCAGTTTTTTTGAAGCTTGTAACAGCAGACTCCATAGCAGAAAACTGGGTCATATATCTGTCAGTTAACGACGCTATTTTATCATCAATTTTCATCATTTCTTCATTATACTCTGTTATAGATGAATTGGCCTCAACAGTGCTTTTTGCTAGTGTCCCCACTGGAGAGGTGACATCGTCAAGATAACTCGTCAGCTTACTTAAGAAACTCTCACCATAATAAATTGTTGCCGAGCTTACATTGTTTGGCATTTCTAACTTTAAGCCTGCTATATCGCCAGTTACACCTGCGTATCTATTATTTCCGTTGTCGACGGCCCCACCAGACAATGAAGCGCCACCTAAGGTAGCTCCCACACCATCTGTACTACCTGCAACAAAGTCATAAACCCCTCCTTTTGGACGTAAATATTCACTGTCATTATACACCCGCACAGACGGGTTATCTGACCGGCCAATTGAGTTAATCATAACATCGAAAAGCATTGGTTCTCTCTCAAACGCTTTTTTAAAATCACTTTCAGATATACTTAAAGACCCATCTCTTTCCGTTTTAATCCCCAGCTCTGATATATAACGTGTGCGATCATCAAATCCAGGTAGTCCAGTTGTAACCAAGCTTCTCAGCTCTCTTTGAATACCACTCAAAACAACGTCTCTAGCCAGAACACCAGCCTCTTCGCCGTTAATACCTTTCTTGGTAAGTTCTGATAGCGTACCATTCACACTATTAAAAATATCCACAAAATCTTTTACCTGTTGAAAAGCTAAGTCGGGATTAACACTACCTGAAACAGATGCGGCCGTTGACGTCACACCCATTAAGTTAAATTCGTATCCATCAATGAGATCGGTAATGGTATTGTTTTCTCGCGATATATCCACTCCATTAATGTTTAACTGAGCATCAGCAGCTGCTACGACCTGCTTGCTATTATTGGTTGTTACATTATCGAATTGAGATAATCCAGTACTACCACTATCTTCTGTCGCTGTCAGTCTAATAGCATTTTTACTACCGGTGGCAGAATTAACAATTAGGGAATATGTCCCATCCCCCTTATTCGTTACAGTCGCATTGACTCCTTCTAAACTATTTAAAGCTTGTGCTAAATCCGATAGGGTATTGTTTGATTCATTGATTGTAATAGTTTGGCCTGTTTTATTATTATTCATTACAAAGCTTCCGGATGACCAATCACCAAAATCTATATTTATCGTGCCAGTGCCTATAGTATCAGATTTACTGCTGAAACCAGTAAACTCCAATGTCTGCGCCACAGCCAATGATGATACCGATATCTTTGCGTTGAAATCTGCAGCTTGGGACTGATCAATTACTCTGGCACCAACTGCTCCGTTATCGGATGATACAGAATACGCAGTTGAGCCTTTTATACTTGCAGTATAGTCTTTCATCTTGCCTAGTTCGGCAGCAACAACAGCATAGCCAGAAATCTGTTGATTTGACTTCTCAATTTTTTGCTCAATTTGACTAGAGAGTGGGGCCGTTTCAGCCTGAACCAAACTATCAACGATTTGCGTTATGTTTAAACCGGAGCCTTGCTTGTTCAAGGCACTTAAATAGTCAACACTACTCATTTTTTATTCCTTAACCTAGTACTAAGTATAACGACATAATATATATTAGTTTAAATAAATTCGCAATTACCGTGCCATAAGCCTCTTATTTTGAATATAAAATTGATTTTCTCAAAATTATTATCTCAACAAAAGGAGACTTCCTTATCACACTTTTTTGGCACATGATTTGCTTTAAATTTGATGATATGGTCCACTAAAGACAAGATTTGGGAGGCTTCTAGTGAACGTCAGCAGCAAGAAATTTATTGGATTGCCGGTAAACACAGATGTATTGGGCCTAAGTAAAGGATTTGAAGAGTCTGAATTAGTTGATGCTAAGTGTCTACTAATCAATATGCCAATTCGGGAGCAAGCGAGACCCAATAATGCACCCCTTGGGCTTTGCCTTCTAGCCTCTCGACTAAAGGAATTTAAAGTCGAGGTTGATATACTGGATCTTAACAGCTACCGCGTCATGGATGAAGTTGCTGAACAAAAAAATTTGGAGAATGGCCGAATATTGTCGGAATTAGAGGCTGAGAACAAAATACGCGGTTTTACTGACCATACTGATTATGATCTGATAGCCCTTTCTGGTCTGATTACAACTCTTAAATGGCAAAAGAAAGTACTCAACATTTTGCATAAACTGGCACCATCTAGTTACAAAATAAGTGGTGGTGGACTTGCCACTGAGTTCAGAGAGGACTTGCTTAATTGGATGCCAGATTTAGATGGAATAGCTCACTCTGAAGGAGACGACGTAATTTTGAAAATTGCTCGAGATGCAAAAATCATCAGAAACTCAAGAAAAATGACTGAGAGCATGCTTAAAGATGTCGTTTTCCCTGAAAAGACCACAATATTAAATGGAAAGCTTTATACAATTTATGGCGGGGGGCGACCAAAGGATCTAGACGCTCTACCCTTTCCCGACTGGGATATATTGACACAAGACCCCAACAATAAAGACATATTAGAAAATTATATCAATACCCCTATTTGGGGAAAAGAGGCCAAAAATAGTTCGGCTACTTCATTTAGTATGAAAAGAAGTATTAATACCGTGAGCAGTCGAGGCTGCCCGTTTGCGTGCAAATTTTGCTTTCGCGGAGCACAAGGAGAAAGAAATTATGGCATTCGTTCTCCTGAAAACTTATTCTGCGAAATGAAGCATTATGTAGAAAGATATGGAATAGACTTTCTAGGATATGTAGATGATAATTTTGCCGTAAGCAGGAAGCGCATTTTCGAGCTTGAAAAACTCATTAGTAATTGGACAACAGAAAATGGTCTTATTTGGGGGACACATGCTAGGCTTGATGAAGCAGCAGATATAAAAAATTGTACTAACGGAGTGCTAGAACTCAACGAACCTCTGCGAGTAAACAGTATGTACAATGCTGGCTGCCGCTATATCGGTTTTGGGGCAGAAAGTGCCAGTCCAAGAATGCTTGAACTTATGGGTAAAGGCGGATCCATGCTTAAATATGGTGTGCAAAACGTTTTTGGCTTCGATGTTCCGCGTACCATGACGGTCGGAATTAAAAATACCGTTGAGGCTGGTATACATGCCAACTGCACCTGGATAATGGGATATCCTGGGGAAACCCTAGCCGATTTACAGGCAACTGTAGCATTCATAAAATGGCAAGAAGAGGTTTTAATGGCAAGCTATGAGGAAAACTCAACACGATACAAATTAGCCTCTGAAGCAATAAATAAAAATATGTTCGTGGCTACTGCTTACCCAGGAACGGAAATGTTCAATGACCAATCTGTGAAAAAGGCCCTTTTTGATGGTTTTGGGATACAGTATATCAACGGAAAGCCAAAATGTGATAGTGGTTTAGAGCGTTATGTAGAGCAACTGAATGATGCTACTGATTTAATTTATACCGATGATGGAAGTTTATTACAGTACAGTGAGATGGCGGATAGCTTGTTTTTGGAGATAAGAGAAATTATAAGCTCTGGTAATATATTTGATATTTTAGAGTTGTAATAAGTGGTTGATATAGTTTCTATAATTCCAGCGAGGGGCGGCAGTTTAGGGGTAAAAGAAAAAAATCTTCAAACAGTCAATGGGAAGACTCTAGTTGAGATTGCAATAAATGCATCCAAATCCTGCTCTTTAGTTAAGGAAACGTTTGTATCATCCGACTCCAAGAAAATTTTGGCTCTTGCCCAAAAAAATGGCGCAAAGACGCAAGTGCGCAGTGACGAAAACTCTGGCTCTAATGCATCAATGCTAGATACTTTGAAGGAGTTTGACGCTTTTTTTTCAAGTATAACTCAAAATAACAGTGTTTGGTATCTAATACTGTATCCTACATATCCATTTAGAACTAGTCAGGATCTTGTTGATATAATAAATTATTATAAGTCACATCATCACCTATTTGAAGATGGGCTCATCGGTGTAAAGCCTGTATCTGAACATCCTTACCTATCAATAAAGTTAGACCAGAAAAGAATTATTCCGGCATATAACCCTGATGTAAATGCATTTTATCGTCGTCAAGATTATCCTGATTTATCAGTTATTTGTCATTGGGCGTGCGTAATTCCGGCAACATCATTGAATTCAATCAATAATCAATTGTTTTCAGAAAAAACACTGCCTTATAAGTTAAACAAATCCCCAATAGATATAGATACATATGAAGATTTAAACTACGCAAACTTTTTAGCCGCTCAAAGCTAGTTGATTAACAACACTTTAGAAGCTCAAAATTTTGTTTTAAGCATACCTTAAATAAAAAAGCCCTCCCTAGTTTTCACTAGAGAGAGCTTTTAGGTTGAAGGCTATATATCTCCTATCGTATTAACGTTAGGACTTGTTGCTTGCTCGCATTGGCTTGGGCGAGCATCGCCGTCGCTGCCTGCTGCAAGATTTGGCCTTTGGCCAAATTCGCTGTTTCCGCCGCAAAGTCTGCATCGGCTATTCGTCCTTGAGACGCCGTCAGATTTACGCGGATTTGATCTAAGTTTGCCATCGTGCTGGCCATTCTGTTCGAGACCGCACCAAGATTTGCACGCTCACTGGATACGGTCGCAATCGCTGCGTCCACCGCGGTAATCGCCGACCCAGCACTCGTTTGTGATAAGAGATTGACATCATTGTCGGTTGCAACAGAAGCATTAGCTACAAAGATATCCAATGTTGTTGCGTCCGCATTCTTAACGGTCACACTAAAGACATCGTTACCTGAGTTATTACCCACACCTGCCTGAAAGGAAAATGTCTCTGAGGTATCTACG
>CABZEG010000046.1 GCA_902524655.1 uncultured Alphaproteobacteria bacterium | reverse complement strand
TACATTACGCTAGGTGCAATGATTTTTTTTCAGTCCTTGGTGGTTTTGACTGTATTTCAAATGTTTCAAATTGATGGCCTATATTTCACACTGGATCCTACAGAAATCGCAACAGATTCCTTAGCTATAAATAAGTTTACCTTCGTTAATTACGTGATGGCGGCAGCCGTAATGATTTTCGGTACTATTCTATTAGCTTGGAGAAATGAGAAAAATATTGAAGATGCAGCGACCCAAGAAAGGTCTACGGCAGTGCTAGGAAGATATTTCTCTCCTGAAGTAAGAGAAGAAATAAAGAAATCTTCATATTCAGTCGTTGAGAGTGCTGATTCAGAACAGTATGTTGCTGTGATGTTTACAGATATTGTTGGCTTCACAAAATTATCTGAGGGGATGGAGTCAAAAAACGTTTTGGGCCTTCTATCACAGTACCAATCTAAAATGGTAAAAACTATTTTTGAATGTGGGGGGTCCGTCGATAAGTTTATAGGGGATGCGGTTATGGCTACTTTTGGAACTCCTGTTTCTAGAGGAAATGATGCTCAAAATGCATTGAAATGTGCTCGGCAGATGCAAATAGAGATGAGAGAGTGGGAGCAAGAAAGAGAAAATAATGGGGAGCCAAAAATAGAGCACCGTATCGGAATTCACATTGGTCCCTGTTTTGTCGGTAATGTGGGCAGTGCTGAGAGAGTAGAATTTACTGTAATAGGAGATACGGTAAATGTAGCTAGTAGAGTCTGTGATGCGTGTAAAGATCTAAATGCTAAGGTATTAATAACTGATGAATTGAAAATCAGATTGAGTGAAAACATTCCCTCTGAAACTATTGAAGGGTTTGAAATCAGAGGAAGAAAGGAAAAAATAACTTTGCATAAGGTCGACTTATAAAAATTGTTAAGGCTAAATAATTATTAGTAATCACGTTGATAAATTAAGCTGTACACTTCAAGAAAATACAGCGTAAGTACCGGCCTTCAGCTCCTATGCGTGAAGTGGTTGCCACTCACGTGAAAAAGCACCAACACCTACTACATTTTAACTATGACAATATTGGTAGCAGACGACAACAAAATAACATTTGGTAGAGATCGAATTTTTCTTGATTACATCTTTGGTGAAATGGCGCTAAAGCGTTACTACAAGAGCGATTGGGGAGGAATGATTGTGTCGACTTCTGGTTTAAGTACCTTCATGTCAAGTTTAAATTGCAGAAGTAATGTTGATAAAATTGATGAGACAATCACTGATTTGGAAAGGAATGGCTATTAAACAAACTACAAATACCCTTGTATTTTCATTTCCATCACTTTTTTCCGAAGCGCTGCCCACATTCTTTTCCTCGTTTCTAGAAAAGCCTTTGAACGTCTGCCATGTTTATAATGAGCAGCAATAATTCTTGCTTTACCTTCCTCGGTCCTTGGCCCCGTTGATAGTCCACCGTGTAGCCTACACCGCATTCTGCCAACAATAGGGTACTTCTGGCAGGGCTTCCCTGATCTGTTTTTTGCAAGGCAGAGCTTGGTATTGTTTGGTTCCGTATTGTTCGTTTTGATCATGGCCCTTACACTCACTGCTGAAATATCAACCGTATTTTTCAAATAATGAAAAAATGCTTTTTGGTTTTTGTCTGCATCGACGGCACGGGCCCCTAGTTATTAAGTTGAATATATCTAAACAGTTGGCTTGCGGTCCGGTGCCCGCTCATTTCCATAACCTGCGGAATATTCATTCCCGACTCAACCTTTCGGCTAAGACTCTCGTGGCGCAAATCGTGGAACGTGAGATCTGTGATGCTAGCCCTTACGCGCAATCGATCCCAAGCTTGCCGAAACGCAACATCTGTTATTGGAAAGACGCGGTCCGCGGTCCGCGGGATATGCTTAATGTGCTCTATTGCCAACTGGCTGAGTGGCACCCACCTGGATCGACTGTTCTTCGTTATTGGCAGTAGGGCACGTTGCTTGCTCAATTCAATATTAGCCCATTGCAAGCTAAGAATTTCACTTCGCCGCATCGCAGTTTCAATGGCAATATCGATAATGGGCCAAAGGTACCAAGACCGTGAGCCGTGAGCTGCGGTTTTTAGCTTCTCATATTCACCTTGTCTCAACCGCCGTTCTCGTGGGGGGTTATTTTTTGGCATCCTAATAAGGCTGATGGGGTTTTCTCTTAAAGACCAACCCCACTCAATACGGGCAATGTTCCAAGCATGCCGAAGTAGAACCAGATCATACTGGCATGCACGGTTTCCATCTTTTATTCGTTTATCTCGAAAGGTTGCAAAGTGATGTGGTTCTATTTCGTCCAATCTTATGATCATTAACGAATTTTCCGTCAGCAAACGTTTTAGACGTCGTGTTTCAGTAGCAGCACCCCGCTTAGTTGGGGTTACTTTATTCAAATAATTCCCCATTAAATCTCCTACTGTGACATTTATTTGGTCTCTGTTTCTCCAATTACCGGTTTGCATCAAAGCTTCTTGGATCTTGGCCCATGCAACAGCGTCAGCCTTCTTGTGAAATGATTTTGATGCTGAACCGATTTTACGACTGCGAACTTGTACTTGCCATAGTCCATTTCTTTTTCTAATTGAAGCCATCCTTTCTCCTCCGTGTGACAGAGGTGTGACCAATGACCGTTGACAACGCAGAGACGTTAACTTACAAAGGAGATTGTGTCGGCACGAGCAGCGGACTGAAAATCCGCGTGTCGGTAGTTCAAATCTACCCCCGGGCACCACCTTTTTAAGGAAATAATTTAACTTTATAACAATTTTCTAATTGAATCTAAAAAGCTGGATTAAGATTATCACTATAGCATGTTAGTAAAGAATTTTTATGTTTTAAGGTAGCAACACCGTTTTATTAAAAGTCTTTGAATTTGCTGTATTATAAGTTTTCTGAGTGAAGCGAATTCCACCTACTGAATTCTCATTTAGCTTGCAGATGTAAATATAATTTATATTATTAAGTTCGTCTAAAGTGAAAATATAGTGAGCTTTTTTGCTTAAGTTATTTTTACTTTTTTCTATTTGTTAAGCTTAGGTATCCTTTTGAATAACTATAAAGTGGAAATTACAGAATGAAGATCTTGGTCACTGGCGGTTTAGGTACAATAGGTAGTTGTCTGGTTGCTAGACTTTTTCTATTGGGGCACGATGTGGTAATTTTTGATAATATGGAGATCGGAAATCTAAATAATTTGAAACTGTATTTACCAGAAGATGAGATAAAGCAAATCAAGATAATTAAACGGGATATTTTAGATAAAGAGCATGTTGCTCTTGCAATATCAGAATGTAGCCTCGTCTATCATCTTGCTGCTACCTTAGGTACCTTGAACGTTGTTTCACAACCATCGAGGATGCTAACCGTGAATTCATACGGCACTCAAATTGTTGCAGACCTATGTATTGCAAAAGATATACCATTGGTTGTTATGTCTAGCTCCATGGTATACGGTAAAAATG
Source organism: uncultured Alphaproteobacteria bacterium (assembly GCA_902524655.1). GTDB lineage: Bacteria > Pseudomonadota > Alphaproteobacteria > Rhodobacterales > Rhodobacteraceae > CACIJG01. The sequence goes on along the minus strand of CABZEG010000046.1, from coordinate 7,044 downwards.
AAAAATATAGGGTTTCAGAGTCAGATGATCTATTCGTTGGGGGTAACGTTGATGTCGGGCTCTGGTGGTATGCAATTTCGAAAATCGCAGATGAAGCATATGTTAATAGTCTAATGCTTGAAAATGTTAATGCAAAAATAATGGTAGTTAGGCCTTTTAATGTAATAGCGCCAGTACAAAGTCATGTTGTTGGGTTTGTCTTTCCCAGATTTTTTAGATCTGCATATTCGAACCAACCGCTAAAAGTTTATGGTGATGGTTCTCAAAGAAGAACTTTTACTTGGGCGCCTGATTTCGTGGATTGTGTCTTGGCGCTGGTAGAAAAACAGCTTTGGAGAGATACATTCAATATAGGTGGAACCGAGTCTATCTCTATAAATGAATTGGCGACAAAAATTATAGAAATATCAAAAAGTAGCTCCCATATAGTTCACACCGATCCCCAGGAAATATTTAAGGGGCAGTTTGTTGAGATTCCCCAACGGGTTCCTGATGTTTCACACCTTAAAAAAAGTATTGGGATAGTACCAGAAACTCCACTGAGAGTAATGCTTGGTGAGTTTAACAAATTTTATAAACAGGGAGCTTCTAAGCCCTTTAATGACATGTCTAGCTTTTAACTTTAAAATACTCTCTATTTTAAGTGTTTTCTTTATTATCTGAATGGATTTCATTTTATGAAAGCTTTACTAAATTAATCTTTACATTGGCAAATTTATTAAAAGAGTTTAATTGTCATACCAAGTCTTTGCAAAGTTATTAAGATCTTTAGCTTGTTTATTTTCAACAGTTGAATTTATTTGGTGCTAATCCTACCGTAAATAATAATCTTCCAACTCATCCGAGCAAAAGTCCCTGCCATAACCTTTTTCGACCGAGACAATTCTCTAATTTTATTGTAAATCTGCATTCTTTGAATAATTATTTAATTCTTTTAAAATGGATTTATCAAATACCTACAAACTAAAATCAGAACGAACTTCCGAACATTTTGTTTCTAACTTCGTATTTTTCATTCGTTTCTTATTAATAATATAATGAACACGATTACTTTTAACTTCTTTCCATTAATAGACCAGTAATGTTTCCTTTTTAACTATTCTGCAATTTGCTCAAAGGTATTACTTTTCTCTCTATGCTCATTAAGTGTCTAATAAAGGAAGAATTGATATTCTTAATACAGTGGAGCACTAAAAAGTAGGCGGCTTTAAGTAATGGAAAATTGAAATAGTACTCAGCGTATTCGTTCACCTGATTACATCAAGCATATACCACTGAAGAGTAGTTACCTGAGGAGGTCATTATAAACATGCGAATTCATTGGAATTACAATGTTTTGCTGCATCTATGACATTGTTTACACCATTTCCCTAGCAAGTGCATATTAGAACTTTTTACACTTTAAGATAAAAGAGTTAGATGGAAGTGGACTGAGATACTGAAGCATTGCTTTCATTTTTCATCATCTTTAATAACTTCGGCAATTATATATTTAACTCTATCTCTAGTCTGCGATAAAGTTCTCCATAAGTACTCTCCCATTACCCCCAACATTAAAATTTGGAAACCGGACAAAATTAATATCAAAATTACTATCGGCGCCCAACCATAAATATACTCTTCTACCAGTAATCGTTGTAAGAATACAATAATAGCATAGACAAAGCCAGTCAGCGCTATAAGTATACCCAAAGCGCTCATAAATCTAATTGGGAAAAACGAGTAATTCACAATAGAATCGATGAACCATTTAACTTTTTTTGAAAAGGTCCATTGACTTTTTCCACTTTCTCTTTTTTTCCTTTGGTAAGGTATGTACTTAACATCATAACCTGTCCATAGAAGTTTACCTTGCAAAAAGAAATCCGCTTCTAAATCTTGTAAAATAGCATTTTTAACTTTATGACTAATCAACATATAATCAAATCCTCCAGATGGCATATTTGGGAAGCAGAGCTTTCTTATTATTCCATAAAATATTTTTGAAGTAAGCGTCCTATAGATACTCTCATCTCGAGACTCTCTATGACAGATTACTATATTGAAATTTTTATTAAAATGAGCATTTAACATCTTATCAATTAATTCTGGAGGATCCTGTAAATCTGCAGATATATTGACAACACACTTGCCTCTTGCGTTCTCATATCCTGCTATAATAGCAGGGTAGGTTCCAAAATTTCGTGTCAATTTAATAATCACAATTAATTCTGGATAAGCATCATAAAGTTTTCTTAAAACTGGAAAAGAATTATCAGTAGATCCATCATCAACAAAAATTACCTCTGAAGAATATTGTGTATTTCTATCAATCACATACTTTTTTAATTTTCTAAATGTTTCATCCAAAGAACCTTCATTTTGATATACAGGAACTACGATCGAGTAATCAACAGATTTATTAGGTGCTATTTGATCAGTCTTCATTTTAACTCACTATTTCAACAAATGGCAGAGGGAATATAAACTTTACACCATTTTTAATTGTTTCTGACTCTCGTAGTAAAATATCACTTCTAAATGCCCAAGGTAGAACCAAAAAGTAATCTGGACACATGGATTTTGCTTTTTCCATTGAAACAATAGGTATCTTTGTTCCTGGTGTAAATGTACCATTTTTCGATGGAGTGATATCACCTATGCAAGGCAATAAATCTATACCTATACCGCAGTATTGCAAAATAACATTTCCTTTTGTAGATGCACCATAACCAACAACAGTTTTTCCAGAGGACTTGAGATCATTTAATAATTTAAGTAGATCCTTCTTTTGTCGAACAACATTATTCTTAAATATTTCGAACGTATCACTTCCAAAAATATTGTGGTGCTTTTCCTGTTCAAATAACCAAGTTAACTCTGGTGACACTGTTTTTGCTAAAGCGCTATTGGAATGCACGGCGGCGAGTCTTATACTTCCGCCATTTACCTCGTTTTGAGACACATCTATCAGTGTCATACCAGCAGAATTTACAATGTATTGTATAGCCAATAGAGAATAATACTCCAAATGCTCATGGCAAATAGTATCATATGAATTTTGTCTCAACATAGCTGGAAGGTAGCTTTGCTCAAAGATCCAAACACCATCTAAAGATAAAACAGTAGCTACATCTTTTGCAAAAACAATAGGCTTCTCAAGGTCATAAAACATGGAAATTGATGTAATAATTTTCGCCCGCTCTGAGGTTACTGAAAAGTAGTTTTCCTTAGTAAAAAAGTCAATTATGACTACTATATCTCCATTGTAATTTTCCAAATATTTTTTAGCTACCGGATCAATACCTATCCGGTTAATTTTATCTGAATAATGGCTTAGTAGTGTTCCATCGTTGCATCCAATATCTAAAACATAATCATCGTTATTTAACCTTACTTTACTTTTTGCAAAATCAACAATTTCATTAAGGTGATTGCTCATATACTCCGTAGATCCTGAACGGTAACCATAACCTTCATTGTACATTTCATCCAACGAATAGGTGTGTCGCAGTTGTACCAGATGACATTGATTACATTGAAAAAGAGTTAGAGGCCCAGAAGTAACGCTATCTAAATTATCTGAAACAAACACTCCCGAAAGAGCTTGATGTCCAAGCTCAAACACATCTCTTACATCTTTAGAGTTACACGATCTACAGGTGCTTATAGATGTTGTCATAGTAGTTCCTATTATTTAAATATTATAATAATTTTCTAAGCTTATCTAGAGCGTCAGTAAATGAAGTGATGTTCATGCCAATTTTATTGATTTTAGTAATATCAAGTGTTGTATCATGAGGTGGCTCGAGTTCCCAATTAGACGCATCGACAATCCTAATTCTTGAAAATTTATTTTCTATCATATCTAATTTAGATACAAAATCTATCCACCTTAATTTATCTTTGCCTGCAACGTTAAAAATGCCACATTCTTCTTTTATTATGAGACCATATATTATACTAGGTATATCGTTTATGAATATAGGGCACCTTAATAATTCAGGGTAAGCAATTTCAAAATTACCTTCAAGAGACTTTGTGCCTATAACTAAAGTTTTTTTCAACTCATCATATCCGTACATGGGTTCCGATCTGATTACAATTGACTTTTTATTTTTTAAAACCTCCTTTTCAGCGGCAATTTTTAATGTTGAATAATGACTAGATGCATTAGGTATATCTTCCTCTAAATAATTTCCTTTATCTCCATCAAAAACATATGATGATGATATAAAAATCATTTTTGCACTTATATGATTACATGCATTTAATATATTTACCGCTGCATTATAATTTAATTTTCTACAAAGTTCATAGTTATTCTGACAAGCAACATAACTAGACATAGCTACGGTGTTGATAACGAAGTCTGGCTTTTCTTTCTTTAAAAAAAAATTTATTTCCTTTTTATTGGTTACATCAACTTTATTAATCGACCCATTTTCGTTATAATTAATATCAACACCAACCACATCAAAATAGTTTCTAAGAAATTTAAATAAATGTCTTCCTAAAAAACCTACTCCAATTATTACTATTTTTTTACGCATCTAATAAAGTATCCGAAGCACGAACCACCTCGGACAACAATCTCGATTGATTAACATTTTGAGCGTACTCTATTAGTATATTTTTTTTATTACAAACAAGATTATAAAAATAAAATAAAATATTTTTATTTTGATTACAGGGCTCAACATCGACAATCTCAGCTCCTTGTGCTGACTCAACTATAATTTTTGCACGATGTTTTGGTGGTGCAGTGAAAATACGATCTGTATAAATTTTTCCTTTACTCCCCCAAAGCTCCAAATTACATTGATAAAAGTTGTCAAAACCAAAGGCAATTTCAGCAAATTGGTCTGTTCTTTTGTTGGTCAAATATGCCCCTCCCCATATATCTACTTTCTTAATCTTATCGAAGTAAAGACTTGCTGCAGAAACCTCTATTTCATCTCCCAAAAAGATTTGCGATATTTTTATTGGGTATGCACCCGCATCATACAAGGATCCACCACCTAATTCTTTTTTATATCTTATATTGTCTTTATCAGAAAACGGTGGAAAACCAAAAGAACTTCTGACACACCTTAACTCACCGATTTTGCCATTCGCGATTAGACTATTTATTTTTGTTAATTGACTATGAAAACGAAAATGAAAGTTCTCGACTAACACACATTTATTTGTACTTGCTAATTTATTGAGAAAACTTACTTGCTCGTAAGTACATCCCATGGATTTTTCTACAAAAACATGCAATTTTTTCTTAAGGCACCTCGTAGCCCACTCAAAGTGCAATGAATTAGGTAATGGAATATAAACAGCATCCAAACCCTCAACATCAAGCAAGTCTTCATAAGATGAAAATGTCTTTTTTATACCAAAAGTATCTGCAAATTTTACTGCCTTTTCTTTAGTTCTACTTGCAATTGCTACTAACTCAAACTCCTCACACATATCCTTGATAGCAGGAAGCATCGAACGAACGGCAAAACTTGAACATCCAAGAACACCGATATGTAACTTTTTTTTACTCATATATAAGAAATTGCAGAAATCAAACTTCTTAATTGAATATTTAGATAATTATTAAATTTTAAAAATGTTTGTAATTGATTCAATGTCATCCAAATATAGTTATCAGGTAAGTCTTCTGAAAAATCTTTATCTACCAGTACCATCATATATCTATTTTGATCTTTGTAAAAACGACCACCTTCTTCTGATTGCAAGGCATCAAAAACAACCTTATCTCTATTAGCTTCTAATACTACATCTAGAAATGGTAATATACCTTTCTTTGAATTTCTATAATCCCCGGTCAGTACTTGGACAGTTGGTGCAAGTTCCACTATATCCAAATTACCGCTTTCAATTTTCGCCTGTACAATAAAGTGCAAAGTATTATTAATTTTTTTTGTAACAAAAGCACAAAGACCTTCATGTACAGGTTTAACCATAGGCTGACTCCACTTCACAACCTCACGATTGCCAATTTCAACATTTAGTGCAATCACTTCAAAGTATTTATTTTCTTTATGATATATTTTCATATCATCTACTATCCAATCTTCTAAATTATTTAAACTAACCTTTTTAACTTTCAAATCACATGTACTTTTAATATTAGTTATATAACTGATAATATCATCTAATGTATAAAGTGAATTATTAGATACCAGAGATGATTTCAGCAGCTCTAGCTTTATCTCATAATTCTCTGGTTTGTGTGGCAAAAAACTTATAAGATCGAAAATTTCTATATCATAATTTCCAAAACTTGCACTTGCAATCACAGATCGCGTATCCATGTTTATTAAGTTATTATGATTAATCAATGTTTTTATTTGACTTAATGTAAGCCAAATAAACTGGTCATAAACATGAATGTCATCTTTCACCTCTATTATAATATTGCGATTTCTTTTATGCAGAAAACGCCCTCCCTGTTCAGACTGCAATTGATCTACTAGTATTTGTTCTTTTTTTGCATCTATAAAGTAATCAAGATACAAAGGAGAGCGTCCTTCATGAACCTTTGTATAGTTACTCCTAGTAGCCTGTAACGTTGGTGAAAGTTGTACAAAATTTGTATTCCCAGGTTCTATCTTTGCCTGTAGTAAAAAGTGGAGAACACCGTTAATTTTTTTTGTGATGATCCCAAGATAGCCAATTTCTGGTTGGTTGATAATTGGTTGTTGCCACTTTCTATGTACTGGGCAAGTAGTTTCAACCTGAATACCCTCAATAGAAAAAAATTTACCTGATTTATGCGTTATACTTCCATTATAATTAACACTCCATCCATCAATCTTTTGCAATGGACAGTGGCTTATATTTACATCAATTTTATTATTCTGTTCTTCCAACCATTGAACCACATTCTCCGTTGACATATATTCGCCATAAGCACATAGAGCACTTTTAAGAAATAATTTATCTGCTATTTTATTTATATACTTCATAAATACTACTCTTTGGAGATGGCTATAAGATATTGTCCATATTGGTTCTCTGCTTGTTTTGCGCCAAGGTCACGTAATTGTTTTCTTGATAACC
>CABZEG010000045.1 GCA_902524655.1 uncultured Alphaproteobacteria bacterium | reverse complement strand
GAGAGTAGAGGAGTTTTTGTAAAGTTTAGGGCAAGTTTGGAGGATGACATCTCAGCGGTGAAGAGCGTTAATCCGGATTTGGCTATCGGAACGACTCCGGTAGTACAAAAAGCTAAAGAGTTAGGCATTCCCTCCCTTTATTACACAAATTTAATTTCAGCTCGGCCAATAATGGGTGTCGCTGGAGCGGGAAGCTTAGCTGAGGTAATATTACAGGCCATAAGCAATGGGTCACGAATGGAAAAAATGAAGAGTTTCTTCGAGGGTGTCGGGGAAGGTGATACCGCAGGAGTTTGGGAGGGAGAGCCAAACCTTAATCCCCAGTTCCGAGCCCATCAAGCTAAGAAAATAGAGAAAAGAAAGATCGCCGCAAAGGCAGAGGAGATGATTTAGTGTTAATTCAGGATCACGATAGAGCGGGAGGATATTGGGGGTCAGTTTATGCTTTTTGTGGCGTAAAAGGTCTTCAAGTTGTTGTAGACGGTCCAGTAGGGTGTGAAAACCTACCCGTAACATCAGTGCTTCACTATACTGATGCTTTGCCTCCACATGAGTTACCAATTGTGGTCACTGGATTAGGTGAGGAGGAGCTAGGACGAGAAGGAACGGAAGGAGCTATGAAGCGTGCATGGGATACCTTAGATCCTGTATTGCCGGCTGTTGTTGTAACAGGGTCAATTGCAGAAATGATAGGAGGAGGTGTGACACCTCAAGGCACAAATATTCAAAGGTTCTTACCAAGGACGATTGATGAAGATCAATGGCAGGCTGCAGATAGATCTATGACATGGCTTTTTACTAACTTTGGAATGACTAAAGGCAGAATGCCAAAAGAAGCAAAAAGGGAGGAAAATTCCAAACCCAGGGTGAATATTTTAGGCCCTATGTACGGGACTTTTAACATGCCCTCCGATTTAGCAGAGATTCGGCGACTAATAGAAGGTATTGGTGCAGAAGTGAACATGGTAATGCCTATGGGCGCTCATGTAGCAGAGATGTCGAAGCTTGTGAATGCTGATGCAAATATTGTGATGTATAGAGAGTTTGGTAGAGGTTTAGCTGAGTTATTGGGTAAGCCGTATTTGCAGGCTCCAATTGGTATCGACAGTACAACTAAATTCTTACGGAAATTGGGAGAGATACTCAATATTGATGTTGAAGTCTTCATAGAAAAAGAGAAGCATTCAACTATTAAACCCGTTTGGGATCTTTGGCGATCTGTGACTCAGGATTTTTTCGCAACGGCCAGTTTCGGAATTGTTGCTAATGAAACATATACTAGAGGTATAAAAAACTTTTTGGAGAATGAATTAGGTCTTCCCTGTAAGTTTGCGGTAGCAAGAGTTGCTGGGAAGAAGACCGATAATGAAAAAATTAGAAATCTTATAAAGCAAACTAGACCCCTGGTGTTGATGGGATCCATAAATGAAAAAATGTATCTTGCAGAGGCAGGGCAGGGCTTTGGACCACAAGCATCATTCATTCCAGCCAGTTTTCCAGGAGCAGCAATTAGACGTGCTGTTGGTACACCGATGATGGGGTACTCCGGATCAACTTATTTATTGCAAGAAATCTGTAATGGATTATTTGATGCGCTCTTCCACATATTGCCACTCGGATCTGATTTGGACAAAACAGATGCGACATTAACTAAATTGCGAAAAGAGCTACCGTGGGATCAGGAAGCTAAAGATATTTTGGAAGAAATTGTGGCCAAGCATTCACCGCTAACTAGAATCTCTGCCACTAAAACGCTTCGTGATCAAGCTGAAAAAATAGCGCTTGAAAACGGAGAGAAGAAAGTAGCGAAAGAGATTTTAAAAATGCTTAATCCGGAGGATGAAGAAGTTAACAAAAGTAATAAGGTTGCATAAGGAGGGACTGCGATGAGAAAAACAAGAAAAAAGCCAATTTGGGAGTATCGAATTTATTTTACAGTAATATTTATATTTTCATTACCAGGGGCATTGTTTACCTGCATGAAAAGTCTAGTAAAAGGAAAAATTGAAAAAGATATGTTTAGTAAGGCGTGGGCAAATGCCAAAACAATTACGCCCATGATTTTTTCATGAGGGTTTTAAAGAATTCTTACCGTCTTTTGGCGGAAGGATCGTTGCTAGCGCACAAGGTGCTTGCAGCGCAACAGTCACTTAATCCGGAGGATGTATAATGGCTGGAAATAACGACCTGTCTTTATCAGGTTTAACAGATGAACAGGCGCAAGAATTACATAGCGTTTATATGAGTGGACTATGGACATTTACAATAATGTGCATATTAGCTCACATAGCGACATGGATCTGGCGTCCTTGGTTCTATTTCGGTTGAGGAGAAAGAAATGAGTCACTTTTATAAAATATGGCTGATATTTGATCCTAGACGAGTGTTTGTCGCACAGGGCGTCTTTCTCTTCTTGCTAGCAGCAATGATCCATTTAGTGTTGCTCAGCACCGATCACTTCAATTGGTTTGAGGCCGCAGCAAGAGCAGCTGGCTAAAAACCTACGAGTCGCTGTGGGCGAGAACCAGTCCCCCCTTAGGATCTCGCCCGTGGCATTCTGACTGACTATTGTTCGTCGGTCAGTAGAGTAATTTGAATGGAGGTCAATGAATGGCATTACTCAGTTTTGAAAAAAAGTACCGTGTTCCAGGCGGTACTCTTATAGGTCGGGACTTATTTGACTTTTGGGTCGGGCCGTTTTATGTCGGCTTTTTTGGAGTCTCGACTATTTTCTTTGCTGCCCTCGGAAGTATCATGATTTTTTGGGGCGCTGCACAGCAGGGAGTCTGGAACCCCTGGTTAATAAGCATAGAGCCACCACCTCTTGAATACGGGCTAAAAATGGCTCCCATGAAAGATGGTGGCTTATGGCAAGTTATAACTTTATGCGCGATTGGGGCGTTCGGTAGCTGGATGTTAAGACAGGTCGAAATCACGAGAAAACTGGGAATGGACTACCATATTCCATTTGCTTTTTCCTTTGCAATTTTCGCCTATGTTTCTTTGGTGGTTATTAGACCAGTTTTAATGGGTGCATGGGCACATGGATTTCCATATGGTATTTTTTCTCATTTGGACTGGGTGTCTTACACCGGGTATCAATATGGTAATTTCCATTATAATCCAATCCATATGCTTGCAATTGCGTGTTTCTTCACAACTACTATGTTGCTTGCATTACATGGTTCACTAGTCTTGTCCGCTGCTAATCCAGAAAAAGGAGAGGATGCAAAAACACCCGACCATGAAGATACGTACTTCAGAGATTTCATTGGCTACTCTATTGGTACATTGGGTATTCATAGAATTGGATTATTCGTTGCCCTTAGTGCCGGCTGGTGGTCTGGAATTTGTATTATTATATCTGGACCCTCTTGGTTAATGCCAGATGGTGAAAGCTGGATTGAATGGTGGGATTGGTGGCCAAATTTCTTTACATTTGCAAGCATCGGAGGATAGAATGGCAGAGTACCACAATATTTTAACACAGGTTCAGGTTCGTGGACCAGCTGAGATGGGTCTTGATGAAAGAGGAATAGTGGCAAAAGAGAGAGGTGTCGAGCCACGATTCTCTTCATTGCTGGGGTATATTGGAAATGCCCAGCTGGGTCCAATTCATCTTGGCATGTTTGGAACAATAGCGTTGTTCTTGGGAACGGCGTGGTTCTTTCTTACAGGAGTAGGTATGCTCCAATCAGTTGATTGGTCATGGCAAGCCTTATGGAGGGATTTATGGTGGATTTCTCTTGATCCGCCTGGTGAGGAATATGGCCTTGGCTTTCCACCCATTTGGGAAGGCGGATTGTACTTAATTGCAAGTACCTGTCTATTAATAGCGGTTTTAAGTTGGTGGATTAGATCATACTTGCGAGCCAATGAATTGGGAATGGGGAAACATGTTTGTTGGGCTTTTGCAGCAGCAATATGGCTATTTCTTGTAATTGGTCTTTTTAGACCGGTAGCCATGGGCACATGGTCGGAAATGGTTCCTTATGGCATTTTCCCACATCTAGATTGGACGAATTACCTCTCTTTAAATCATGGCAACTTATTCTATAATCCCTTTCACGCACTAAGTATTGTCTTTCTGTATGGCTCTGCTCTACTTTTTGCAATGCATGGAGCGACAATATTAGCAACCTCTAGAATGGGAGGGGACAGGGAACTCGAACAAATCTATGATCGTGGCACCGCGTCTGAGCGTGCAGCTCTGTTCTGGAGATGGACTATGGGCTTCAACGCTTCTATGGAAGGAATCCATAGATGGGCCTGGTGGTTTGCAATTCTATGTCCTATCACCGGTGGTATAGGCATATTACTTACTGGAACTGTTGTCGACGATTGGTTTAGTTGGGCAGTGCTTCATGGTTTTGCGATCGAAGGTGGCTTGTATAACGGACCCAGTTAGACTATTCTAAACTCACGTGGGGGAATATTTCCTCCACGTGAAAAAAAGTTACACATTTTAGTTATGAAACCTACACTTCTTGATAAAATAAATTACCCTACTGATCTTCGGCATCTTTCAGATTTAGATCTCAAAAAACTTGCTATAGAATTGCGCAATGAAACAATTAGAACGGTTTCCGAGACAGGAGGGCATTTAGGATCAAGCCTAGGAGTTGTAGAGCTGACAGTTGCAATACATTCAGTGTTTAATACACCACACGATAAGTTGATATGGGATGTCGGACATCAATGTTATCCACATAAAATAATTACTGGACGCAGAGAAAAAATGAATTCTCTTAGACAAGAGGGAGGACTATCAGGGTTCACAAAGAGAAGTGAAAGTGATTATGATCCCTTCGGTGCGGCGCATTCATCTACGTCGATATCTGCAGGCTTAGGGTTTACGGTAGCTAGAGATATGGGAATGGCTACGGGAGATGCTGTTGCAGTCATTGGTGATGGATCTATAAGTGCTGGAATGGCTTACGAGGCACTGAATAATGCGGGTGCTGAAGGGAGAAGATTTTTTGTAATCTTGAATGACAATGAAATGTCTATTGCTCCACCAGTCGGCGCTATGTCGAAATATTTATCCAGCCTGTATGCAAACCAACAATTTTATACTCTTAAGGAATTAGCAGAGAATTTTGCAAAGTCACTACCAGGGCCACTAAGAGAAGGGGCAAAACGTGCTAGAGGTTTGATAACAGGACTAGCTGGTGGAACGGGTAATACTTTTTTCGAAGACTTGGGTTTTTCATACGTTGGACCAATAGATGGACATGATTTAGACCAACTATTACCAGTTTTAAGAACAGTCAAAACCAGATCTGAGGGACCAGTTCTAATTCATTGTGTTACAAAAAAAGGGGCCGGATATGCACCAGCAGAAACGTCTGCGGATAAATATCATGGTGTTTCGAAATTTGATGTAGCTTCGGGAAAGCAGCACAAAGGCAAATCAAACGCTCCATCATACACATCAATCTTTGGTCAAACACTTGTAAAAGAAGCAACTCTTGACGAAAAGATTGTTGCAGTTACGGCAGCAATGCCTTCAGGCACAGGATTAAATATTTTTCAGGATAGTTTCCCCCGTAGAACTTTTGATGTTGGAATCGCAGAACAACATGCTGTCACTTTCTGTGCTGGTATGGCAGCTGGAGGTTTGAAACCTTTCTGCGCAATATATTCAACTTTTCTTCAAAGAGGATATGATCAGATTGTTCATGATGTGGCTCTCCAAAAATTGCCAGTAAGATTTGCAATTGATAGAGCTGGGTTGGTTGGTGCTGATGGAGCTACTCATGCAGGTTCTTTTGACGTAGCTTACCTGTCTAATTTGCCAGGTTTTGTGGTAATGGCAGCGTCAGACGAGCTAGAGCTAATGCATATGATCAGAACGTCAGCAGAGTATAATGAGGGCCCCATATCATTTAGGTATCCAAGAGGTGAGGGGATAGGTATAGAACTTCCTGAAAGAGGTGAAGTTCTTGAGTTAGGGAAAGGAAGAATTTGTAAAGAGGGCAACAGAGTTGCAATTTTAAGTTTTGGAGCACATCTCAAAGAAGCACTAGACGCGTCCGAGGAGTTGGAACAGTTAGGTATTTCAGTGACTGTTGCAGACGCTAGATTTGCTAAACCCTTAGATGAAGATTTAGTAAAAGTGCTTTCAGAAAACCATGAGTTGTTAATTACTCTAGAAGAGGGAGCCATTGGTGGCTTTGGATCTCATGTGGTTGACTGGCTACTCAAAAATAACATGATAAATAACAATCTAAAGGTAAGAAGTTTATTTTTACCGGATAAATTTATAGATCAAGCTTCACCAAACGTAATGTATAAGGAAGCTGGCCTCGATGTCACAGGAATTACAACAACAATTCTTGATGTTTTGGATATAGCCGATATACGAAGCAATAAAATTAAGATTATAAAATAAGCTGGTCAGTTTATAATTTGATCAAAATGATCTTGGAGGTATATCCTCAACCAAGGTGTAAACTTATTAGGAGATAGTGATATTTCTTCTTTTAACTTGTCAAAACAAATCCACCTCACCTCCTCTACTTCATTGTGATTAAGATTTATTTTTAAATTATCTTTTTCTTTTATTGAACCAACAAAGACATCAACATTCTCATTTTCAATTAAGCCATTGCCAACATCGGCTTTATAGTCGATTTTGCTTTTATACACTAATTCCGGCACCTCTATTCCCAACTCTTCTTTTAGTCTTCTGTGAGCACATTCCTTAGAATCTTCTGACCACAAGGGATGTGTACAGCAGGTATTAGCCCACAAACCAGGCGTATGATATTTCATTGATGCTCTTTTTTGAAGGAGTACATTGTTATTTGAAATTAAGAATACTGAGACCGCTTTATGCCTTAGACCTCTTTTATGAACTTCCAGCTTTTCCAATGGTTTTAGGACCCCTTGATCCCATGCTGGGATAAAATTAATATTCATGTGGCTTTAACCATACCGGTGAGGTGGGCAATATTTTTAAACATTATTTTTAGGTGTGCTATTGGCCTCGAACGAGATAGTTTTTTATGCATGTAAGACTCAAAAGTTATTCTTTGAACGTCTATGTCTTTGCATAAAGTTACAAATCGCTCTCTTCGGTCATCAGATCTATAATATGCGTTTTGCATAGCACCAAGAACTTGAAAGACCGCTTTGTGCTCTTTCATAAAATTTTTTCTTGCTAAAGTTAAATACTTCGAATGTCCATTAAGCAAGGATTTTTCAACGGCATCAGCAGCATACTTACCTCCTATCATTGCATAGTAGATACCCTCTCCTGATGAGGGTGCTACTACCCCTGCCGCATCACCCGCAAGTACAACATTATCTCCATTATCCCACCTCTCCAAGGGCTTTAGTGGAATTGGAGCTCCTTCTTTTCGGATGGTTGAACATTTGTCTAGTCCTGCTTGAGTTCTCAGATCGCTAGTAGCCTTCTTCAGGTTAACGCTATTTAAGCCTGTTCCCATTCCAACACTCGCTGATTTGCCGTGTGGAAAAACCCATCCATAAAAATCAGGCGATATATCTCCATTGTAAATAACATCACATCTATCTGGATTATATTCGCCAGTTGATTTTGGAGCCTCTATTATCTCATGATAAGCTATAACGTAGGGAATTTTATGTGCGTCTTTAATTGTATGCCTCGCAACATTGGACTTAGCGCCATCTGCGCCTATTACATATCTTGTGAGCAGTGTGGAAATTTTTTTTGTTGAGTGATTATTAAAATCAACCTTAGTATATTTTGAATTTTTATATAATTTCACAAATGTGCCGGTAAAGCGTCTTGCCCCACATTTTGCTGCTCTTTCCCGAAGATATTCATCAAAGAATTCTCTATCTACCATCCCTACGTAACCATTCTCTATTGGAATGTCTACTTTCCTATTCGTTGGTGATATCATCCTTGCTGTCTTGATTTTTGCAACTAATTGAGACTGGGGTATTTCAAAGTCTTCGATTAATCTTGGAGGGATAGCACCTCCACAAGGCTTTATTCTTCCTGCTCTATCTATTAATGCGACTTTGAAACCTTTTTTCGCCAGTTGCTCTGCAGCTGTTGCGCCGGAGGGGCCTCCTCCTATAACTGTTATATCATAGATCATTTTTAACTCACCGATTGTAGTATATTTTGATTTTGATTGAGTTCATCCTTTTTAATAATTAATGAACCCAAGAATGCTGCCGCTATAAAAAAGCTAGCAGCAGTTAGAAACACTATCCCATAGACACTTGGGAGGGAATTCATCATAAGTCCAAGTATATCCACTAAGACTGTGCTAACAAAAACGGCAATCATAGTGGCATAAGCTTGTGCAGCCCCCCATATCCCCATGCGAGTGCCCGTGTTGTTATCACTCGAACCCCTACTTGCTAAATGCAGCATAGTTCCCAATATCCCCGCAGTAAAGACACCATTAGATATTCCAAAGAGAAAAACAACTGAATTTAATATCCCTGGATCTCTATATGTAAGTCCAAGGACAGAAATTATAATGAGTGAAAGTGCGGAAAAGAGGCATCCAGTGATGAGCCAAAATTTTTCTGATCCTAGCCGTTCGTTTTTAACAAACGATAAAGAGCCAAATCCAATTCTAAATTTTGAAAGGCAAAGGATTATTAAAATAATTCCAATTAACGTCCCAATCTTATGAAATCCATCAAGTTTTGTAGACTCTCCGACCGCAAAGCCGAAGACTTCTCCAGCGAAAGGTTCCAATATTGGATCTTGCATTGAAAAAGCGCCCATAGAGATAAAAATGAAAATTGTGAAAAGCCTTGCTTCTCTTTCCATCCATACTTTTTTGATACCTTCAAGAAATGGTACATCATAGTTAATAGCGTTCGGTGTGCGAGCATCTGCATTATTTCTCAGCGATTTTTCTAAGTTTTTCAAGCTAAGAAAAGATAAAATATTGGTAATTATAGCAAGAGAGGCCGTGATTTTTATGAGCTTTTGATGAGAGTAGGGGTCTAATATTATGCCAGCCGTTATACCAGTTATTGCCAATCCTAATATCATCATAAGAAAGGTGATTGAGGCGGCAAAGCCCTTCTGGGATTTAGAACTGTAAGAGGCAAGAAGAGCGAGAAGAGGGGTGCCTGCTGCACCTACCCCAAACCCAATTAGAGTATATGAAAATAAAGCAAGCATTATTCCATATGCGAAATTACTTTCAATTAGAGGTATAGAAGCAGACGCTAGTACTCCACCTATCCCTAGAATTAGCATTCCAAATATTATCCACTGACTTCTGTTTTGAGTTTTATCAGATAAATACCCCCAATTGACTCTAGTTAATTGGACAGCATAATGGAGCGCGATCAAAAAACCTGCAATCGTTGCTGGTAAAGCTAATTCTACCTTCATTAAGCGATTCAGTGTAGATAATGGAATAACGACACTTGAGCCAATACAAAGTTGAACTAATCCTAACCTTAAAATCGAAAACCAATTCATTACTACCCCCTAATTCAATTCATTAAATACAATCCATTTGCAGATAACATCATCCCAGCAATGTATAAAAGTACTCCGGTCATGTTAAATAATGGTGTGTTTTTTTCTGGATCCCGAATAAGAAAAATCATTGATAAGGACTGCAATAGAACGCAAACTGCCAGCGTTATAGCTAGAATTAAAGACTCCCAGAAGTAAAACAGAGACATTACTATTAGCTGTGGGAAAAGCATTATAAGGCAAGCTACTAAAGTAGCAGGCTTCCTTCCTAAAATCACAGGTAAAGAATTGATACCTAAAAGTTTATCTCCCTTAGTTGCTTTAAAGTCATTCATAGTCATTATCCCGTGTGCTCCCAAAGCATACAATGAGAGCACTATTAGAACCTCTTTATTCGGTAATGATATTGTGAAAATAGCGGCGCCAGTAAACCATGGCAGACCTTCATAACAAATTGCCACTACCCCTGGCCCAAAAATCGCCGATCGTTTCAGTCTTATTGGTTCTAATGAATAAAGCCAAGCGGCTAAGACGCCGATAATTGTTGCAAAAA
Source organism: uncultured Alphaproteobacteria bacterium (assembly GCA_902524655.1). Lineage (GTDB taxonomy): Bacteria > Pseudomonadota > Alphaproteobacteria > Rhodobacterales > Rhodobacteraceae > CACIJG01. The sequence continues at coordinate 547 of CABZEG010000045.1, read as the reverse complement.
AGATAAGACTTCCGAGGTAATATGCAAAAAGGATACTTATGGCACTCATTGTAATGCCAGTAAAAAACCCCCATCCAGCACTCACTCTTCCAGACGGGATGGGTCTCTCAGGTTGATTTATTGCATCGACATGGCGGTCACACCAATCGTTCACAGCTTGGCTCATTCCACATACCAATGGTCCGGCAAGAAGAAGACCGGCTAATATGAGTATAGTATTATTGCTATTTAAGGCGCCAACTGAGACCACACCGCATAAAAAAGCCCACATAGGTGGAAACCAGGTAACAGGTTTTATAAGTTCAAGAAGCGATATCAAGCTAGGCGTACTATGAAAATGAGTTTGATAACTTTTAATCACTGATTTTAGTCCTTAATGTCCAAAAGATTATGTTTTCTGAGTTTTACATATAGGCTTTGGCGTGACAGACTAAGTAACTCTGCAGCTGCTACTTTATTGTTATTTGTCAAATTTAGTGCGGTTTCTAAGCATATTCTTTCTGCAATGTCTCCGGTTTGGGCTACTAACTCCTTCAACGGAGCGCTT
>CABZEG010000044.1 GCA_902524655.1 uncultured Alphaproteobacteria bacterium | reverse complement strand
ACTGGTCTCATTTTGCGCATAAAAAAATAGAAAAGGAGGCACAAAGAACTTTAAATTAATTGTGAAAAAGGGTATCATAAAAATGTTTAGGGCGTGTACATCCGTACACATTTTACAAAGGCATACGCCTCCCTTGATTAAGATCAAGAAAGGAGAAGCTATGCAAAAATCAGATCTAATAACCCGAAAAGAAGTCAGTTCCATTTTAAAGGTATCCGAGTCAACCGTTATACGTTGGGTCAAAGCCAAACATTTCATTCCGCCCTTTGTTCTTGGACCAAACAGAACGGTATGGTCCAAGTCCGCTGTGATGGCTTGGCTAGAGAAGCAAAAAGACAATATAGTTGACTGGGTCGAGTAAATATCAATGAAAATCAAGGAAAATCAATCTTTAGCCATTGAGATGCTCGCTATGGGACAACGTCCCTCCGTTGTCGCAAAGTCTTTAAATATTGCGCCTGAAACTATTTCTCGTTGGCAGACCGATGAGGAGTTCAAGGCTCTTCTCAGATCGCGCCATGATGATACTATCCGTGAAATAAGGAAGGAGAAAAAATATATCATAGATCTAGCTTTTCAGGTCCTTCGCTCAACACTTGAGGATCCCTCAATAGATGCGGTAAAACGTGCTGAATTAGGGTTACGGTTTTTGGAAAAGATAGGGTTTGATTCAACACTTCAGTATTCACTATTAAATCTCGATGACCTCCATTTATAGTTCAAATGATCTTCAATTTTACAGAAACTTTTAACAAATCTCCTTCATTTTCTCGTATATCTTTACCATGGCAAAAGTATCAAGTTTGCAATAGGCAAGCATGTCTTCTTTTAGCTTTGTTTTTTCGGTGCTATCTTCCCATTCGATAATCTTACTAAAAGCTTCCATTGCATCTGTTCCATTGGCGACTGTCATACTGTCGTAAGTAAGTTCTGGAACCAAAATGGGTAAAACTTTTTTTATCGAAGTAGAGCCTCCAAAAGCGATATCTATATACCCTGCTTTAAATATATCCTCCAGATCGATTGTTCTTTCTGTAACACTATTCAAAAAATCAGCCTTATCAGGATAAAGCAACGTCATTTCTTTATTGCGAGTGTTTTCAAAAGATTTATGCCAGGAAATTACACTTCCTTTTTCATAAATTACCCTCTCCATACTTTCGATTAAACTTAGAGGCAATTCAGCCTCTTCTGCCAAATACTGGTAGTGCTCTAGTTCCGCTGAGTCCTCATTTTTCTTAATGTGTATAGAATATTGAAAGGGAATATGCGCATGCGGTTTCATTCCTTTAACTATGGGTATTGCAGAGCTATACGTCTCATAATCCAAAAAATGAACAGGATATTCTACCTGCTTATAGAATTTACTTATAATGTCATGATTTATTACTGGCGAATTAGATTTTGCCGCTTTTAGAACATTCAACTGATTGGTAGAAACCTCGTCTTCATCAATTTCATCTAAACTCAAACGACCTTCTTTCGTAAAGGCGAGTATTTTATTTTTGTGTAAACGAGGCAAATTGTAAATCGAAGGCTTAGGTACCTTTGGATTAAAATAATCAAAAGTTTCACAATGATGCGATTTACTCAACAACAGGCATGAGCAGCTCGTTTCATCGATTTCCTTCTCTTTCAAGAGCGCGAGAGCCGACCTGATGCTATTAGCTGTTTCTTCCATTAAGCCTTTTACCTGCTCTGTCACATCGCTAAAGCTCATCATTTTATCAACTTCTAAGGTCTCTGCTTTTACATATTCCTTATTCAAGTGAACTATGTATACAGCGTTGACTTTTAATCCTGAATTTTCAACAGTGATTGTTTGAAACGTAGCATCTACCAAATGTGTCTTGTCAATATTTCCAGCTGATTTAACCTCGTAAATATTTACAGTGCCATCATCATTTCTGCTTATGATATCTGCTTGAGCATAAAGTCCTTCGTCTGTCGTAAATATTTTTTCAAAAGAAAAGCTTCCCGCTTCTTGTGTCTTCAGCAAAAAATCTTGAACAAGTCTTTGCACCTCATATCCTTCCAGCGCAAGTTTATCCTCATAAGTAGATATTGTTTTTTTTGGATATTCTTCTGGTTTGTGTTTGGACAGCCATAACGACTTAGCACAGTGTAAAAAGTGTAGATAATCAGTTTTTGATAAAATCATTATATTAAACTCTCTTTAAATGGATACTTTAAAGTCACCCTTGGTTATGGGCTCAACTCTCTTACTATTCCGACACCAACAAGGAGTAATATATGCATGATTACTTTTCTCTGAGTATCGCTAAGACGGTATACTGTTCTTATCATTATGGCTTCCACAATTTTATCGATGATCCTGATTACACATATACTTAGACGATGAATTAAACCTAAAGTCTTATAAGAGTAATAAGCAATAACTATTACACTTGTAAGAATATTGCTAAAGATACTATACATTAATTGAACGCCGATAAGCTGCCTCTATGACATCACTTCTTTTAGCAATTACAGTGCAAAGTCTTTCAGGTGAGGGCTTTATACCTGCTCTACCTAAATCAAGTCGATCTGAGTCCCAACAAGTTTGAATAGTAATATCAGCGTCAATGAAACCATCTGAATGATACTTGCATGCTTCTACAAGTAACTCTGTTTCTCTTTCATTAATATCAAGCCATCTGTTGCGTATCTCATAAACATATTCAGCAGCTCTTCTTCCATGCTCTAAATCATAATCATCATTATCTCTTTGGCAATCATGTATAATTGCGAATAATTCAACCACATTTAAATTAGCTTTATTTTCTCTTGCTAACATTCGCCCATTATAAAGGACACGCATCCAGTGATCTTCACCATGTATAGTTGAATGACCCAGAGGAAATTGTTCTAACAGGTGGTTCAATAGATCTTGAGAAAGAACTTTTGAATTATCAGCATTAAGTTTGAATACATGCATTTTTTCTACCCAATAAATTTACAAATTTTCTTTAAGTCTGTCCCAGTCATCTTTATCCAGACTTTGAAAATGTTGCCCAGCATCTGCAAATCGAATTGCTCTCTCATTCTTATCTGAGTTACTCTGAGATTTTTTCAGGAGATCTTTTAAAGATAGGTTCATTAAAATCTCTTCAGCATCTTTACCACAGTTCGCCTCAATTTCAATAGACCCGTAAATAACGTCTTTCCAATCAAATCGATATTTTCCCATCATTTACCTTTTTCAAGCATTTATTAAATCGAACCCATATTCTCTTTTTCTATTAAAATATGACATAATTCTTTCAACTTTAATTGGATTTTTTCTTCAAATTTCATTTTTTCTGCAGATGATACAGCTTCAGACTTATTTAATTTTAATTTTTCTAATGTTTTTTCAATATCAGAAATTTTATTACTTAGTATTAACCGTCTTTTTTGCCTTATAAGTTGTCCCTTAAGGGCTGTCATCTTTAATACTTTTGGCCATTTTTTTTCTTGGTACTTCCCAGCACCAAAAGTTCTATTCACATTGATAATAGTAGAACCACCATTATACGAGCCTCGACCTGCCATAATTAATATTCCTCCCTCTATTATTAAAACTATGTTGCTCTTATTGGCACCACCTTTTACTCAAAATAAAAAAACTGAATACTCCGTACACTCACCAGAAATGACGATAAGATAATTACTATCATTTCCACTGTAAAAAAATTTATTAAATGAATAGTTAAATCTATACCAGAAGCTATTAATCGTGAACCAATCATCATTTTGTCTATCTATATTTATTGTTTCTAAACCACCTAGATTTCCTGCTACGAAAGGCATACCATCAAAAAATGCCTGTTTGTTCTGCCAATCCCAGATGAATGCAAATGTAAAGTCATCTCCAATCGGCACGTTCGTAGTTTTTCCAGAGCTTTCTAGATGAAGAAACTTGGTCACTTTGCACTGATAAAACTCTTTAGCCTGAGCACTTAGACAAACCAAACACAGCGTGATTACTAGCAATATACTTTTAATCACCTTATTTTAGCCTCAGAGTTGTAAAGATCAAAAATTCTGATCACATCAAGATATAGACGTTCGCGATGGGGTCTAAAAAAGTCGAGAACAAAGCTCTCATTATTCCCCTCACCTTTGAAAGTATATCTTGGGTTATCACCCAGAAAATGTTCTCGATAAACATATCTGCCCTGAAGTGATATTTTACAGTATTTTATTCTATCTTTATCTTCCCAAGGGCGGTGTTGCTGTTGCCACTTTATCTTCTGCCATATTCCAGCACCACGCGAAATTCGTAAACCATTTTTCCCATAGTGCCCGAATTTAAAGGGAGCAAAAACGCATCTATCAAATTTATGGAAATGTCGTCTATTTATCCCAACATGAACGTATTCGCCGCTATCGTTTGCAAAAACAGGAGTGAATATCAACTCACCACACTCATTCCTATCCGTTGGCATAAGTTCACCAAAGTAGTATAAATATCCACTCAGTCTAACAACTCTTCCATTAAAACTCTTTCTTACTTCATTAGTTTCACCAATCTCTTCACCAATAATGAAGTCGTTTGGCCACCCACTCATGCAAACAGCAAAGAGAGCCTGTGTTAAACCAGAAAAAATTAAAGTTAAGAAGAGTAACCTGATCAATTAAACTTATCCTATCTGAAATTAAGTATTTGTAGCATCCTTGCCGGTCTAACAAACTTATCTACACAAATTTCACAGCAAACTGCTTCTTCCTCCCTATTGAGAGGAGCTGGATTATGTGTTTTAAAAATATCAGTTAAAGCATCCCCACAAAAACAGCAAGCCTCCCTGTAATCCTCAAGCTCTCCCCTCAAGGCGAGATCAAACTGTTCCATTCTTTTAGATTTTATTTTTTGCATCTCTTTAACTCTTCCGATGAACCAAACAACTATCAGGAGATTTACATTCTTTTCCCACGTTCTTCTTTTCTTCTTAAGTACATTGGCTTTATGTTTTCTTCATCAACACTGTAGTCTCGACTATTTTCAATACTACTTGAGAGGCGAGATCTAAACTTATCGGCTGAATACATAGCTTCTTTTGAGAAAGCATTTCTCTCTCTTGTTGCTGCATATCTTCTTAGCGATTTTAGATTTTCTCTAATCCAAGCATTATCAATGGCTTCTTCTTCAGCTTGTTTGATAGCATGCTCAACAGCACCCCAATCCCCTCTATCGGCTGCAACTCTTGCAATATCTTGAAGGGAAGCCGCTCTTACTTCTTGAATTCGCGTTCTAATAATTGGATCTTCTACAAGCGCACCAAACGCATTTTCATTTACAGGCCTTAAACGAATACTTCTTATTGGAGTTTGGACTCTTTCACCGTTGATATCTTCGTAAGAAATATGAGAGCGAAGTATATCTACCCTACCTGATCTTTGTAGATCTCCCTCCTTAATCGTAAGCTTAAATAAAGCCCATGCCTCCCCTCCATATGCTAAATCTGGCATTTTCCATAATGGATCTCGACCGTTATAATTGTTTAATAGTTCTAATTTAACAAAATCTGGGTATTCCACGAAAATTTCTAATTTTGATGCTATCGTATTTGATAAGAGATCAAATTCCTCTCGAAACGGATCCTCTAAGTCTTCCACTTTCTGACCATAATAAGATTGACCCCTGCCTGCTCGACCCATTTCAACCATTAATCTTTCATTAAAGTGCTCTCCTAAGCCATAGGTTGAAGTAGTAACACCCGTTTCCGCTAACTCAGAGCATTGACTATTAATTTCAAACTGATCGGTTAGACCGGTATTTGCCATTCCATCTGATAGTAAAAGTACCCTATTGATTGAACTCTCCGTTTTGTACCTGGCTACTTGCTCAGCTGCTAACAGCCACCCAGAGTGAAGATCAGTCATACCTCCAGAGCTAATTTGCCGAATAGCTCGCAATATTTCTGTCTTATGAACCGCTTTTGTTGATGAAACAACTACGTCGGCATTATCATCATACGTAATAACTGAAATTCTATCGATACCTTTTAAGCTATTGACGATCATTGATGCGCATTTTTTAGCCTCTTCCAAAGGTTGCCCAGACATCGAACCTGAACGATCTATAACAATAGACAGATTTAACGGTTTTCGTTCTCGCGTATCCTCTGGTTGTTCAGGTGCTTTCAATTTTGCTAAAATATGAAATTCATTATCAAACCCTTTTAGTAAGGCTGGTCTTTGTGCAGCTAAAGTAAAGTCAATCATCAGTATTTTCCTCCCTATTTTTTTTTAAAATTAAACTTAGCTCTATTGCTCGAGCTATCGCTTTTGCCCTTTTCGGCGTCATCGATTTCATTTCAGATGGGCCTATCTGCAAATTGATGGATTTCGTTATGTTCAGCTTTATAAAGTCTTCTGTACTAAAACCTGAGCTGGTATTGCCTAGAAGCTTAGCCAATTGATTTAGTTCTGTTACTTCATAAGCTCTAGTTCTGAGCCTCTCAAAGGTCCCTAAGGAAATATCATTTTTAATATTATTTGATTTACCAGGGTATCCAAATAATCTTTCGTAATCCCATATTTGAATACCTGAAGAAATTCCTGCTATCTTTTGACGATAACTTTTTTTTGTTCCTTCCCACCGTCCATTTGTCAAAAAATACAGTCCTATGAAATCAATGTCTTTATTTTTTATTAAATAAACAAGTTCTGTTGTGGATTTATCTGCTTCATTAAAGACTTCATTAGATTGGTGCCGATCTTTTTGTTCAAAGCCTTTCATACGTCTGAGTAAATTTGTAAGACCTCCTTGAGGAAGGTCCTCTTCTTTTCCTAAAGCGCTTTCTATGAATTGTTTTAACATTGAAAGAAAAAGGGTAGGATTTACATTTTTTGTTAGTTGATGATCCATATCCTTTGCAATGAAAAGATCTAAACGGGTCCGCTCAAAACCATTTTTGACAATCTCTGTAAAACAGTAGGCATCCACGGCAACCTTATTTCTATAATTAAAGTCTGTAATTTGGGGGTTCTTAATTATTTTATTTTTCTCAAGTGCAGCGAGAGCATCTTTCAAAAATGTAGATGTTCTCTTTTCATCATTATTTGACTTCTTATCAATGGAAGTTTGAGTTGGTTTTTCACCAATTAACTTTATAAACCGTTTTTTACCTTTATCAGGTATTCTGTCCCATAAACCTACAAGATCAGTCTTATCATCATTGAACAAGGCACTACTCATATCTTGTGTGTCAGTTTCTTTAGATGCCAGTGGCTCTATTTCTACTTCATTATACTGCGTAGACTTATTGGTAAATTTCCTAATTAGCTTAGTAGAGTCATTTTCTTGCGTTTCTCCGGGTACAATAAGTTTTATCTCTTCTATGGTTGATTTTTGAAAATCGCTGGCGATCTTTTTAAGTGGCCAACCATCATTGATAAGGGCCCGACAAGCCAGAAACTCAACAAGCTGTCTATAGCCAAATATTACTTCCTTACCTTCTTTTCGAGGCTTTGATACTATGCCTCTCGAAACATAATCTCTGACAAGCCTGACATTAGGCTCCTGCTCGTATGATATGAGATTCTTTGCATAAGCATAAGCTTTAGCCATATCAACAAATTGTTCTGTTGATCCCTCCCAAGATTTATTAATTTTTTGATCCATTACATTTACATTGTTTAATGTTATTGACATTATTTAATGTAATAAAACGAAACAGTCAAGCGCATTTTTGCAAATAGTACTCCAAAAATTTTGAAAAGAGGTTTTTTAAGCATAATTTTCTATTGAAAAGCAGACCCAAAAAGTGTATCGTTTTTACACACTTAAAAATCAATTTGTAAGCACGCAGACGAGCAATTGTCTTGTTCTTTTACGCACTTTGTTCACTGATTTTTAAGGAGATTAAAATGAATAACATCAATATTTTTTCCTACGCTCTGGCTGATTATGAGATCTCTGGAGTTAGGGTAGATATATATTTTGCCCCAGCAGTATTGGATACGTTCTATTCCAAGGAAGATTTACTGTCCCTATCAAAAAATATTATTGGGAAGAATGAGGCCCTAAACGACATCTTTAGCATTATTAAAGGCCAGATAGAGAAATATAATACATACGAAATCTGGTATGATCTTGTAGAATATAAGGGGATAGAACTAGTGTGGAAATCTAAGTTCGTAGAAGAAAAGAAAACTATGTACGTAGAGGTTTTGTACTCCAGAGGCAATCACCCAGAAGAAGAAACAACCCACTAGTTGAAATTAAAGAGGGGCGTTTAGTTCCCTCTTTTTTTTTATTTTTCATGCTTTTTTTAGCTAAATTCTTTTTAACTTTTTTCTTTTTGAGTTTGGTATTACTCTTTTGGTTTTCTGAATGCTTATAACTTTGATTTGATATTATAAAATCTTACCTAAAAATGGGATCATCTTTAGTTAACTCCATCCACTTAATTTTCATCTCCTTGCTCCTTATCTTTGCCAATAATGTTAAAGCCCAAACTTTCAAGCTTCGTGATGAGCCTCTCAACTAACTGCTCAATATCGGTATCTTTGCTTACTGGCTCAAGAAACATCAACTGTCTCGCGTCATCCTGTTTTTTTTCCATGATTTTCTCCGCTTTAGTACTTTGGGAACCATTCCGAGGCGTACAATTTGGTATTTAAATGCCTCATAAACTTATAGACTTTTTATAGAACATATTCTACCTCAAAATTAATTTAATAATCGCTAGTGACCGAGAGATGTTAAAGTATTCCCAACACTTTGTAACAAGAGAAACTTTTAAAATGTGGTTCACTATCAGATTAACTCTTACTATCTTTATATTGATCATTGTTGGCTGTTTTTTTTGGTTTTATCAAAATTTACAGATATCTATGAATATAGAGAATATCCCTATCGAGGATAAATTTATAAAAAAAGATAAAATACTAAAAGTTGCTCTTGTTGGCGATATTCATATTTTTGATACTCAAAAAGAGTACAATAAAATATCAAAAATGCTTAAGAATATCGAAAAACAAAATCCTGACTTGATTGTTTTTGCCGGAGACTATACCGGCTCACCTGAGACTATTGCTAATATGGAAGAGCATCGCTCAAAAATTGTGAAATTGCTTACTAAAAATGAGAAACATAAAAAAATATTTGTCTTAGGAAATTATGAAAGTTGGTCAAACCCAGAAGCATGGATCAACTCTTTTAGAGAAGAAAAAGCTCATATTCTAAATAATGAAACAACTCAAGTAAACATTCGTGGTGAAAACGTATGCATAAGAGGTTTGGGAGACTTTTTCACAAAAATGTTTCAATACACAGACTTCCCCGTAGATTGCATGATTGCAATGAAACTTACGGTTACACATGATCCAGCTGGTGCCTTCCATCAGAATATGTACGGCTTGATACTCGCGGCGCATACACACTGCGGACAGATTAGGCTCCCATTCATAGGAGCCCTTTGGGTTCCAAGTGATGCTCCGCAAGAGGCAACTTGCGGTCTATATATAGATAAAAAACGAACAGTATTCACTACAGCTGGAGCCGGCACTACCGTATTACCAATTAGGATTGGCACTAGATCGTCTTGGGACCTTATTACGATTAGATATAGCCCCACACAATGAGGATTTTACTTTGGAATACTAACAATGGAATTAATAAAAGTGAGCAGATAAACTATTTCAAAAGCTTTAAATGTGATCTGGCTGTTTTACCTGAATTGAAAGAACACAATATAGAAACCCTAAATCCCAATGATTTCATTTGGGTCACTAACAATCATACCAATTCCAAACCTAAAGGCTTAGGTATTTTAACCTTTAATGATTATTTAATTGAGCCATTGCCGCGAGACGAAGATATGGAGATTTTCATTCCTTTGAATATAAAGGGCAAAAATATTTCATTTAATATGTTAGCTGTCTGGAATTTTTACTTTGCCTGCAAGCAAGGCCGATTTAAAGGGGTTAAAGGTGATGAATGTCTTGAGTGGTCAGCTATTCGTCATTACTCCGGATTGTTTAGCGATCCATCACTAGTGATTGGGGATTGGAACTTTGGTCCTAACTGTTTTAAAGAAAGCTTTTTCACTTTAGTGGATATGTTGAAGCCATTCGATTTAACAAGTATTTATCATGAGCATTTCAAACTCCCAACATCTCATACAGTGCACTCTACATTTATTACGCCAAGAAAGAATTATCTCCATATAGATCACATATTTGGATCACCTTATTTTCGATCAAATAAAAAATCATTTCATATAGAAGACATTAAAAACTCGGTATTATCTGATCACGCAACTATCATTTTTGATTTAAATATATAAACAATAAAATTATTTTTTAATCCCTAATAAATTCGTTAAACTAAATTAATAACCAAATCTTAGAAGAGCGAAAAATGAATGTTGTGAATGAGCTTTACAAAGAAAACATTCAAGATATTGAAACGTTTAAAAGGCACCCTGGGATTAGAAGATCCTTGGAAGATTTGTATCCTGATACAGCTCATTTTATTTATGAGCTGTTACAAAATGCTGAAGATACAAAAGCGTCAAAAGTAAGATTCAATTTATTATCTGGCAGGCTATTTTTTAGTCATGATGGACGAAATTTTACTGATAGAGATTTAAGATCAATTTGCACTATTGGAGACTCCTCGAAAACTACCGACGAAACAGCTATAGGCAAATTTGGGATTGGGTTTAAATCTGTTTTTACATATACCGAAGCTCCTAAAATATGGTCAGACGAATACAATTTTAAAATTACAGATTTAATTCTCCCTCAAGAAATACCTGCAAAGCCAAATTTAGAAAAATCCACACTTTTTGAATTTCCTTTTAATAATCCAAATAAAAAAAAGGATGTAGCATTTGAAGAGATTGAGAATAGTCTAAATGAATTGTCAAAGACGACCTTGTTATTTCTCTCAAACATAAAAGAAATAGAAGTCGAAATAGACTATAGCCGAAGAAAATTACACAGAACTATTCAGAAAAAAATTCATT
>CABZEG010000043.1 GCA_902524655.1 uncultured Alphaproteobacteria bacterium | reverse complement strand
AGAGTTTTCTAGTCCAAGATAAAAAACATTATCAAATTCTGTGCCTTTCGCTGACGCGGAGTTTAGAAGAATTGAAAAGTTATTTTCTGAGAGTTCGAAGGACCCTCAGCAAGACCCCATCGAACGATTGATAATGCTCATTTTAAATATCTGTGATGCTGAACCTGAGAATATTGATTTTTTGATTTGGGTGATCACAGCAAAAATGATATTTAAACATAAAGAGGAACAAGCCTTCAGTAAGTATGATTTGCTTGCCTCAATAGAAAAAGAAGTGTTTGCAGTCGAAGAAGATAAAAAGACACTAGAAGATTTCAAGGTTTGGGCAGAAACTGTTAGACAGATTCTTGATACAGAAATTGATCTCCCAGAATTTGATGATAGTAGAAATATTGGTCGGAGAGCAGCGCTTTACTTGCTGCTTTACCCAACTAATACAGAAGTAAGATCATTAATGGAAAATAAGACAGTATCATCTTTGATTGGCATAATGATCTTTCAGGTTTCTTCTGCCTTCGAGGGTTTTTCTCGGATAAAATCGCATTGGAAATCCAATTTTGACCAATTTAAATTACTCTTAAAGTTAGCGGATCGCTTAGAAAGGGGAAAAGAGACTTTGTTTCAGGTTTCTGGAAGCACTACTAATCCTCAGTTATTGACTGAAACAGTCACCTATAATTTCCGTCAGCAAAAAGCTTTCCAAAGAACGGAGAGAGCACCGTATTATGTATTAGCTCTTGCAAAATTTATAGGCAATCAAAAGATTGAATTAGCCAAGGATAGGGAAACTGGATTTTATAAACTGATTTGTTCGAACAGCTTGAGCATAACTTGTAATCCAAGAAAACAAAAAAATAAAGAAGCTATAATGTTTTATACCTCATTGGATGTTGAAAAAAATCATGAAAATATAAAAAAGTTATTGGTTCAGGCTTTCGATTTGGGTCTCGCTGTTGGCATTATTGATAACAAAGAAACAAGCAGTCTGTGCGTATTTTCGCAGTTGTTAACACATACTTTAGATCAAGACGAATTTGACTCTATGGTAGATCAAATAAAAAACTTTAAAAATTTGATAGAGAAAGCCTGAAGAGCATTTGATTGACATAGATAAGTTATCAGAAGAAAATTGGCTTGATGAAGCTATTAAAATATATAGCTCATTGAAACCTGAGATACAGGATAGCAACGGCTTATTAAAAAAACTGAGGAAATTAAATGAGGAGTCTTCCTTTTTAGAGAAACTAAATGCTCGCAAAAACTTTTTAGATAAAGACATTCGAATGTTGGATGATAGCGTAAACCAATATATCTCTGCCCTCTATACAATAAATGCGAGAAATTTAAATCGATTAAATTTTGACTTTCTTCAGGTGCTTCGGCTGGCCGATCTCGGCGATTGCCCTAATTTAAGTGTTGTTATAGATACTCTTAATTCAAAAAATTACCATGGGCTACTTGGCGAGCGGATATGTTTAATTTTAGCAAAAATTGCAAATGAGTCTTTTGGACAATCTCAAAAATCAAATGCAGGATTAGCAATTCAGGAAACAGTGAGATGCATTCTTGAAAAACTGGAATTTAGGCTGGGGATAGATTTTCGTGAAAAGTATAGATCAAAGGAAAATGTAGAAGTAAATTTTGTCTTTCCTGCCGTGGTTGATAACAGTGATAAAGATATTGAACTAGCACTAGCATGCCAAATGAGTAGCAATGATCGAATAAAGCTAGCTTCAGAGCAACTCACGATTGGCAAACAAAAATTCATCTTTACTGGAAATGGTCTTGAGGTATCGAATATGAAGCTTTGTAATATCAGTGACCCTATCATCAACAGACTTTATGAAAAAAATATTATGTTGATTTGTCATGGCAATGCTATCTCAGAAGAAATTAATAGACTGCAAAATAGTAAAAAAGATCGTCAACTTCGCTTAAAATACTTTAAAAATAAATCTTTTAGTTTTTTTGATTTTACAAAGATTATTCAAAAGTTCATTAAAGTATAAAATGAGAGTTGGAAAGATATGAGAAATCGGTTTTATAGTATAGCAGATTTGTTTGCGGGGTGTGGCGGCCTGTCTTTAGGATTTGAGCAAGCAGGGTTCCGACCGGTTTTTGTTAATGAGCTGAATAAAGACGCACTCGACACTTATCTCTTAAATCGACACCATGAATTCGATGGTGAGAAATTTAGTAATCTAAAATATTTACATTCACGTAACGCGGAGGATTTTTCTTTAAGCGATTTGAATAAGCTCAAGCATAATTTATCAGGCATAAAACAAATAAATTTTTCATATAAAGATAAAGTTGGATCCTCTTTAGATGTTGTCACTGGAGGCCCTCCTTGTCAGGGATATTCAGGTATCGGGCATAGAAGGCATTACCTTGTCGATAAAGAAAAAATACCTTCAAATCATTTATATGACAAAATGTGCTTTTTTATTAAAACTCTCAGACCTAGGATTTTTCTTTTTGAAAATGTTAGAGGGCTTTTAAATGCAAAATGGGTCCAAGGAGGAGAAAGAAAAATTTGGGATGATGTTTTAACCGCGTTTAAAAAGATTCCTGGCTATCAAATAAAGTGGGATTTAATTTTCGTGAAAGACTATGGAGTTCCTCAAAATAGACCAAGGGTTTTTATTGTTGGGGTCAGAGGTGATATAGTTGAAAAGTCTCATTTTTTAAAAAAGAAATACACTCTTTCGTCATCTGCTATTGAAGCAGGTTTTTTCCCTGCTTCTCAGGTAGAACCTCCACCCGATTTAATTGACGTTTTAGGAGACTTAGTTGATGAAAAGATTATGAAAAACTTAACTACCGGTAAGTACCCAAAAGGAAAATTCGAGACAAAAGTTTATCCCAAACAACCTAATAAAGCTCAGTTAAAATTCAGAGTTACTCATGGTGATAAGGAGAATACAAACCAAAACCTAACTGACCATGAATACAGTAAACATCGACTGGATATTGTAGAAAAATTTTTATGGATGCTAAAATCTAATGGCGAAATCCCAAAAAATAAACAAACAAAAAAGTTTTCTCAGCGAATTTTGAAAGAACGATGGGGTAATAGTAGGCCGAACTTTACAATCACTTCTTTACCTGATGACTATGTTCATTTTGCTCAACCACGCTCTCTGACGGTTCGAGAATGTGCACGTATTCAGACATTTCCCGATTGGTATCAATTTTGTGGAAAGCGTACTACTGGAGGTTTAAGACGAGCTGGAAATCCAAAAGAAGGTATCTTTGAACGAGAATTACCTAAATACACGCAAATAGGCAATGCCGTGCCAGTAAAACTTGCAGAAACTATAGCAAAACATTTTAAAATGATCCTAGATGAAGTTATAAATGAAAATTAATTTTAATTATCATCGAGTATCGCTTTTATATCGAGCATGTGTTTTGATGTGAAATAAATCCTCCGATCTTTTTGCGCCATTTTAATTACTATAAAATTTTCATTTTTTTTGACGTTTTTTATTCTCTCTTTAATGTCCTCATAATCGTCCAACAAAGTATGGTGAAACATAGCAGCATGGTTAGCACAAAGAGATAAATAGTTAAATCGAATATGTTTTTGTTTAGACTTTATAAAACGTTGAGCTTCAAAATATGGTTTACCATCATTAAGTTTAAATGGTACCGGACAATTACATATCTGGCAGTAATGAGACCCATCTCGTTCATACTCCTGCTTCAAATATTCTCTAGCCAAATTTCTGGTTTTTTGTTCATTCGAGTCAGCAATAGTTCTCTCGACAAGTTCGGAGACCCTAGAAGGGGCTGACTTAGCCTCATCTATAACTCTTGCAGATCGTAATTCAGGATTTTTTATTTTTGATACCTCGATTGAAGAATTATTAATTTTTTTCCTACGATCGGAGATCATTTGATCAAGCTCGTCTGAAGAAAAAATGGTTGTCATTTCTCTAGTTTTTTTAATAAGCGTCTCATTAATCCCTAATTCATCAAGAATTTTTTGCCGCTCAGCGGAGCGAAAGGTGCGAGCATCAGAATTAGTATCAAATTCAATCGCTTTTAGCCAAGTCCAATCTGGGTTCAATTTATACTCTGGGGCCAGATTTTCTGCTGATGCGAGGGCCGGTTTAACTAGTTCTCCAGATTTAGTGAATAACCAATTATTTTGCGTCAGACTAAAGTATAGCGTGGAGTTTTGTTCTCTAATTCTCGCAGTTTTATTTGCTTGATACCAGCATTTTAAGTGCTCTTCTTCAAAGTTTTCTATTAAACAATCCCAAATCATTAGGGAAGTTTCTTTACTTATTTTTTTAAATATTTGGTCACTAAATGATATAAAGAAGTCTTGACCCTTTGTATGTTCAGTCATTCTCGCACCTTTCAAAGAGTCAACTATCAAGTCGTTCTTTTTAGGATGTTCATCTCTGATGTAATCACTCTTATTTATTTGTAATGAAGTCACCGCTCCAAGCTCTTCAGCAAACTGAGAAAGGTCTTTTTTCTCTACTCTTAAGCGTTGAAAAAAATTTTGGTCATAGTTAAGCGGAAATAATTCTCGCCTATCAAAAGAATTAAACATTTGTTCCAATGATGTTTTGATAAATGGCTCATCTAAAAAAATGCGGTCAGCTTCGACAAAATTTCCGCTGCCAACATGAAATATTGGAAAGTCTTTAAAAACTTTTACTTTTTCTGGGTTTGCTTTAAAAAAAGAAATAAACTCTTTCATGTCTGTTATTTTTTGCTCAT
The DNA here is from genome assembly GCA_902524655.1 of uncultured Alphaproteobacteria bacterium. Classification (GTDB taxonomy): domain Bacteria; phylum Pseudomonadota; class Alphaproteobacteria; order Rhodobacterales; family Rhodobacteraceae; genus CACIJG01. The sequence continues at coordinate 7,247 of CABZEG010000043.1, read as the reverse complement.
AAGGAGGCTTATATCTCCTGTTCAAAATCACAAGAATTTTTTCACTGTCATCCCAGTCTTTGACGCCTAAAAATAATAGTGAATTTCTTATTATATCTAATTCGCTATTATTATTGGTTATCAATAGTGAGGGATCAATTTGACGGGCTTTACTTTGATCCGATGGGAAATATATGTCATGTTGTGAGCTGCTTTCGGCTCTGCAAATTGTTCCATTAGCCATTTTAATCACCAGCCACTCTCTATAAGATGGAAAACTTCTCTTTATCAGCGATTGTTTCTTTAAAATGAAAGAGTAAAAGTGTTGAAGCCACTGAGTAGGTTTTTGGTGTAGCATTGATATGAACTGACCTTCTCCTAAAACGTCAGTTCTAGATTTAGGTGGCCAGCTATCTATTTGAGTGCCATCAATATTCAGCATGTTATTGCTTTCTGTATCAATAAATGAGAACAATGTATTTTCATCAAACTCATCGATATCTAAGTCTTTATAAAAAACACTAAGTCGTGAATCTATAGCTGCTGGCATTGCCCAAAAAAGTTTTGATTTTTCAATATGAGTCAAGTCTTCAGAGGATATCAAATCCCTTATTTCAAGACTTGCTGTTCTGCAAGAATGACTTTTCACATATTGCTTACAATCTGTTAACAGAAACTCATTATCCTTAAACATCTCTAATATTGATAATCTGATTTCCTCATAAATTTGCTGAGTATTATCCATTGAGTTTGGTAATAGTTCTAATAGCTCTCTAGTTATTAAATTTTTCTCTTTCATTTTCTGAAAACTCAACTGAATTAATGTTCTAAGTTCTATAAACAGCTGATTATTGAATGGGTCATTAATTTTTAAGCTGGATCGGGCCATATCCGTTATAAAGGGGCCATTAATAAAAAAATTTAAATTTGACGTTTCCTTAGCCAGAGGAAAATAAACTGAAACTATACCAACCTTCGGTTTTTCGAACAAAAGTGTTTTAAATGATGACTTAGTTCGAAGCTGTTGCGTGCGATGCGCATCACTATTTACAAAAAAAGCAACACTTAATTCCTGCTCCGGAATATTCTTTGTCGGGCTTGAAAATACCAAGTATTTTGATGTAATTTTCTCCCCATCAGCTAATGTGGAGGTCAATTGCTTTATATTATCATCTTCAGCTTCACAAAGGATTTCTGTTATATATGGCTCACTACTTTCTTCGATATGAATATTGATTTTTTTAATATTTTTTAGAAATAAAATAGTGTGTCCTGAGAGCTCTCTTAAGCTTTCATCAACTTCCCTGTATGCACTTTCGGCAGATTTCTCCTCCGAATTAAATTCAAACTCAAATAAAGTATCTAGATTATCTTTTAAAGGGCTAATTTTCTCAGGTAAAATTAGATCAGAAATTTTAAAAGAAAAATCTCTAGACCATATTTTGGGTGTCTTCGAATAAAGAAAAACAGATTTAAACCCTACTCCAAACTTACCTATAGTTGACTGATCGTCTTTTTTAGTGGATGAACCAATAGTACAAATGCCTTCGATATCTTCATCATTGAAAGGTCTCCCATTATGTAAAAATATAAGTTTCTCATTTTTTAAACGAAAACTTGCTTCCGAAGCTTCTGCGTCTTCAGCATTTTGCAGTAACTCATAAATAAAATGAGCCTTATCAGGGTAAATGCCGGAAACCAGATCTCTAATTCCCTGATGTCTTTCCATAGCCTCAACCATTGGCCGATTATGTCTGTAAATATAGTCAATTACCCCTTTGTCTCTCATCTTACGGTTATGGTTCCTCTTGCTATAATGCTATGTATTATGTCGACCTTTTGAATTTGTGAATCAAAGTCCATTTGCTTTCTTTCAAAATTTATACGGCCACGCTCTAATTCTCCAATTCGCATGCGTTTAATTTTCTCATCGTTTGCATTTGCAATTAAAGACTTCAATCTATTTGATCTGGTCTCGAAGCTTGATTTCATCGACTGTAATTTAAAATTTATTAATGCCTTACTTTTTTCTACAAACACTTTTTTCTGGGTTTCCCATATAGTATAATGGAGATCAGTTAACATTTTTTCTTCATTTACTTTTAAGTCTTCACTATTTTCTTCATCAGATGAAATAGCTAGTAAGTCGAGTAAGTTTTCTCTGATTTTAGAGTCTGCAGCGATTGAAGTAATAACCCAATCGGTACTTGAGCCCATTTTATTCCAACTGAAAAGTGCAAAAGGATGACGTCCCTTGGGAACGTCTACATCCTTTACTTTTAAATGAACAATAAAACTTGGTGCATTTTTGAAATAATTTGCAGCTTCACGTAAAAGTGGATGTAATACATTTATAAAAGTTACGTTTTCTTCAGGCGACAATTTTTCCGCAGAAAATGCTATTTTCATAGTTTGTTCATCTCCCTCAAGCCATCTGAAAAAGTTAAGTAGTGCGGGATTATTCTTTTTACTGAGTTTACTAAATTTTTCTCTAATTTTTAGTTTCGCTTCACGGCTCAATCGAAGGCTATATATGTCGCTGCTGCCAGTCAAAGGTTCGTTTTCTTGTTCTAAGTGTTCTCTTAGAAAATAGTTGAGTGTATGTCTTATTAAACGTGGAGAAAGCCATAATGATTGAGCATTTTTTAACTCTTGTTCCCAGTCTTTTGATGGTAAGCTTAGACCGTGAAGCTCTCCTTGCTCGTTCTCCAAAGCTTCTAGCTCATTAATGGCACGTAGCTTATTATCTGATAATTGCTGTAGTTTGTCTAACTTATCTTCATCAGAAAGAGAAAAATCACTAGATATGCTGCTAATATTTTCTGTTATTGCACCAAGTATTTCTTCACTAGAACCAATAGATCTATTAAATATACCTATTCTCAATAGACATCTATTATAGATTTCGTAGTCTATAGTTCCAGGCGTAACAAAGTTAACTATTGCTATTTTTTCACTTTCTTGGCCATATCGGTCTATTCTACCAATTCGTTGTTCAATCTTCATCGGATTCCAAGGTATGTCATAATTGATAAGCATGTCACAGAACTGAAAGTCTAGTCCCTCACATCCAATTTCAGATGAAAGCAATACATCATATGCCTCTTTATTTTCTTTTGGTAACGCAAATTTCGATTTTTGAGCTCTGCGCTCCTCGTCTTTAACATTACCATGAATAAGTCCTATTCTTAGACCAGTTTCCTTTAGATTGTTATAAAGATAATTGAGAGTATGGATAAAAAAACTAAACAATAAGACCTTATTCTTTTTTTGATTATTTTTTTCGAACAATATCTTTTTTAGCTCATCAAGTTTAGGATCTCTTTGCTCTAATTGATCCATAAAGCCGCGTATTTCATCCATTTCGTTTTGCATTTCATTGAACAAGTCTCCAGAATCTATATCTAATCCCTCGAATTCAGCTGCCAAATCAAGTTCCAAAAGCGTCTGATCAAACCTATCTGAAATAAAAGGTCTTAATCCAAACAAACAGCTAGATGCTTGTCTTTGGATCATAGTCATCAAAAATTTTGGATTTACGTTTGAGCTGGTGGAGCGGTATGTTTTTTCCACTATTCGAAGTATTCTATCATATAATTCTTTTTGGTTTGGAGTGAATTCAACTGCTACGGTTTTAGGAGCTCTTATGCAAAGAAATTCATTTTCAATATCTCTTCTACGTGTTCTATTAATCAGACTATAGAAAGTATACAAGGTCTCAAGGGTCGTAATAAGATTTATCCTGTCTTTATCTGAAATTTTTATTCCGCCAAGGATATTTTTAACGCTTTGAAATGAAGGGGATCCCCATAAAAAACGCCTTCCCCAATTTGTTGATGAGATTTTGTCTAATTCTTCACTGGCACGCTTTTGCCAATTTGAATCATTATTTCTACAAATTGTTATCGTTTCATTTATATATTGGTTCGGTTCGCTCATCTCATTAAATGTCTCTTCGTCTGCAATTAAATCTGGTCTTAACATATTGAGTAAAACAAAAAGATCTGAGTTGCCGAGTTGAATTGGTGTCGCTGTGAGAAAAATGACTGCCTCAGAATTATCGCAAAAAAATCTGACAGCTGCATTCGTTATACTATCAGAATTTCTTGCATTATGCGCTTCATCAACAATGACCAAATCAAATTTTGGGGGAGGGTTCAGATCAAGTAAGCCTTTTTGAGCTATGGTCTTTTTTGATGATGATCTACCAAGAATGTTATTAGAATCAAAAAGAGAGAAAGGAATGATACATTTGGAATATTTTTCTGGCCATTCTCCATCCAAATGCGCTTCATTGATAATGTGTCTAAAACTTTTCCCATCGATTTCATCAAAATCCTCATCGAACCGTTTCATTTCGTGATACCACTTTTTTTCGGTAACTAAAGGCTTTGGGCATAGCACTAAAATGGTTTCAATTTGTTGTCTTGCTTGAAGCTCCTTAATTATGAGCCCTGTCTCTATTGTTTTTCCAACGCCTACTTCGTCTGCAATTAGCATACGCATATTATCTGATTTAAGAAGTTTCAGAACAGGTCTGTATTGATAAGGAACAAACTGTATTTTTCCTGATTTAAGAGAAAATAAGTTCGTAAGTGAAGGGGACAGAATATTGTAGCTGGTTAAACGCGCTTTTAAAAAACTTGCATCTTTTTCTTTTGTTTCAGAATTATCTGAAACTGCTGTTAGTTGTTCTTCAAAGTAGGTCTTTCTCTCTTGATCTTCAAATACTGTGTAAGAACTCTGTGAAGTGCCCTCGCTAATCTCCAATATTGCTACTTTTTTTCCAGTAGCCTTAACCAAACATGTCTGGCCTATATTAAACTGCATTACCTTTCCTTTTGATTGTGCCTATGATCAGGTTATCATTTTTATATGTGTCCCTCTGACTTAAGTATGATTTGAAGATCTTGAATGTGTTTTTTCGTAAAATGAACTTTTTGTAACACTTGACCCATCTCTAATTCAATTACCGGATATTCAGTTGACATATTACAGACTAAACGGATTAATTCATTATTATGCAATTTTTTTGCATATCTAAACATTGCAGAGTGGTTTGGACAAAGACACAGAAAATTATAGCGATAAAGTTTTTTTAAATTGCTTACAAATTTTACTCTTTCGAAATAAGGGGAGCCATCATTTAGATTAAAAGGAACTTGCTTGTTGCAGGCTTGGCAAAGTAGCTGACCTTGGTCATTCATATACTCGTTAACTAAATATTGTCCTGCGCTCTCTTTCGTCAATAGATTTATGCTTGAAGGAATAGACCTTTCTTTTTTTTCAAAAAAATCATCTGGTGCCTCCTCAGCTTCTTCAGACACTCTTTTTTTCCTTAAGCTAGAGTTTTTAATTTCACCTGGGTCTATGCCTAGGTCGTTTTGAAAATCTTTTTCTAGTATAACACTATTAATCTTTTTCTTTAATGAAGGATGTTTGCTAATTTGCTGTGCTAGCTTTAAATCAGATGCGGTCACGCCTAGTTCTCTCAAAACCTTTTCCTGTTGTTCTTTGACTATCTTTTCTTTCTCACCTTGAAGTCCAAACTCTATTTCTTTAAGCCAAAGCCATTCCGGATTAAGGTCGCATGATTTGTGTAGGTTTTTAGGTGTTGCTTCTCTTGGCAATACGAGTTCACCCGCCTTTGTTGGCACCCATTTGTTAACTTTTAATTTTTCGACCAACGCTGAACTTGCGCGACGAGTATTTTCTGAGGCATTTGGTCGATACGTTGCATACAAAACAGCTTTGCTTGATGCCTCCATTGTTTTCCATACCAAAATACCAGTTTCAAAATTTAACCCATTTGTAAACGCGTCATCTAGTTCCTTGATATCATAGTCGTAATTAATTTCATGATGGGTCCGTCTTGCCCAACCGCGCTTCAATTCATGCCAATTTGGGTTACTAGCTCGACGAATATAATCTCTCATAATCTTCAATTCATTTTTAGCGCCGCAAGCAATAGCAAGCTCTATAAATAGGTCTTTTTCTCTTTTATTGAATTGATTGTAATAATCGTAATCGATGGTATAACAATCAGGATTTTTGGAATAAAGCGTTTTTAAATATGTTTTTTGTAAAGGTTCATCAATTATACACTTACGGCCTGCAACATGATAATTATCTCCATCTGAACCTTTCGCAATAAAAATTTTATAATTAGCACAAAGCTCAGCCACTTTTTCTTTATCTTCTCTAAAGTTTTGTAGAATAATTTTTATATGTTCTTTATTAGGGTTCCAATTATTTTCCTCCCCATAATTTTTATCTAAAAACAGCCTTAATGCTTCAACTTTATCATATTCCAATACGCCAAGACCCTCTAAAAATTCTCTAGCTTTTCGTCTGCTTTCTTTGGAGCCCTTTTCGAAAATTTTAGGCTCAACGATATTTAGGCCGGCGCTATCTGCTGAACTACTGTAAAAGAAAACGGAGTTAGTTTCTGTATAGCCAGATTCCATTGAGTGATAATTTAGGCTTAAATATTTTTTATCTCTTAACTTGATCAGATGAGATTTAATAAAACTTATATGTTTATAAGTGGAAAAGTCATAAAAATAATGACTACCTTTTAGATAGTCATTAAGAAAGGCATATAGTTTTTGATGCCACTCGTTGCTTTTGTTTGAGAGCCATTGCATGAAAATATTCTTTTCGAAGTTTGTTTTGGAGGTTTGTTTTGTTTTTTCCCAGTCCTCGGGATAAGCCTTTACATCAAGCATACTTTTTTCAGATAAAGTTTTTAGGAAAATTTTATAATCAAATTGAGGAACACTTAAATCCATAAAAAAGTTTTCTATTCGATCATTGGGGCTTTGGGAATTAGACGCCCAGCTAAGGGCATAGCCTCTTGGATAAATAAATTGCAAGTCTGATTTCGTAAAAAGGCTTTTTACTTGTACGTTTGCTATCAAAGCTTCACTTGCTTTTACAAAATCTCCATCATCAGTAGGTAGAAGAGAGTTTTTAGAGAAAATTTCTAATATTTTTAACCTTATAATTTCATATTCTCCTTCCAGATCGTCCCTTTCAAGTGGCAGGATTTGTAAAAATTTTTGGTCTAAGAACCCAAGATCTTTTATCGTAAAAAGTGCTTTTGATAAAATATTTCCTAGGGCTTTAAAAATACTTTTATTTACGCGATTGGTTTTGATGCTTGACCTTGCTAAATCCGTGATAAATGGCCCATTTATATAAAAATTTAATTTTGACGTTTCATTTTTGGCAGGGAAATATATTGATACTGTTCCCTTTTTTGGCTT
>CABZEG010000042.1 GCA_902524655.1 uncultured Alphaproteobacteria bacterium | reverse complement strand
CTCCTCCACAATCTGCTTCAATGCCTGGAATATCGTTGTCACGAGCACCCTCCATCACTGTTAGCCCATCTTCTACATCGACAACGTGTTCGGTTCCATTGAACTCTATATAAGTAATTTTAACCATTGGGAAGGAACTTAATATTATTTTTTTAATTATACAATCTTAAATTTAATCTATTAATAACAAAAAAAATGTTCTATTTTTGTTCTCATGAAAAATGCTCAAAAAAAAGACGCAATCTTGACTTGTGCTGAATTATGTACTTTAGAGAATAACTCTTTTGCAGCAGTTGCAGGGTTTGTAATTGTTAAACAGATGCCCTCAACAGCTAAAGGGACAGTGTTTCTAACATTAGAGGATGAAACAGGGACCTCAAATATAATTTGTTGGAACAGTGTTTACAGGAAGTTTAGGGATCAAGTTGTATTCTCTTCGTTTTTATTAGTAAGTGGACAGCTACAAAGGGAAAACGAAGTCTCTCACCTAATTGCCGATGATATAAGAGACATCTCAAGACTTCTGGAACTTATTCCAAATATAAAATAAACTCACGTTATTGAGTTGGCAGACCAATAAATCTTCTCATACCGTTTCTTAGTATCAACATAAGAATGGATGTTTTGTTTGACTTTTTTGCCTCTTCGTTAAGTTTGTAAAGTTCATCTGTGGAAGAGATCTTTATCCTGTTTATTTGAATAATTACGTCTCCCTTTTTCAACCCCTTCTCCTCGCCAACAGACCCTGCTTTTACATCTACTATAACAACGCCCTTTATATCTTGATCAATACCAAACTGTTCAGCTACTTCTCTGTCTAAATTAGACAAAGTCATCCCTGCAAACTCGACTTTTTTTGTCCTTTGTCTCGATGGTTGGCTTGATGCAATGTTATCTTCTAACCTACCTAGCTTGACGGATAAGGACACTTTCTTTCCATCCCTCAGTACCTTCACTGACACTTGCTTACCTACAGGACTGTCCCCAACTATCCTGACGAGCTCTCTGGTGTCCTTTATTGTCTTACCGTCAAAATCAATGATAACATCTCCTGATTTTATACCACCAGTTTTAGCAGGTCCATTAGGGACATCGGTAACTAAAGCACCATCAGTTTTTTCAATACCAAGCGCTTCCGCAACATCTTCAGTAACATCTTGTATTCTAACTCCTAACCAACCTCTTCTTGTCTCACCAAAAGTCGTAAGCTGGTCTATTACTTTCTCAACTACAGCCGATGACATTGAGAAACCTATACCTATAGACCCACCATTCGGAGAAAGAATCGCAGTGTTTACACCAATAACTTCACCATCCATGTTAAAAAGTGGACCTCCTGAGTTTCCTCTATTTATTGCCGCATCGGTCTGTATGAAATCGTCATAAGATCCACTCAAAGCCCTTCCCCTCGCAGAGATGATACCTGCAGAAACAGAGAACCCTTGACCTAAGGGATTACCTATAGCTAAAACCCAGTCACCTACTTTAGCCTCGTTACTATCTCCAAACCTAACAAACTTAAGCTTATCTTTCGCCTTAACTTTTAAGAGTGCTATATCTGTCTTAGGGTCAGTTCCAACAACTGTTGCCTTCATTAATCGGCCGTCAAAAAATTCAATTTCTATCTGATCAGCGTTTTCAATAACGTGATTATTTGTTACAACAAATCCGTCAGCTGAGATAATAAAACCTGAGCCCAGCGCGGTGCCCCTTCGCTGTCTTCTAGGTGCACCATTTTGTTCTCTATCCATAAAGTCTCTAAATAAATCTTCAAATGGCGAACCGGGGGGGAGCTGTGGGTTTAGTTCCTGCCTATTTGGAACGGTGGAGCTGGTAGTTATATTAACAACTGAAGGACTTAATTTCTCAACGAGATCACTAAAACTACCCGGCATACCCTTTCCGTGAGATATACCACTGACATAGATAAAAAATAAGAAAGTCCAAACTGGTAAAAAAGCATAAGAGCAAAATTTTTCTGCAGTATTTTTTCTCAAGACGTTCATGTAAGTTCCACCCTAAATATCTGTTACACCTATAATTATTATCCCAATAGCCATCATCACTAAACCAATCCGAGAAAGCTGTTTATTAGGAATGATCGAAATTTGACTCAAAGTTTTTTTTAGCCTTTCTGGTATAATTGCTAAAAAAAACCCTTCAAATGCTATTACTGATCCCAAAGCGAATAGCACCTTTTCTATCACTCTTTTTCACTTTCCTTTATATAATCAAAGAATTCAGAGTTAGGACTTATGACCATTGTGGTGTTTGATCCTGTCATTGATTGTTCGTAAGCTATCAACGATCTGGTAAAAGCGTAGAATTCTGGATCTCTGCCAAACGCATCTGCAAAAATTTTGGTCGTTAGGGCATCCGCAGTACCCCTTATTATTTCAGCTTCTTTCTTTGCTTCAGACACCGTCTCAACAGCCTTTCTGTCAGCTTCCGCTCTAACTATTTGAGCAGCCTCTTGACCTCTCGCTCTCTCGTCTGCTGCCATTCTTTCTCTCTCTGCTTGCATTCTTCTAAAAGTGGCTGCTAAGTTCTGTGTAGGCAGATCAGCTCGTTTGATCCTAACGTCAACTATTTCTACACCTAAACCTTTCGATTCTATCTTTGCACTTTCCGTTATTCTTGTCATTAGCTCTATCCTGTCTGTTGATAGAACCGCATTAGAGGTAACAGATCCAAGCACTTCTCTTAAGGCGGCATTCAAAATCCTTTCAAGGCGACTTTCAGCCGTAACAATACCCCCTGTTCCTACGGCTTGCCTGAACTGGACGACGTTGATAATTCTGTACCTTGCAAAAGCATCTACCACCAATCTTCTGTCATCAAGCGGTGTAACTTCGAGGGGCATAGTGTCGAGCGACAGTATTCTATCGTCGTACCTCACAACTTGTTGTATAAATGGTAGTTTAAATGCTAAGCCAGGTTCTTCTTTTACATCAGCAACTTGTCCGAATTGTAATACAAGCGCTTTTTGCCTTTCGTCAACTACAAAGAGTGAGGAGTACGTAACGAACGCTATGAGCGCTACTACAATTGATATAATCCGTAAAGCCATTAGTTATTTCCTCCTGCTCTGAGTTGATTGAGTGGAAGATAAGGAACAACTCCTTGTTCCCCTCCAACGTTTTGATCTAAGATAACTTTATCAACATCACGCATGATTGACTCCATTCTCTCCAAATACAATCTTTTTCTCGTTACATCTTTAGCCTTGACATACTCTTCGTAAACGGAAACAAATCTTGCGGCCTCACCTTCACTTTCATTGACTACCCTAGCCTTATATCCTTCTGCCTCCTGAATTAATTGAGCTGCCTCCCCACGAGCCTTCGCTAATGCCTGATTCGCGTAAGCGTCTGCTTGTTTCTCCAATGTATCCTTCTCTTGCTCCGCAGCTTGTACGTCTCTGAAAGCGTCTATAACTTCGCCAGGTGGATCAGCTTTATCAAAGTTCAAACGTACAATATTTACTCCGCTGTCATAACTGTCCAGAGTGGTTTGTATCAAAGTTCTAACCTCTGCACTGATTACAGCCCTATCTCTGTTTAGGATCGGGGCAAGTTCCGATTTAGCAATCACCTCTCGCATTGCCGATTCAGAAACGGCTTGAATAGTTTCGCGTGGTTGGGCCAAGTTGAATAGAAATTTTGCTGGATCAGCAATATTCCATACTACTGAAAAATCAATATCTACTATATTTTCATCTCCAGTCAGCATCAAACCTTCATCCTGGTTAGATGATCTGTTGCCAACTCCGATATCCTCGGTATTTTCTCTCGTAACGGTTAGCACCTCATGTGTTATGAATGGCCATGGGGCAAAGTTAAGTCCTGACTCGCCTGTTCTATAGTATTCACCTAATAAAAGCTCAATGGACTTCTCCTCTGGCTTTACAGTGTAGAAAGAAGCATATGCCCAAAACAAAACAAGTGCTAGGCCAATTAACCCGTAGGAGCCTTTTCCAATTCCAGGGGATTTTTGGCCCCTACCGCCCCTACCACCTGATCCACCACCTCCGAGTAGAACTTTTAGCCTTTCTTGACCTTTCCTTACCATATCGTCTATTTCAGGGATCGATGTAGGTTTGTCATCTCGAGGTCCCTTACCACCACTGCCGTTACTATTACCCCAAGGGCTTTTATTTCCAGAATTATTTCCACCACCCCAAGGGTTATCATTATCATCGTTCGGCATTGCTATTCCTTTACTACGTAAAAATCTCTTGTGTGGTATAAATGCTCATTAATTTGAGAATTTCAAGTGTATATAGTTAATTTAAAGTAACTAGTTCTTCTGCAGCTGTCGGATGCACGGCACAAGTTGCATCAAAATCTTTTTTTGTTGCTCCCATTTTAACGGCTACAGCAGCAACTTGTATAAGTTCCGCAGCACCCTCTCCAACAATGTGGATCCCGAGAATTTTATCGGTCTTCTTTTCAACTAGCATTTTCATGAGCGTTTTTTGTGGATTTCCTGATAATTGATTTTTCATTGGTTTGAATTCGGTCTTAAAAACCACAAAACCTTTACCTGCATTTACTACCTCTGACTCCGACATTCCAACTGTTCCAACCTCAGGCTTAGTGAAAACGGCTTTTGGAACCAAGTGATGGTCGGGCACTGTAGGTTTGTTTTTAAAAACTGTATCTACAAAAGCAATACCGTCTCGTATGGCTACTGGCGTTAAATTTAATCTGTCAGTGACATCACCTATAGCATAGACATTTGACACATTAGTCTTTTGATACTCATCAACCAACACCACACCTTTTTTCAGATTAACCCCTAACTTTTCGAGGCCAAGATTTTCAATATTTGGCTTTCTACCCACAGCACATACGACTTCAGTAACAACCAATTGGCTTTTGTCGCTCAAAACCACTGAAAGTCCTTTTGAACATTTGGTAACTCCGTTGATTACAGTATTAACTAGCACCTTAATACCTTTTTCCTCTAATCCTTGTCTCACTAAGCGTTGAATGTCGTAATCAAACCCTCTTAATAAATTTTCGCCTCTGTAAACTAGTGTAACATCGACACCCAATCCATTGAAAATTGTAGCAAATTCACAGGCTATATAACCAGCACCGTAAATTACGACTTTTTCTGGCAAGCTTGACATCATGAAAATATCATCAGATGACTTTGTAAACTGGACACCCGGAAATTCTGGTTTCTTAGGTTTACCACCAGTGGCTAAAAGAATATGTTTTGCCTTTATAACTTTCTGATTATCTAGCACAACCTCATTCAATCCTCTCAATTTTGCACAGTTTTCATAAATTTCAACACCAGAGTTTTTCAAATTGTTTTTATATGCTGCCTCTAGCCTGTCTACCTCGTTGTTTCTAGCTATCACCATTCGCTGCCAATCAAAATGTGCATCTTTAATAGTCCATCCATAACCTTCACTATCGCTAAAATATTGGCTGAACTCTGCGGCGTGAACCATTAGCTTTTTGGGAACACATCCTCTTATTACGCAAGTACCACCTACGCGAGAGGACTCAGCAATACCAACACTAAAGCCCTCAGCGGCAGCTAGTCTTGCTGAACGAACTCCCCCTGATCCTGCACCGATTACAAATAAATCATACATTTAAGCCTCCTAAATTACTCTACAGCTTCCATCATCACTACCAATAATAATTTTAGAGGCCATATTTATAAATAAACCAACTTCAACAACTCCAACAATTTGAAGCAACCCTAGAGATAACGTCTTTGGGTCTAGAATTTCATTTAGATGCAAATCAAGAATGTAATTGTGCTGATCAGTCACATATTTATTTGACGCAGCTCTTCTGAAAGTAACTTTGGGCATTTGATACCCTAGAGAAATTAAAAATCTCTCTACAGCGGCTTTGATTCTTTCAGAACCAAATTGAACCACTTCAACTGGAAGGGGAAACTTCCCTAAGTTGGAAACAATTTTTGAGGAGTCAACTATTATGATAAATTGCTTAGAACAACTCGCTACAATTTTTTCCATCAAAAGAGCACCACCACCCCCTTTAATTAAATTATTTTCAGGATCAACTTCATCCGCTCCATCAATAACGACGTTAAGTTCGTTAACTTGATCCAGATCTATAATGTTAATTCCAAGACTGGAGGCGAGATCAGTTGTTTCTGTTGAAGTAGATACTGCAGTTATTGATTGACCATTTAGAATAAAAGTTTCATGAATTTTATTAATAAGGTGATTTACCGTTGATCCAGTACCGAGCCCAATAATTTTCTTTGGATCTATAAATTCCACAGATTTTGTGGCTGCAATTTTCTTCCCAGAATTTATTTTATTCTCCACCTTCGTTGATTAACCTTACATCGAATTATAAAAAATATCCAGATGCCTGCTGGAAAAGATACCAAGCATGCCTGACCCATCGTAGGATATGCTTATATTTTCTCTAGTAGAAACATTTGAAGTCCCTATTGTGCCTACTGGAGAGAAAATAATACTTTCAACAGGGTACTTCAATCCTACAGATTCAACGGCTTTTATCTCTTTAAAAGGAAACAAAGAAACTCGAGAATTAATAGGAAGTTTAATAGTAAATTCATTCGGTAGGTGAAAAATAATATCTCTTTTTCCAACCACAAAAATACGACGATTACATCTTACCAGTGAGGAGCAAACAGCTAGAAAGTGATCTTGTCTTTCATCCATAAAGCCTAACGCAATAATTTTTTTTGAATTAATAAGTGATATGCACTTATCAAAATCCGTTGACTCTTGATCTTCAATCTTAATTAATTCACTTCCCTTTCCAACCCACTTATCCGGAGACCTTATAGAATCTAAATCCCCTATTATATATTTCGGAACTGTATGCATTGGAAGAAAATTTGCTCCTCCATCGGCTGCTACTAGATCATTGGTAAGAGCTAGGCTTTTTGAAAGAAGAGTTTGGGAAAATCCTGCACCACCTACGAGCGTTACATCATCTCCTAAATCAATTCTTTTCTCCATTTTTTTGGACATTGCAAACGTATCGCGCTTTCACATTTATTGGGTTATTTTTTTTTGTTTGGTTGTCCTATTCCTTTAAAAAGAGCTTTGAAAGGCCAAGCCCAAAACACACCTACTATAATATATATCAAAAGTTCTATAAATAAGTTTGGTCTTTCAAAAAAAGTAAGCAAGTTCAAAACCAACACTATGTACAAAGGTAACCAAAGCAATAAAACTAAAAGGGCGAATAATCTTTTTAATCTATATGAAGACATCTTTATAATTAATTGTAATTAAAATGGGTCATTTATCAAAATAGTTTGGTTTCTTTCTGGCCCAGTTGAGATTATCGAAACCTCGGTCTCAGAAAGTTCCTCTAACCTTTGAATATAGGCCCTTGCCTTTATAGGCATCTGATCAATTTTTTCTAATCCAACCGTACTGGTGTTCCAACCATCGATTTCCTCGTATATTGGCGACATTTTACTGGATAAAAAAGTGGAAACAGGAAAATCCGTGTAATCTTCTTTTTCAATTCTATATCCAACACAAATCTTAATTTTTTCAAGCTTATCTAAAACGTCAATTTTTGTGAGAGCAAGACTAGTAACACCATTAAGCAAACAGCTTCTTCTAACTAGAGGTGCATCAAACCAACCACATCTTCTGTCTCTACCTGTAACTGTTCCTTTTTCATTTCCCTCTTCTGATAAATAACGTCCAATACTATCAGTAAGCTCGGTAGGCATTGGACCCTCTCCTACCCGAGTAGTGTATGCTTTAGTTATTCCTAATACAGAGTTGATTTTATTATGAGCAACACCGCTTCCAATAGCTGCTGCTGCTGCAATTGTTGAAGAAGAGGTAACAAATGGGTAAGTGCCAAAATCTACATCGAGCATAGAACCTTGCGCTCCTTCAAATAAAATATTTTTATTTTTTTTAATCTGTTCGTTAAGAATTTTCCAAACTGGCTTAATGAACGTATTAATTTTTTTACCTACTATCATCAATTCATCAAAAAGTTGTTCTTCATCTATATCTGTGGCGCCTAGTCCTGCCCTCAAAATATTATGATGATCTTTAATAATATTTAATTTTCTTTTTACTTGGTTTGGGTCTTTCAGATCACCGGTCCTCAATGCCCTCCTTCCAACTTTATCTTCATAAGCTGGCCCGATTCCTCTCCCAGTTGTACCTATTTTTTCTTTTCCCGCTTTCTGTTCGCGCAAAAGATCTAGCTCTTTGTGAAAGGGTAGTATAAGAGGCGTGTTTTCCGAAATTAATAACCTGTCACTACAAATCTTTATTCCCCTCGAGTTTAATTGCTCAATCTCTTCCAGTAATTTCCATGGATCTAACACCACTCCGTTCCCTATTACTGCAATCTTATCTTCTCGTATGACCCCGGATGGCAAAAGTGAAAGCTTGAATACTTGATCACCAACAACTAATGTATGACCAGCGTTGTGACCCCCTTGAAATCTAACTATGGTATCTGCCTTTGAAGAAAGCAAATCTACAATTTTTCCCTTTCCTTCATCGCCCCACTGTGTGCCTATTACTATTAAATTACTCATTTCTTGATCTAATCAGATTTCAAAACTCAAAGTTTTTGCCTCTTTTACACCTTTTAGCCTCTTTATTTCCTTTAAATTCTTTGGGTCAATTTTTTCATCAATCCCTAATAAAGCTATTGCTAAGCCAGCCTTTTCCTTTCTTCCTAGAGAAAAAGTTGCAATGTTTAAATTCATCTTGCCCAACGTCGTTCCTAGTCGGCCAATAAAACCTGGTGTATCTAAGTTTGATGTATAAAGCATAAATTTCTGTGGCTTTGTATCCATATCAATTCCATTTATTTGAATAAATCTAGGCTGCCCGTCAGAATAAACCGTCCCAGCTGCAGATCTAATGGCCATCTCGGTCTTTACCAAAATTCTAATATACGATCCAAAAGCTCCCTGCGAGTCTTTTTTTATCTCACTAATTACGATACCTCTTTCACGAGCAAAAATTAAAGATGACACAAGATTGACAGACCCAATACCAACAATTGGGTTAAGGATCGAAGCTACGATTGAGCAAGTCAATGGGCGCGTATTCAATTCGCCAACTGAGCCAACATATTCAATGTTTATCTCCTGTAGACCTGTTTCAATAACCTGCCCTATAAAGCCACCTAATACATGGGATACTTTGACCCAAGGTTTGAGTAATGGTGCTTCTGCAGCAGATATTGAGGGTGAGTTAATGGAATTTGTTATTGCACCTTCTTTTATATAATCTGATATCTGTTCAGCAACTTGCACGGCAACTTTTACTTGAGCCTCTGAAGTAGAGGCACCAAGATGTGGTGTGCAAACAACATTTTCTAGACCAAACAAAGCGTTGTCCACTGCGGGCTCTGAGCCAAATACATCAAAAGCAGCTCCAGCAATTGATTTTTCTTTCAGCGCTTTTGCAAGTGCATTTTCATCTACAAGACCTCCTCTTGCACAATTAACTAGTATTGCGGTACCTTTCATTTTTTTGATCAAAGAACCATTTATGATATTGGTGGTCTTATCAGTCTTTGGTACATGTAATGAAATTATATCACTTTCAGCTACAAGCTTTTCGAGCGTCTTTACTCTTTCTATACCGAGACCCCGTACTTTTTCGTCGGTTAAAAAAGGATCATAAGCTTTAACTTTAAGTTTGAGCCCTAAAGCACGATCCGCAACAATTGAACCAATATTCCCAACACCAATTAATCCCAAGGTTTTCCCTGTCAATTCTTGTCCCATAAACTTCGATTTTTCCCACTTTCCTTGTTGCGTCGAATGGTCTGCTGCGGGAATTTGCCGAGAAGAAGCGAAAATCATAGCCAGAGTGTGTTCTGCCGTAGTTATTGCATTTCCATGAGGCGTATTCATAACCACAATTCCTTTAGAGGATGCCGCTTTAAGATCAATATTATCCACACCTATACCCGCTCTACCAATCACCTGCAAATTTTTTCCTCTATCAATAACGTCTCTTGAGACTTTACTAGCAGATCTGATTATTAGTCCTGAGTAAGGTTCAATGACCTCATTAAGGCTATTACTTGTTCCGCAGTCTGGCATGTAGTCGAAATCGATATTATTTTTTTGAAGAGTTTCTAATGCTCTCTGTGATATCTTATCAGATACTAATACTCTATGCCTTTTTGCCATCGTTGGTAACCCTTAGTAGCTTGATATTATTTCGTGGAAACAGTACTCCAACCAAGGTAGTAATTTTTGAATATCATCCAGATTAATTGTTGCTCCACACCAAATCCTTAAACCTGGTGGAGCATTCCTGTGACCCTTTATATCAAACGCAGCGTTTTCCACTTCTAGCAGCCCAACAAATTCTTTAACAAATCGAGTTTTTTCGTCTGGAATTAGCGAAATAAATCTCTCGTCTGAAAACTTTAAGCATACTGACGTATTTGAACGGTTTCTTGGATCGCTTACTAAATTTTCTATCCAAGGCGTTTTATCTACCCAACCCTGCAAGCAATTAAAGTTTTCATTACTTCTTCGGATTGTTTCAGTCAATCCACCAATCTCCTTCATCCACATCAAGCTGTCTAAGGCATCTGCTACACAAAACATGGATGGTGTATTTAACGTTTCTCCTTCATAAACTCCTTCTATCAAATTTCCATTTTTAACAAGCCTAAATATTTTAGGCATGGGTCTTTCAGGATGAAATGTTGAAAGGCGTTTTATGGCATTGGGACTCAAGACTACTACGCCATGGCCTCCTTCACCACCAAGGACTTTTTGCCAAGAAAAAGAGACCGCATCAAGCTTTTCCCAATCTAATTCCTGAGAAAAAACAGCGGAAGTGGCATCACAGAGAACTAACCTTTCATCACTTTTTTCAATCCAGTTTGAGTTGGGGACCCGCACGCCAGATGTTGTTCCATTCCATGTAAAACAAATATCTGAGCTACTGGAAACCTTATTAAGATCCGGTAGATGTCCATACTCTGCTTTGTCCACTTTACATCGCTCCAATTTTAATTGATTGACAGCATCCTCTGCCCAATCGTTACCAAATGACTCCCACACTAGCATAGTCGTCTCGTTTTTTCCTAAAAGTGACCACATTAAAAGCTCGAATGCTCCTGTGTCAGAGCCCGGCACTATAGCCACTTTATAACCTTCAGGAAGCTCTAGTATTTCACCAGTTAAATTGATTAAATTTTTGATTTGTTGGAGCGGTTTTTTTGCTCTATGCGATCTTCCAAGATAGGCTATTTTCTCTATTACGTCTGCACTCCATCCTGGCCTCTTAGGACATGGACCAGAAGAAAAAAGGGGTCTTGAAGGCTTTTGTAATGGCTTAATATTCATAACAAACTGCTTTACATTGATATCTTAAAAATTGGTCTTTTTCAATATAGACAAGCAAGTGGCGATAGTCTCTTCTAATTTATTTTTTTCTCTATGCTCAACCATTAATCTTATAACATTTTCTGTACCTGACCGTCTGATGATAATACGGCCCTTACCAGTGATTGAGCGCCTGACATCTTCCAACATATTTTTTATTTGCTCATTTTTTTCGAAATCGTTGCATTCATGAGCGTCTATATTTACGACTGTTTGTGGAAACGGCTTGAACAAATTAAAAAGCTGACTTGCTTTTTTTTTGTTTTCCACCAAAACACTCAATACTTGTAATGACGTAATTAATCCATCACCTGCATTTGAATAATCCGCCAGAATTAAATGGCCCGACTGTTCTCCACCTAAGTTTAAACTTTGCCTATTCATACATTTTGAAACGTTTTTGTCACCTACCTGCGTGCGAATTAAGCTTACTCCTATTTTTTCTAGGTATAGCTCCAAGGCTAGGTTGGACATAACTGTTGCTACAACAGTATTTTTATTGAGTGAATTTTTATTAACCCAGGCTCCAGCTAAAAGCCCAATAACTATGTCCCCATTAGCTAACTTCCCCTGCTCATCGATGAATAAAACTCTGTCAGCATCGCCGTCTAAACATATCCCTATATCTGCACTGTTTTCTAGAACTGCTTTTTGTGCTTTTTCTGGTTTTGTTGAACCACACTCTTTATTGATATTGAAACCATCGGGAGCCACGCCTATAGACACAACCTCTGCACCAAGCTCTCTCAGAATTTGGGGTAGAATCTTGTATGCGGCACCATTAGCGCAGTCCGCTACTATCTTAATTCCGCTTAGGCTTAAATTACTTGGAATAGTAATCTTTGCAAATTCCGTATAACGGCCAAGAACATCATTTATCCTACTCGCTTTACCTAGATCACTTGGAGTCACTAATGGTGATTTGTTCCTAATCTCTTTACTGATTTCCTCTTCAATTTTTGTATCTATCTTCAAACCATTTTTATCAAAAAATTTTATTCCATTGTCTTCGTATGGGTTATGGGATGCCGAAATCATAATGCCAAGGTCAGCTCTTAGGGATTTTGTTAGAAAACTCACTGCAGGTGTGGGCAAAGGTCCAAGTAAGTTTACTTCCCAGCCCATAGAGATAAAACCAGCAGTTAGTGCATTTTCAACCATATATCCAGACCTTCTCGTATCCTTGCCTATAATAACTTTAGGAAAATTTATACTATTTCCGATCACATGACCTGTTGATAGAGCAATTTTCAATATTGTTTCCGGATCAATAGGGTAGGTATTTGTCCTTCCTCTTATCCCATCTGTTCCGAATATATTTCCTTCCATTTACGCAAACCTTATTTTATTTAATAATATTCCAAACTTTCATCGCATCGACCGTCTCCTTTACGTCGTGCACTCTAACAATGTTGACTCCGTTACTGACTATTTTCAGCATTGCTGCTATCGAACCTGATAACCTTGCCGAGGGTAGCTTTTCACTAATAATTTCGCCGATAAAACTTTTACGTGACACCCCTATCATAAGCGGACATCCTAATCCAAGGAACAGACTAGCTTTTTTTATTATTTCCATATTATGGCTAAAACTTTTTCCGAAGCCAATGCCTGGATCTATAATAATGCGTTTTTTGGATATGCCTGTAATTTCAGCTTCAGCGATCTTCTCTTTAAGATAATCATAAATATCTAGAAGGACATTCTCATAATGAGGTTTGTTTTGCATATTTTCTGGCAAACCTTGAGAGTGCATCAAACACATACCCGCTTTATATTTTGCTACAACGCCAAACATTTTTTTATCAAATGATCCTGCAGAAATATCATTCACTATGGAAGCTCCAGCTTGCAAAGCTTTCTCAGCAACAATTGCCTTTCTAGTATCAACTGAAATCATTGCTGAGGGGGCAGATTGTTTTATTTTCTTAATTACTCCTATTACTCTTTCTATTTCTATACTGGAAGCAACCTCCTTCGCTCCAGGCCTTGTTGATTCACCTCCTACGTCTAAAATACAACAGCCAGTTTTAAGGAGATTTAGACCTTTTTCGACAAACTGTTTTTCTGAAAAGGATTGTTCTCCATCGTAAAAACTATCAGGAGTAACATTCAAAACTCCCATAACAAGTGTAGTGTTGAAATTTAGTCCCAATTTTGAATTCGGCTTTGATATAAATTTTTTTAGAAACTCTTTCCGTACATCAGAAGTAGAGATAACCTTTGAGCCTTTATCCCGCTCTGTAACTCTAAATGAATTAAAAACGGTATTACCACCATTGATAGTATAAAGGTGTTCTGCTCCACCTTGAAGATAGTTAAATTCTGGGAAAAAGTATTGCATTTTCAAGTCAAACTTTGCTTGAAGTGACTAGTTAATTCACTGTAATTATCGAAACTGAAGTCGATTCCAGCTTTTTCCACAGTTTGTGGTGCATAACCTCTCTTATGAAAAAAAAAGCTTGCACCAACCGCTTTTGCTAAAAGTAAATCAATTGCAGTATCACCAACATAAAAATAACTTCCATTACCTAATCCTTTTACGGAATGATAAAAAACTTTTGGATCGGGCTTTAGAACTCCAGTGCTATCTCCGTATGCAAATCCATCAAAGTATTGATAAATATTGAGGCTATATAAAACCTTTTTAGCGCTGTTTTCAAACTTCTGGGTGCATATAGTCAATTTCATTCCTTGGCTTTTCAAAAATTCTACTAGCTCTAATGCTCCATTGTAAAGAGAACAACCCTTTACAGGATCTTCGTAGTATCTATCTTGAAAAAACTTAAAATAGACATCTAAACCGCGTTCTGGAATACCTCCAGTCGATATCAAAATCTTCTCTACTTGCTTTTTTGTCCCCCCGCCGATGAATCCCTTATACTGTTCGAGCTTTATTGGATCCCTCCCAATACTCTTTAAAAGCTCATTTCCAGCATTTAGCAACGCTGGTGCGGTATCAGCAAGGGTGCCGTCCAAATCAAAAATTACAATTTTTTCTTTTTCTGCCATTAAAAAAGCTTACTACAAACAATATTCAATAGTTACTCCATTATCACGAATATCATCAGAAATTGCATCCGACAATTTTTCGTGTCGAAATAAGAAAATTTTTTTCATCAGAAGGCTCTTAGTTAGATGAAAGGCCATACTTAGAGCAAATTCTTTATTGAACATTACATCTTTTTTTGAAAACTCATAGAGATCAG
>CABZEG010000041.1 GCA_902524655.1 uncultured Alphaproteobacteria bacterium | reverse complement strand
TTTTATTAGTTTTGAAGGAATTGATGGTTGTGGGAAATCTACACAGATAGACCTGCTTACAAAATACTTCGAAAAAAAGAAAAAACCTGTGATTAAAACAGAAGAACCTGGGGGTACAGACGGATCAAATGAAATAAGAAAAATTCTACTTAGAGAGAGTAACTTTCAGTGGTCTGTTGAAACTGAAACATTACTTTTCATGGCGGCTAGAAATGACCATGTTGAGAAAGTTATTAAACCTGCCATTGAAAACAACAAAATTGTTATATGTGACCGTTTTATGGATAGTACAATAGTTTATCAAGGAATGCGAAGTGAAGAGGCTAAAAAATTAAGCCTTATGCTATTTAAGCTAATAGCAATCTATCCAGATATTACATTTCTTATAGATATGGATCCTGAAATAGCTTTACATCGTGCATTAAATAGGACAACTGAAGAGGATAGATTTGAAAAATATGGTATAAACTTTCAACATCAGTTACGAAAGAGCTTTCTAGATATTGCAAATAAAGATAAAGAAAGAATAAGGATAATAGATGGCAATCACTCGCCAGAGAATGTTTCTGCTCAAATAATCGACAAAATAAAAAAAATAGTTCTATAAAATGAGAAAAAATGAAACTCATAGTTTACCAAAATTGTCGAATGGGGAAGCTTCACTTATTTTTGGACATAATAAACAGATAGCTACTATTCTAGATTGTATTAAGACCAGAAAGATTCCTAATGCATGGCTTTTTCATGGTCCGATCGGAATTGGTAAAGCTTCGCTGGCGTTGAACATAGCGAAAATATTATCAAATATCGACCTTTCGAATAAAGAGCATTTAAGTTGCATTTCTGAAAAAGATATAAGATACCCAAAAAACTATTTTAATGTAAATAATATTTTCTTTTGCAAGAGACAATGGGATAACGAAAAAAAACTTTTGCAAAAAAATATTTCTATAGATTGTATAAGAGAAGTAAGCAGAAAATTATCGTTGTCTTCCATCGACAACACTTACAACGTCTGTATTGTTGATACGACAGAAGATCTCAATCTTTCCGCATCGAATTCCCTTTTGAAGATACTTGAGGAACCTCCCTCGAAAACCCTCTTTATTTTAGTGTCGAACAACAAGCAAGCAATCCTTCCTACCATTATTTCTAGGTGCTATAGAATTGGCTTCCAGAGATTACCTGAGCAAAATCTCAGAGATATATCAGCAACTTTATTCCAAGAAGATCAATTTAACAACCTTAAGAAGGCAGGCGCTTTAACAGCCTGTGAAGGATCCGTAAGAAAACTTATTAACCTTTTAGACGAAAATTACATTGAATTTTTTAAAAAAATGAAAAATTTATTCTTAAATCTCCCGACTTTAAATAGAGGCAAAGCCATAAAATTATTGAATGACAACAAAGAATATATTGTTAACAGTGATCAAGATAAATCTGTAATGGGTATTCTTTTAACTTTACTAGCTTCTCTAGCGAGAGGAGATATCAATTTAGCAATTAATGATCAATTAGTTAAACGAGATATTAATCTTGTCGCCGCTCACCTGTATGCACAAATTTCACTTTTGAGGCATCAATCAATGGAGTACAATATTGATGCTAAGAAAGTTTCCTTTCTAGCTTTAAATGTTATAGAGTCAGCCCTTGCAAAATACAATAAGGAATAAATCAGTTGTAATTGACAGCCATTGCCATTTGGATTTCGAGGTACTGACCAAAGATCTCTGTGGTGTTCTGGACAGGGCAAAATCTGTGGGTGTTGAGAAAATATTAACTATTGGCACGAATTTCAGAGAAATCAGTGAGATCATATCTATAAGCGAAAGACATGAGGAAATCTTTTTTGCAGCCGGAGTTCACCCAAATCAACCATCTAAGAGTCTGAAGTTCAAGAATGAAGATTTATTATCGGTATGTAGACATAAAAAAATGATTGGAGTGGGTGAAACCGGCTTGGATTTTTACTATTCTCCAGATAGTAAGAGAGACCAAATTAAGTCACTTATTAAGCACATTGAAGTAGCGAAAGAAGCAAATTTACCAGTCATAATTCATGCGAGAAATGCAGATGAAGAGATTGGAGAAATTTTATCTGAGCAATACCATAAAAGCTCTTTTAAATGTGTAATGCATTGTTTTTCCTCAGGCTCCTATCTAGCTGAGAAAGCAATTGACTTAGGTTTTTATCTATCAATGTCAGGTATCATTACGTTTAAAAATGCTCAGGTTCTTAGAGATATATTTTCAAAGGTACCGATAGAGAAAGTGTTAGTTGAAACGGACAGCCCTTACCTAGCTCCAGTTCCACATCGTGGAAAGTCCAACGAACCAGCTTTTGTTTCAATTGTAGCTAAAAAAGGAGCAGAAATATTTAATGTGGATGAAGACTTTTTTAGAACGCAAACAACGAGAAATTTCTACACTCTTTTCGAGAAAGTAATTTAGATATGCTATACAAATTTAGAATCTTGGGTTGTGGGTCCTCTGGAGGAGTTCCACGAGTTGGTTTTGGTTGGGGTGCATGTGATCCAAAAAATAAAAAAAATAGGCGCCTAAGGTGCTCTTTGCTTGTTGAAAGAACAACAAATGCAAAAAACACTACCGTGCTGATAGATACTGGCCCTGATATCAGAGAGCAACTTCTACAAGCAAATGTAAATAATTTAGATGCAGTAATATATACACACTCACATGCCGATCATGTGCATGGAATAGATGACTTAAGGACATTGGCATACAAAAAAAAAGAAAAAATCCAAGTATGGGCAGATAAAATTACCCAGGAAAGACTCTTGCAAGGTTTTTCCTATATTTTTCACACACCGAAAAATAGTAAGTATCCATCCATTTGTGAGTTGAACTTGATAAACTCGGAAGATGTCAGAGTTCTTGGCGCTGGCGGTGAAATTAGTTTCCGACCATTATCAGTTGACCACGGGGATATAGATTCATTGGGATTTAAAATTGGGAAATTAGCTTATATACCTGATGTTCTAAATATTCCATCGAAGAGCTGGAAAGAATTGGAAGGAATTGATACTCTTATTATAGACGCACTTCGGAGAGATCCTCATCCTTCTCATACACACTTAGAGAAAACACTCTCCTGGATTAATGAACTGGGACCAAGACGAGCTATTTTAACTAACCTGCATAATGATCTAGATTATTCAGACTTAAAAAGAGAGCTCCCAAAAAACGTTGAGCCAGCATTTGATGGTCTTGAAATAAATATTCCATAATGTTATTTGAGATTGCTATCGTAATTCTGCCAGTCTTTATATTAGTCGCAGCAGGCTTTATTACTTCTTATGTCCAACTATTAAAAAAACACATTGTCGATGGTCTGGCAAAGTTTTTTCAAGATTTTGGCATCCCTTTTCTCTTATTTTTCAACTTAGCAATACTTGATTTTGATAATGCTTTAGATCTTCGGATTTTAATTTGTTTTTATATCTCGATGATAATATCGTTTGTTATAGTAAGTGTTATTAGTTATACGATTTTTAAGCAGCCATATATAAATTCAGTGATTCTAGGGTTCTGCGCAATGTTCTCTAATGGAGTTTTATTGGGACTACCAATAAGTGAACTCGCTTATGGTACAGATAGTCTTTTCACAAATTATACCATTATCATCGGGCATGCCCCGGTCTGCTATTTAGTTGGCATAATACTTATAGAAGTTGTGAGAAACAAAAAAAACCTATTATTCGTGGGCTTAAGAAATACTTTAGCAGCAATTTTTTTTAATAACCTCACACTTGGCATCATATTGGGCTTAAGTTTTAACTTACTAAAATTTGAATTCTCAATGCAATTTGAGGAATTAATGAAAAAGGGCACTAGCTGGATTATACCAGCATCACTTTTTACTATGGGAGGTGTACTTTATTATTATAGAGTAATCAGTTCCTATAAAATACCTTTTACCATAATATTCACTTCTCTTTTGATCCAGCCTGCAGTCGTTTATTTACTTGGAGTATACTCTTGGGACATTGAAATGGAGAGATTGCGTAATGCAATGATCATGGCTGCAATGGCTCCTGGTTTGAATGCATATTTTTTCGCTAACATGTACGGACACTGCAAAGACATAGTTGCAACTACAATTTTAGCTTCGACTGTTCTTACTATTTTTTCTTCATCATTCTGGATTTATTTTTTATCGTAGGCTATTTGCCATAATGGGTAATAAATGATTGTTTACATAGTTTGTAAACCAAGGAATCCTCCCCCATTCCCGCTTGTCCAGCGCAATGAGTCTTGACGGCGGCGGACCTGTTACCACCAACAAAATCGGTTGGACTGCTAAAGTAGGAAGGTCCAGAACAGGATGCTATCACTCCCAAAACTAGAAAAGAATACAATTTTTTTTTCATTTCACCTACCCTCACTTGTGAGATGATTCATACACTCTTTAAACTTTTTTTCAATACATTTTCTAGATAACTCCTCTGCTCTTTTTATTTGATCTATTGACATTTTTGTTTCTAATTCAGTTCTCAATTGAATGCTTCTACTAATACTAGCAATATCTCTTGAAAAGAACGTAGCCAAGCTACAACTAACGTGGGCAAAAGTTAAATTTTTTTCTACGCCGCGACCTAAAATGAAGTTGGCAGCCAGCGCTAAGTGAGCTTCGGGATTTCCTAGTCTAGCTGATTTTGAAAACCAAAAATGGCTTTCTTCAACTTTCCCAAACTCTTCTTGCAATAATGATGCTAATCTAAACTGAGCTACATCATTTTGATTAAGTGCTGCCTGAGAATACCAATAAAGCGCTTTTTCTTTGTCGATGAAAGTTCCCTCGCCTCTTTCATATTTTAGTCCTACATTTATTTGAGCTTGAATGTGGCCAGATGATGCGGCTTTTGTAAAGAAATAAAGTGCTTCTTTATCATTTTGTAAGACCCCATTATATAGAAAACCTAAAAGAAAATCAGCCTCTTTACTACCTATCTGCGAAGCCAATTTCCAACTATTCAAAGCATCATTATATTTTTCAGCATCATAAAAATTAAGCCCTTCTCTGACTAGGTTTCTGGGCGAGTCCGCCACAGTGATCCCATTGAAGAAACAAACCCAAAGAAATAAAAAGACGACTGTTAATTTTAAAAATACGGCTTTTATCTTTGTATTTGACATAAATTATTACTCCGTCACTGTCTGCTAGTTTAGCTAGGATATTTATATAAAACATATTTTATTCATTTTGTCTTTCATTGAATGTTTTCCATATATTCTGTGGAAAACCCTGTGAATTAGTAAGGAAATATTTCTCCAAACCTCTGTTCAATAATAACTTTGCTCCAAATGCCTAAAACTTAGGCAGTATAAAAATAAATACTTGAAAAAGAGAAAAATTTTTGTACGTATATGATTAAATTTTTTTGGAGTAAAAATATGGTCAGAGAATTTGAGCATGATGAGATAAATGATGTTGCAGAAGCAGGTAAAATGCATAATATCACCTCAAAGGCTGGAAGGCTGGCCATGGAATTATCCAAGGAAAAAAAGCGCCTTGCGCAAGAGCTCGAGGAATTGCAGGGCGAATATGACGATATTAAGCCTTTGACACCAACGGGAACTAGAGACTGGTATGTAAAGTGGGGGTCCATGATATTAGGGGTCATGGGGGTCTTTCTTATATCGGCAGAAATATACCTATTTGGACAATTAGCATATCTGATAAGCGCGGTTGGATGGATTTATGTGGGTATGCAATGGGGAGATAGAGCTATAATGATAGGCTCTGCTATAAGTGCTACTGCTGTAGCTATGTTCTTGATTGAAAACCCAATGCTATTTAGCAAATTACTTAGTTAGCAAACAATCGACATTTATTGCGCTTAAAAGGATTTTAAAGTTCTATTGATCTTTTTAAAGGACTCACTAGCCACATTCAGAGGTCGACCAGCCAACAAGCCCCCGTCTACAACAAAATCTTGACCGGTTACAAAGGTGCTCTCGTCGCTCGCAAGATAAATAGCTAAGTTGGCAATGTCCTCTGGTAGTCCACCTCTTTGTATAGGTTGAAAATCAATAAAAGCGTCACTTTTTTTAAGATGATCATCACTCAAAGAAAGTTTTTCACCAGACAACTTCTGACCAACACCAAATATTTCGGTAATTATTGCCCCAGGAGAAATTGAATTAACCCTTATATTATATTTTGCTAATTCAAGGGATGTAACTTTGCTAAAGTGGATAACTCCGGCTTTTGCAGCGGAATAAACGGATCCTCCACAGCCTCCCCAATGACCAGCAATACTTGCTGTGTTTACTATGCTGCCATATTGCTGCTTACTCATTATTTTGGTTACTTCTCGAGTCGAGATAATAACACTAGTTAGCAGTAAATCTAGGCTGTGTCTTATTTTATCATATGAAATATCTTCGATATTTCTTACAAAATCAGGTGCCCCAGCATTATTAAACATTACATCTATTTTTCCATAGTAATCGAATGTTTTTTCAACAAGAGAACATATTTGGTCTTCCTTTAAGACGTCACACTTGATAAAACGGCACTTCTCTCCCAATTGATTCACTATTTTTGCAGCTTCATTTTCTCTTCTTCCGGAAATAATTACATGCGCTCCCTGAGTTATCGAATGTCGAGCTATTTCAAGCCCGATGCCGCTTGTTGCTCCTGTAATAACCACTACTTTATCTAGTAATCTTTTCACCATAACCAATCCTATGTTTTTAAGTTTGTTTTTTATTGAAGGTATCTCTTTTCTTTCATAAATATTTTGATTCTATTTATACCATTTAAAATCTCAGTTGTGCTTCTAGCATAAGATAACCTAATCTTTGACTTCCCATTTATTGGATCAAAATCTATTCCAGGTGTCATAGCTACCCCTCCGATATCTAACATTCTTTTTACAAAATCATAGCTATCAGACGAAAATTTACTGATATCTATATATAAATAAAATGCTCCATCTGGTGGCGCTATATCATTAAAACCAAATTCGGGTAACGCGTTTAGTAAATTTTCCCTATTCTCTTTGTAAGTCATAAGGTTTTTTTCTAACTCTACTTTACCCTTAAACGCTCCAAGTGCTAAAATTTGACTGGCATGAGAAGCACATATAAACATATTTTGTTGAATTCTTTCGACTATCCTCACATGTTCTTTAGGAACAACAATCCAACCTATTCTCCAGCCTGTCATAGAAAAATATTTTGAAAACGAGTTTATGATATAACAGTTATCACTAAACTCTAATAGGGTTGAAGGTGTCATATTGTATTGTATGCCGTGGTATATTTCATCACTTATTAGTGATACCTTTCTATCTGTACAATAATTCACTAAAGCCTCTAAAGGCTCTTTATCAATCATTGAGCCAGTAGGATTTGCTGGTGAAGCGATTAATAAGCCATTGACATTATAACCGCTTAAATCACTTGGAGTAGGTTGAAATTTATTTTTTTTTGTGGTGTTTATAAGTACCGGGTCTAAATTGAGAGTTTTCATAATTTGCCGATAACTGGGATAGCCAGGATTAGCTAACCCCACTTTGTCATGCTTATCAAAGAGTGCTGTAAAAGCAAGGATAAACCCTGCCGATGAACCACCAGTTATTATAATCCTGTTCCAATCAACATCCAGTCCATACCAATCACCGTATAATTCGGCAACTTTTTTTCGTAAATCAGGCAGCCCTAGAGCTACCGTATAACCCATTGGATTATCTTTCATGGCTTTTTTTAAAAAATCCTTGGCAGCTTCTGGCGCTGAGGTTCCTGGCTGCCCAACTTCCATATGTACGACTGTTTGTCCTTTTTGCTCAATTGAATTAGCTCTCTCCATGATATCCATCACGATAAAGGGATCTATAGAACTTCTCTTAGAACTTTTCATATTCGTTAATCATTAAAAAATTTTCAGTCTTGTCACAGTGTAACATATACTAAATTCATTCTTTAAGTAATTCACAGTTTTCAAGACCAATTGCCATACAAGCTTTAGCGAGATTTCTGGATTTATTGACATTAGCCTCAGAAATGTCAAACTCATCTTCAATGATTAAATGATAACCTATATCAACTTTATTATCAATTAAAGCCGCGAGATAAAAAAAAGTGTGTGCAGCAACTGAGTCTTTTTTCACCTTTTCGTTGTAAGCATATAAATTTCCTAAATATTCAAGCGCTGGGGAATACCCAGCTTTTGCGGACAATTTTAAATAACTGACCCCACCAATAACGTTTGTCTCGACAGTCTCATCTATAGGTGAGATAAGCATATTACCTATAAAATAATTAGCAAATTTATTACCTCTTTGTGCTAGCGGAAATAATACTTCATAGGTTTCCAAATGACTCTTTGCGTAAAAAAGGGATATGATGTCCTCTTCATTCATAATGCATTCGTCTTTACTGACTCCCCGAGAAGTTATGGTTTTTTTCTATGGTTTTCTCTCGACTTCCTCTTGGATCAATCCAACCAATGTTACCATCTTTCCTGTAATACACTAAGTTTAGTCCAGAATGTGAAGCATTTCTAAAAAATATGCAACTTTCATTTTCTAATTCAAGGCGGATAACTGCTTGTTCAACTGTCAATTCGTCTATCTTATAAGATAATTCTGCAATCACAGGCATGCTATCCCCATTGTTAATATCTATCTCTTCTTCATCCAAGTTCAAAACACTCTGATAAATCCTCAATGGTTCATCGGTTGATGAAATATTTTTACTTTCGAAATTCCTGTGACTTTTCATCTTTCTATGATAACGCCGCAGTTTTTTTTCTATATGATCTAAGGCGTCCTCATAGCTAGTATTTGCATCCCTTCCTCTGCCAGTTGCATCTAACTCAATCTTGTTTTTTAGATGTACTTTTAACTTAGCTTTGAAATTCCCAATTCTTTTTTCTAAAGTTATTTGAGTACTAACAGCATCGTATGAATATTTTTTCAGAACTTCTTCTATCCTAGCACTACTGTAGGCTTGAAACGATTCTCCAAGTTCAATATTTTTACCAACTATTTTTATATTCAAATCTTAATCACACTCCCAACTCTTATTATATATCAATTCATAAAAAAAAATAGCGTTTGTTAAAAATCTTACGTTGGCGAATACCATGTCTTCACTATTATTATTATTCTGATCCTCATTAATAATTTTTCTTTATTTTCAAATTGAAATGGTAAATAAAGAACTTGGAACCGTTCTTTTAATAAAAATGAAAATCAACATAGACACAATAACGCGCGCTAGTAAGGAATTGATAGGTAATATAATTAGAACACCTACCATTCGATCTCAACATTTGAGTATGGAAATCAATGCTGAAGTGTTTCTTAAACTAGAAAACCTTCAATACACATCTTCTTTCAAAGTCAGAGGAGCTTACACGTCCATAACACGTTTAAAAGACGACCAGAAAAAAATAGGTGTTATTGCTATGTCTGCAGGTAACCATGCCCAAGCTGTAGCTTGGTGGGCAAAAAAAGAACGCGTTAACGCTACAATTGTTATGCCAGAGCACGCTCCTTTATCCAAAGTAATGAAAACAAAAAGTTTAGGTGCAGACGTTATCCTAAAAGGCCGCACGTTGAATGAGTCTCAAACTTTTGTTTCCGAATTGGTGTATGATAAAAAATTGACCCTTATACATCCATATGACGATCCTAACGTTGTGATTGGGCAGGGCACTCTCGGATTAGAGTTTATAGAAGATATTAATGATTTAGACATGTTAGTCATTCCAATTGGAGGAGGTGGATTGATTTCAGGCATATCAATAGTGGCCAAAGCTCTAAACCCCAAAATTAAAATATATGGAGTGCAAACTGAGAAATTTCCTTCTATGTATAATGTGCTTCACAAAAAGGATCTTGAAATTTTAGGTGATACCTTGGCTGATGGAATAGCTGTGAAACTGCCTGGAGAAATTACTTCTGAGATAATAAAAGATCACGTTGATGATATTCTGCTAATTAATGAGTTTGAGCTTGAAAAAGCGATTAGTGCGCTTTTTGAAAACGAAAGAGTTGTAGCTGAAGGAGCAGGCGCTGCAGGTGTAGCGGCAATAATGAAAAATAAAAATGTATTTTCTGGCAAAAGAGTAGGGACAGTAATTTGTGGAGGCAACATTGATGCTAGGTTATTCGCTAGCATACTAAATCGAAAACTTTTAATGGATGGAAGAATGACCAAAGTACGAATCGATATAATTGATGAGCCTGGGATGCTCGCTAGAATTTCAAATTTAATCGCTAAGTATGGAGGCAATATCATAGAAATCTATCATCAAAGAATGTTTAACGACGTTCCAGTTAAGAATGCAAAAATTGATGCTATTATCGAAGCGTTAAGTGTAGAACATATCGCCTCTATCATTAGAGCCCTGAGAGAAGATGGATTTCAAGTTTCGGAAATAATGGAAAAATCCTAACTTTCTAATTATTTGACATATATCCACTTTTATTTATTTTTAAGGCATGAAGTTAAAAGACATTGTTTTTAAATCACAGAAAATAAATAAAGCCTTTGCGTGGGCCACTCACACTTTCACTGCATCGGGACTCATTTTCGGTTTTCTAGGACTCATAGCAATATTGAATGGTGAACAAACTTTGGCTTTTCTATTTATGGGTCTTGCCTTAGTTATCGACGGCGTTGATGGTACTCTAGCTAGATACGTAAACGTGGAAAAAGCACTTCCGGAGGTAGATGGCAGTACTTTAGACAACGTTATAGATATGTTTAACTACTCAATATTACCTGTCTTGATGATTTATTGGTTTTCAATGGTTCCATATAATCTTGTACATCTAACTTGCATTTCAATTTTGTTGGCTAGTTGCTACACGTTTTCAGATAAGAATATGAAAACAACAGATTATTATTTTAAAGGTTTTTCAGCGCTCTGGAATTTACTAGTGTTCTTTCTCTTTATTTTAGATCTCGGGCTTTGGTTTAATTTCGGTGCAATATGCTTATGTTTAATATTGACGTTCATTCCAATAAAAATAATTCATCCATTCAGAGTTAAAGAGCTACGTAACTCCTCAATACTAATGGTGGGAGTGTGGTCTATAAGTGCAGTTTTTCTAATACTGCACAAACATACGTTCTTATTACACCAATTTCATGAGATGATTTTTGGGCTATGGCTGATTAGCACGTCATATTTTGTATGGATCTCCCTGAGGAGATCCTTCAAACAAAACACTTAGTTAAGAACCGACTTGGCTTAAATATTTTTCAAGCCGCTCTTTGGATTTTTTCGGAACTTTTTGACCCTTAAGAAAGTCAGCAGGATCTGCAGCGTCTCCAACTTGTATTAAAGCAACCATGCCATTCGCGTAGTGTGGTGTGCAACGAATCCCATAAAGACCTTCAACTTTCACCGTGTATGTAAATTTTTTGTTAATTTTGCTCTTAAACTTCTTCGCTCCATCAGGGATTAATCCTTTTATGGATGCAGCCATATGTCCCTTATCTGTTGGTAGAAAAATAATGTTGTCACCTATTTGGGCTTTTATAAATGAAGGCTCGAATATCATTTTGCCTTCTTCGCCTTTATTTAGCATCTTTACTTCGATGTCTGCTGCAAATACAGCTGTTGATACTAAAAAACTAGCCAACAATGTCACTGTTAATGAAAAAAGTCTCATGTCATCCTCCTATACAAAATGTAACTCCCAAGCTGTAACATGGAGTAAATTTAAGTCGTGTCAACAAAAAATATACAAAAACCACAGAACATTTTTTTTAATTAGACTTCTGTTTTTTTTGTTGTCGCACAAAGATGAAACTTTGAACACAAAAATATACATAAACAAACCCCGTAATCATCAGCATAAGCTTTGATAATCCGGCATATAAATTGGTAAACATGCTTCTAAAAAAGTCCAGACCACCAAAAAAAGCGATTATGCCAATCACTACTGCTATATGCATCAAAGCTTTCCTATATACCGGTTTTATCATTGATATAAAGCCAATAAGCGCAAGTGGGCCCCCAATGAAGGCGGGTATCAGAGACGTTATAGAGGAACTTCCTGAAATTAATGATATAGAAAATCCCCAAATAACCATAAAGAGACCATAAAATGTTGTCAAAAGCTCAATTGACAATGAGAAGACCCTAAAATCTTCGGCGTTGTGAATATTTTTAGTCACCTAATTTCCTCCGGTATGTTTTTTTAAATGTTCCAAATCGCAGATATCGAGACATTTGATGTTTGTTGCTTCAAGAACAACTTTCGGTGCTTTACCTGCCAATCTAGCTTCTTCCCACCTTGATGCACAAAGACACCAACGATCTCCATCCCTCAAACCTTTGAATTGATATTCTGGTCTAGGCGTAGACAGATCATTTCCTCGTTCTTTTGAAAACTCAAGGAACTCTGTTGTCACTATTGCACAAACAGTATGACTTCCTATGTCTCTAGGATCCCAGCTACAACAACCGTCTCTCAAAAACCCAGTTAATGGATTACTAGAACAGGGTTCGAGTGTTGTACCAATTACATTAAATTGTGATTTTCTTGGGTCAAAGTACTCTTTTTCATCAAACATATTTCATACTCCTTAAAAACTTTTCAAGTTCTATTTTTTGTAACATCAAATAAGTAGACCAACCTGAAATAATATCTAGCTCAGCGGAATACTATTGTCATTTTTCTTATTTTGGTACTCTTCCGATAAACTCTCATATATTGACGATATACGCTCAGATATTTTCAATAAATTATCTCTGCTTGCTGGCTCTACGATACCGATCAGCTCTTTTATTGCATAACATTTCCAAAAATAATTTTCTTTACTATATGCTCCATCCGACCTTCCAAATACTTCCGACAGAATGTCTAAATCATGAGCTATATTAAAAGCCTTTTTTGTATCTTGGTAATTAAAAAAATAGTAAATAGTATTAAAACCGGCCCAAGTAATAGCTGATAAACACATTGGGCAAGGCTCATGTGTTGACAAAAATATTAGATCATCTGTGGACCTATTTTTGTTTTCGGCAAAAAATTTGTTTAGCGTAGATATTTCACCATGAAAGAGCGGGTTTTCAATTTCTTGATTAACCCCAATAGTCATGGTTGCATAGTCACTTTTAGTTAGAATAGCGCCTCCAAAAACTTTATTACCTTTCGCAACACCTTTTTTTGTTTCTGGAATTATTTCCTCTTCGATGACCCTCAAAGCTCTTTCTATGAAATTTTTCATAATGGTATGCCTACATAGTTTTCGGCAAAATGTGCTTGGGCAAAATTTGAATGAGACAGATAGTCTAATTCACTTATTTTTATTTTCCTGTCGAATTCTTTAGTCTCAGGAAACTCATGCATCAAAGTAGTCATCCACCAACTAAATCGTACTACTTTCCATATTCTATTCAAAGCCGTTTTAGAGTAGTTAAATAATTTCTTATGACCCTCTCCTCTATAAAAGGCTATAAGGCCCTCTGATAAATAATGCACGTCTGACACCGCTAGGTTCAAACCCTTAGCTCCAGTTGGGGGCACAATGTGAGCGGCGTCTCCAACAAGAAAAAGATTGCCGTATTGAAGCGGCTCAACCACGAAACTCCTCAGCGGGGCAATAGATTTCTCAATTGAAGGACCAGTCCTTAAATTATCCTTTGAATTCTCCGGTAGTCGTTTTATTAGTTCCTTCCAAAAATAATCATCCGAATAGTCCTCTGCTTTAGTATTCACATCACACTGAAGATAGTATCTTGAAAGATTATTATTCCTCATGGAGCATAAGGCGAATCCATCACTAGTGTTGGCATAAATCAACTCATCACTAACGGGAGGGGTTTCAGACAAAATACCTAACCATCCGAATGGATATATTCTTTCATACTCTTTTCTTTGGTTTAGAGGGATGCGTTGCCTGCTAACGCCATGAAAGCCATCACAGCCTACAACAAAGTCAGATACAATTTTAATTTCTTTCCCAATTTCATCTTCAAATATTACCTCCGTCTTTGAACATTTTGGGTCGATTATATTTACGTTTTTTACCTGGAAAAAAATATTAGCTTCTCTCTCCTCTTGCTTTTGGTACAAATCTTTTGTTACTTCAGTTTGTCCAAAAATCGTAACACTCTTACCCACGGTCTCTGAAAAAGAAACTCTGAAACCTTTATTTTCTGATGAAAGGTAAGTACCTTCATGAACAAACCCATCGATATCTATTCTTTCACCTACACCAGCTTGCTTCAATATTTCTACGGTCCCACTCTCCAAAACACCAGCTCTTATTCTTGATAGTACATGGCTTTTAGTGTGTTTTTCCAAAATGATGGTGTCTATACCCTCATTCATAAGCAACTGGGATAATAATAGGCCCGATGGACCACCACCTATAATCGTTACTTGTGTTTTAAAATTTACCATAAGTTATAAAAAAGCGAAGGAGGCTGTTAAGCCTCCTTCGGTGACTGACGATTTAGTGTCAGACCCCTTTTTGCCCCTCGAAAATTTTTGTCGAGAGGGTATCTATGCCTGCCACCATCATCGAATAATCACTAGACATTGGACCACCTCCTTTCAGTTGTTAAACTCTAATTAATAATGTAAGATAATTTATAATCTTCTCAAACTATAAAATTTATAATTGACTTAAAAACCAGAAATGACAGTTTAAGGGAACAGTATAGCCCATTGGATAAGTCGAGATGTCTATTGAGAAAGCTCTGATTAACGCCGTTATGAAGGTCTACCAAAGCAAAGGTGTTGGGAAATTTTTCTCAATCAATTTTTTGGAGGAAATGGATGGCGAATTTGTTTTTGAGGTGAGCTTTCCTTCTGATTGTTTAAACCCTCAAGGAAATGTACAGGGTGGAATGGTTACTAGCGTACTAGACGATTGCACTGCACTATGTGTTTTGTTTTCTACTAAAGGCAAAAGATTTCCCAACACAACGGACTTCCATACAACATTCCATCGGTCATTGTCTCTAGAGCCTGCAACAATAAAGGCATCCATCTTAAAAATAGGCAAAAATATCGTTTCGGTAGAAGGTAAGATTTTTAAGGAAAAGAATAAATTAGTGGCTTCCTGTCTTCATACTGGGTTCCTTTTCGATACCCATGGAATGAAGAAATAGTTTTTAGTAACCTATTTGGGTAATGTTATATTAATATTTACAACAACAACACCAATAACAATTAGAGCTAATCCAATCACAGACCAAAAATTGAGAGAATGATTGAAAGCAAAATAAGATACTAGGGCCAAAGTAAAAATTCCTAATCCACTCCAAGTTGCATACATTATCGCGATAGGAATAAAGTTCACCACGATTGACAAAAAGTAGAAGGAAACACCGTAGAGTATTACTAGAGATACAGTAGCTTTTGCATTCGTGAAATTTTGAGACGCGGGTAACAAAAGTGTACCACTCACCTCAAAGATTATTGCAGCTAGAAGGCAGAGATATGCCGTTATTGGTTGCATTTTTCATAAGCTTTTTCCATATAATTTGTTTTCTAGCATAGGCAAAAACCTTTTACCATCCTCATTATGGGGATCGATCTCGATAAGCCTCTTGTAAGATTTATATGCTTCACGAAAATTGCTATTGTGAATATGAATAAGGCCAGAACCAGATATTGCTCCGAAGTGACGGGGCTGTCTTTTGAGCACCTCCTCAATATCTTTAAGTGATCCATAGAAATCACCCAATAAAAATTTTACTGTCGCCCTTTTATTCCACCCTTCGACATAATCTGGATCTAATTCAATTATTTCGCTGAACGCGATCTTTGCTTTTTCTAGTTTTCCAGCATTGAACAAGTCTAATGCTTCATCGATCTTGTTCTTGTTTGTTCTATCGATATACCCTTCTAACCACAAACTCCAAACTTTTTTTCTTATAAGCCCAGAGTCGGAAGGGCTTGCTGAAGACGCTAAGTTATCGAGAAGTAATTCTATTCTGCTTTTCTCATTTGATGGAAAAGAAAGTGATGTGAGCGAAAGAGTAAAGCAAATTGTGAGGCAGCATATATATATTAATTTTTTTGCCATTGATATGTAGGTGCAAATTAATTTCCTTTCTTAAGAAATAGCTTAATATTCTTTTTTTCAAGCCAGAATTTAAAAACTCGATCAAATGTTTACATTTAACTTTAGCTGAGTTAATTGTACCCACTTTCAGAAGCAAAAATAAAGGCGACATACTTTAACGAAAATGAAAAGATCTATCAAAAATATTGTTCTTATAGCAGGTGGTGTAGGTGGTGCAAAATTAGCAGAAGGACTTAATTCCATAAGGGATATAAATCTCGCTATCATTGGCAACATTGCAGATGATGATGAGTTCCATGGGCTAAGGGTTTCTCCAGATATAGATACCTTAACGTATACACTTTCAGGAATAGTGAACCAAAAGCAAGGATGGGGAGTAAAAA
>CABZEG010000040.1 GCA_902524655.1 uncultured Alphaproteobacteria bacterium | reverse complement strand
CACCAATTTACACATGTCAGTTAAATAGTCTGTCATTGATTCATAGCCCAGAGCTTCTAGCGCACGCTTTGGTTTGGCATACCTTTTTTCAGGTTTTTCTCCCAAACTAAATAATAACTCCTTACAGCCCTTTTTCTCTCCTTCGCGAGCAGATAAAAGAACCTCTTGGGGGGACATTATTTTTGCATCTGGATCATCTGGATGTTTTACAAAAGTGCAGTAACTGCAAGTGTCTCTGCACATATTTGTTAAGGGAACAAAAATTTTTCTGGAGTAAGTAATTACATTACCCCAATGTTCGTCTCTCTTACGCGACGCAGCATCGATAAGTTTTTCTAAAGAAGCGTTGAGGACCATATGTTCGTAGTAGGCAACTTCATCCTTATCTATTTTCCACAATTCTCTGTCGTTAAGATGAGTTGACAGCCTCGTCATTTTTCCCCCCAAAATATAAATTAAATTATGACACGGTTGATCACAAAGGGCAATAATATAACAATTTACATCGATTAAACAAAAGTTAGAATTTAACCTTCAGTACAGCTCTTTTTTATACTGAGCTAAGATCTTCTGCTCATCCTTGATTTCGCAATCAATACCGGTCTGATCCTCTATCATTTCAAAAAGTGTTGGTATTGGCCGTTTCCAAGGCCACTTTCCCGGATCCCATAAGCCTCCTCTTAACATTGATTTTCCACAGTGTAAGTGGGCTTGTGTAACTTTCACCTGCAGAACTGTTTTGGGCACATTAGTTTTTAATCTATGTCTTTCTCTAGTATCCATATCTTCACTTATTAAAGCTTCGCCCTGCACCCTCAATGTTTCGTTTACGCTGGGAATGAAAAACAAAAGAGAAATAAAACTATTTCTTACAATATTTAATAGTCCATCGATGCGGTTGTTACCTGGCCTATCTGGAATTTCCAAAAGGTCATCACTCATTACCTTAACAAAACCATAGGGGTCTCCTTTTGGCGAAAGGTCAATG
The DNA here is from genome assembly GCA_902524655.1 of uncultured Alphaproteobacteria bacterium. Taxonomy (GTDB): domain Bacteria; phylum Pseudomonadota; class Alphaproteobacteria; order Rhodobacterales; family Rhodobacteraceae; genus CACIJG01. Next base: position 16,951 of record CABZEG010000040.1, on the reverse strand, counting down.
TTTTGATGATTCAGAGTTCCAATAATAACAAAGGATGAGTTTTCAATAAAACTTACACAGTGTTTATCTAATTTGTCCAAAATTTTAGCTGCAGCTTTTTCCTTAGCCGACCCGTAAATCTCTCTCAATCGTTTCTCATCCATCGCTTTCACCATTTTTTATTAAATTTCTACAACATCACTTTTACACTTAACGGTAAATCGGTAACACACGAAAAATGCAAAATAACTCATATGAATTGTTTGATTACTCAGCAGCTTGTTCAGTTGTGATAAAACCTCCTGACTGTTTATCCCAGTATTGTCTATATAAGCCATTAATCTTCAGAAGTTTTCTATGTGTACCTTCTTCAACTATCTGTCCATCAGAAAGAACAATTATTCTATCCATTTTCGCCAAAGTAGATAAGCGGTGTGCAATAGCTAGTACAGTTTTATCCTCCATGACTAATTCAAGCGCATTTTGTATCGAGTTCTCAACTTCGCTATCCAAGGCACTCGTAGCCTCATCTAAAACAAGAACAGGCGAGTCTTTTAAAATTGCTCGCGCAAGCGCAATTCTTTGTCTTTGGCCTCCAGATAGTTTTACGCCTTGTTCGCCTAAATGTGCGTCATAACCTTTTCTTCCTCTATGATCCTCTAAATCTTTAATGAACTCATGCGCCTCTGCTTGCCTGCTTGCTTGAATTAGGTCTTTTTCTGTTGCGTCTGGATTTCCGTACATGATGTTGTCGCGTGCAGACCTATTAAAAAGAGCGGTTTCCTGGGTCACCATTGCTATTTGCTTTCTCAAACTTGCCTGAGTTATTTCGTTTATATTGATAGAATCAATTGAGACGGCTCCCTTTTGTGGTTCATAGAGCCTCAGTAAGAGTGATACTAAAGTAGACTTGCCGGCACCAGAAGCTCCCACAAGTCCAATTTTTTCTCCTGCTTGAATAGACAAAGAAATATTTTTTACGGCGGCTAAATTCTGTCCATAGGTAAAGCTCACATTTTTAAAATCTATGGATCCTTTTGATACTAAAAGGTCTGGTGCATTATCTTTATCACCTAATTTATATGACGTAGACAAAGTTTTCACTCCATCTTCAACTTCTCCCAGATTTGCGTATAAAGTCATCAGAGTAAAACTTACCCATCCAGTCATCTGTGATAGCCTTAATGATATTGCCCCTGCAGCAGCAATATCGCCTGCTGAAACATTGCCTAAGCTCCAATAATAAAGGCTCCCACCAACTAAAATTATAGGTAAGACCCCTGAGAGACCGTTTAAACAGAACCTGAACCAGGCAGCAATTACACCATATTGGATAGAAAAGTCTCTGAAATTATCCATTGCATCAATTGCCGCATCATCTTCTTTCTTGTCATGAGCAAACAACTTTACCGTTTTTATGTTGGTAACCGTATCGACAATTTGTCCAGTCACCAATGCTCTCGCGCCAGCTTTCTCACGTGATTTTTTTCTAATCTTTGGCATGAAATACCGTATGAGAAAAATATATCCAACCAACCATGAGAAAAGGGCTATTGAAAGTGTAATATTTACAGTTGTAAGCATGAGAGCCGCGCCTACCACTGAAGCCAAAGCTAATAGAATAGTATGAATTATTTCTATCACTACATCTGTTGCGGCTCGAGCAGTTTGCATTTCTTTTTGTGCAATCCTTCCAGCGAAATCATTTTCAAAAAAGGTAACGGATTGACCAAGCGTCCATCGATGGAGCCTTGATAAAATTAAATTGAATATGCTTGGTGACACCATGACGGTTTGCGTATATGAAAAAGCTCCAAATATTATTGGTCTAACTACTAAAAAAAACAGCAAACCTGATGCTAAAAGTAAGATCTGGTTACTAATTGGGTTGTTGGATGAAGAGGCTAACGCTGCATCTATAAGAAGTCCTAAAAGGACCACAGCAGATACCTCAATAAAACCAGTCAAAATTGAAATAATACCGGATAAAAATAATACAGGAAAACTGCCTCTTAGAGCCCAGTGGAAAAAACTCAGAGTATCAGAAGGGGGAGGTCCTTCAGCTTTTTGTTTATGATTGATCCAGTTGGCTGGATTCATTTCCTTAGCCCTAATATCTTCGAAATTTTCATGAAATGAGAGCGTATCATGAATTACGTCTCTTACTCAGACTTATAAGGGAATTTGAAATATCATCATCCTCTATATTTTTTGCTCCCCTTGAGAGTCGGAGTTTATGAGCGTTTTCCAGAACCTGTCCATGAGTATAGCCGATAGGGGGTTCAAATTTATAACTTGCTAATTCAATCAATAAACCCAGCGGGTCTCGGAAATATATGGAGTCCATAAATCCTCTATCTTTTATACCGGAACTACAGATACCCCTTTCTCTCAATTTTTTTTCTGCAATCCTTATGGTGCTTTGACTGACCCAGAACGCTACATGGTGTACAGACCCTACAGAGGTGTCTAATGGTTCTTTTTTTACTATTCGGGATTCGTTAGTAAAAATGGTCACTGTTCGCCCATCACCACAATCAAAATATAAGTGGTTTTCAGTTTCATCATCTAGATTTGGCTGCTCAAAAATAAGGTTCATCCCCAAAATGTCTTGCCAGAAACCGATAGAAGTTTTTCTATCTGCGCCATTTAAAGTAATGTGATGGATTCCTTGGGATTGTAATAATGCTTGCATTGACTGTTCCTAACTCGAAACTAATTTAATTTCCCTAAAAATCAAGTTTTGCTTGGAGATATACGATCTGACCACTACCATATTTCGAAAGAATGTTACAATATACTTCGTTTAAACATCAAGAGAGCAATTAATTAATGAAACATCAGGGAGGGTGTCACTGCAAACAATTTAGTTTTAAAACTGATTTTGACCCGATGTTAGTCGTTCAGTGTAACTGCAAGAGTTGTAGACGGCTTACAGGCTCAATAAACATTGGATGTCTTTATGCAGATACAGAAATCGATTTCGAAGGTGAGACAAATGTCTATGAATTTGCAGGCGGCAGTGGATTTATCAACAAAGCCTATTTTTGCTCAAAATGTAACGTACGTGTTTATAATAAGCCCGCTCCTGAAGTAATGGAAGGCATGGTAAGCATTCCTTTAGGCTGCTTTAATAATACAAGTGAATTAGTACCAAAAGTTGAAATTTGGAGTGAGGAAAAGCTAACTTTCTTATCAAAATCTGAATGCATTTTAGAATCCTTTGAGGGTAACGGAATACCTGAGAGGCTGAATGCTCTTCTTTCAAGTCTGGAAAGTCGCTAGGATTTTTTTAAAGATCTAACCTTAAGAACTCTCTGCATCGGTTGAGTCAAATTTTTTGAACCCATTTTTCCAAATTTCTGTTTTTTCAATATCTCCAAGAATTGTATAATATGTCCAAGTGCCAGTTTTCTTACCGTGTTCATATTGACCCTTTATATAGAGCCAACCGTCATATGGATCTATATAAATCCATGGCCCGTCCAACTTACCATCCTTATAAGTTGCTTTTATGTTAAGCTGACCACCACTACCATACTGCTCTCTTGTGCCATTTAATTTTCCAAGAGTAAAAAACTCAATTTCTTTTGTTTTTCCATTCTCATGATAATATTCCCAAAGATTATCCTTCTTTCCATTTTTAATCGTTCCAGTTTCTTTGAGATGACCATTCGGCCAATAAACCTCAATTTTTCCATTGAAGGGTGTATTCGTGAATTTTTTGAAAAACTGGTTCTTACGCTCGACTATATTCTCCCACGTTTTCGGCTCAGAAAAGCATATATTTGTGGGTAAAATCATTAGCATGCCCAAAAAAATTGCAGTGGGAGCAATTAGGTAATATCTATTTTTCTGTTGGTTTGAGGCAACCTTTGTCAATTACGAGCTCTTAGATTTTTTGAATTAAATCACAATTACTTAAAAAGATAGTATGTACAAATAGCTTATCAATTGAAATTTATTCTATCATTATCTAATTAAGTTAGTTTAAATTATTTGGCCTTACTATTGTCTTTTTCCTTTATTCCAAAGATAGTCTGATCATTTCAGATGTTTTCACTAGTGTGGTTTTGGTAACCTTTCCCTCAGAGGTCTAGTATGACAATTGGTTAATGAAATTAGAACTTTCTACAACAAAAAAGCTATGAAATTTCTTCGTGAAAGTGGACAAATTCCACAACGTGCTTCTAGGGTCCAGGGTGACGATGTGATTAGAATAACAATTATATGGACGTACAGAGATTATGATGCATATGAAAAATGCCAAACATTTCATGGTCAATGGGGAAAATTAGGGGGTCAGTTTATTGCAAAAGCTTCTGGGTATAGAGGGGGTAAGAAGTTTGGAGTGATTTGGACGTTACGGCTCCAGAATAATTGGAAGGCTTGCAAGCGATCTCATTGCATTATTTGGTTTCCAGGTAGCTCTACCAGCAGGTTTTATTACTTTTGCAAGTCCAGTTAGGGAGGTGGCAAGAGCTATTATCTCAGCTCTTGCCAAGGTTTGACCTACACAATTATGAACACCTACACCAAGAGCCAAGTGGCCTATAGTCCTTCGGGTAACATCATATTTATATGAGTTTTCCCATACTTCAGGATCAGTATTTGCTGAGCCTAAAACACAAAGTATTTTTGTGCCCTCTTCTATAACTACACCAGATACTTCTGTATCTATAGCAGAAGTACGACAAAAAGCCTTAACAGGGCTTGTTAATCGTAAAGATTCTTCTACTGCATTACCTACTAGTGATGTATCGTCCTTTACCAGTTGAAACTGTTCTGGATTGTATGCAAGGCACCATAGTAAATTTCCAATTGCACTCACCGTGCTATCAATGCCCGCAGATAATAATGATCTCACTAACATTCCCGCTAGCTGGTCCTCTTCCAAATTTTCTGCTGTGCTCCGATAAATCTCTTTTGCAAGGCCATCTGAGCCAATATTTTCTTCAAGGCATTGTTTATTTATTTTTTCAAGGACGGAAAGTCCTTTAGCCATTGCATCTTTACGAAACTCGTTATCAGGCCCAAGGGCATTGAAAACCATAGCCCCGTATCCTAACAAAGTCTCCTTATCGATTTTTTTTAAGCCTACAGCTTCTGGAAATACTCTGGTTGGAAATATTTCTGCTAAATCAGAGATACCATCTATCTCTTTTCTTTGTAATAGTTCACGTATCAATTTGTCAGCACAATCTTTAAAAAAATCTTTAAGTTTAGAAATTTTATTTGGCGACAGCGCTCGAGTAAGAAAGCTTCTATTTTTTGTGTGCTCAGGGGGGTCAACTTCTAATACCAGAGATGGAGGTCTCCATGGCTTCTCCAGTTTGAAATCTTGAATTCCCACTCCTCTTGAAGAAACAAACCTTTTGTGGTCCGAGAAGACTTCTTTTGTTTCCTTATACCGACCACATGCAAGCATTTTATATTTACTAAGGTAGACAAAAGGCCCTCTTTCACGCAGGGCGCTAAAAAATGGTTCTGGTTTTAGTAAGACTTCCTTTGAATACAGATCAATATCCCATGCTGTAACATTTTGAGGAACGGCGATTGCTTTATGCCCTTGAAAGAGGTTCATGCAAAAATTATCAGCCCATATAAAAACTAAATCAACTTCTTTTTATCTTATCATTCTTTAGGACGCTTGAAGACATATTCGGTCAAAGCTCTTCCTCCACCAACGCGACTAGCGCTAACTAATTCCCAACCTTGGTCACCATATTTATTCAAAGAGGGCGCATAATTTCCTTGTCGTAATTGATCGGCATATAATTCATCATCTTCTGCCAAATCCTGTAAGCTTTTTAAGCTTCTTACGTTCTCGACCAATACTAAGTATTCCCATTTTCTCATTTATAAGCTCCATATAATCATTAATATGAACGACCCAATTACCGCGCTTTGTAGCTTGTGGAAAAATTATCGATTGATGGATAAGGCCTAGCGAAAGTTTTCCTGAACACCTTTTGACATTAGCATAGAGAGTACTATTCCTTGCATAATAAAAAATAGAGGGGAAATAATGTAAAAAGTAAAGAGGTAAAAATAATCTTGTTTTATTTGCATTGGATTAAAGAGCTCACTTATAAATCCTAGAAAAACAAAAAGTAGGACCAATGGTAAGTAGGTCAATCTACCCAAATTTTTTAGCTTTATGAGAAAAAATGCATTAAAAATATAGATAACGGAAAAAACGAGGAATAACACATTTCCAATATCGGTAAAATACTCTCTGCTTCCGCTTGTATCTATCACTGTAAAATTATACCCGCCCCAAAAAACTATTAGCAGGAATAGCAGCGATTTTACTAAGACCGCTTTTTCAAAAACTTTGTTCATTGACTTGTTTTAGATTGATAATTGGCAATGAGCAGATCGCGAAAACTTCCAATCAGCAAATTTGTTATAAAGTAAACTAAGAATAGACCGCACCCCAGGGACAGCACATATTAACGCTAACAGATACCACCTTGGAAGTTTTTTCCAAATAACTATAAACGCGTCAATCCCAACATAGATAGCTCCAGCTTGGTCAGAAACATGCAACCTTCTTAGTGCATCACTTTGCGACACACTTATCATTTTTAGGTGTTGTGGCTCATTTGCGATGTCGCACCACGTAAAGGTTTCAGCAGGGCTAATCTTCATATAGTGTCCTATCTCCCTGCTACAGAGGCCACACTTTCCATCATAAAATACTGTTATCATGCAATTTCTCCTGACGATTAAATAGGGTATGATTTATGAACGTCAATAGATCGTTTATCATTTAGTTTATGGAAAGCAAACTTAGCTATATACTTACCGCTAGTCTTTTATTCAATTAGCAGAAAGTCTACTCCACCTAAACGAATATTATTATTTATAAAAACACCTCTGCTCGCCGCTCTTTTTTCTATTTCCAACCTTTTTGCTGTATGAATTTGAAAGGCAGATATATGTTCAGATTGTGACTGAGTATTTATAACAAAGTTTATACTTGATCCTGTTAAATCGATCGAAGTTCCATCTGCTGCTCTTTTCCTACCTAGGGCTCTTTCCCAATTGCATAATAATTTATCTGGATCCGGACTGCAGATGTTAACGCCAGAAAGGTGACTCACCAGCGATTTATTTATGTCTTTCTCCCATTCCCTTCCAGCCCAGAGCCAAGAAGATGCAGGCTTCATATTATCTATCGACAAAATAGCGCCACCAACTTGTTTTGGATGCAGATGAAGCGATTGTCCATGAATACCGTCAGTCTTACGATTTTCGTGCCAAACAATATCCAATTCTAAAGTTTTCAGCCTTTTTCGTTCGTTATCTAGATCTAGTGAGTCAACAATAACCATGTAGCCTCCGTCACCGTCTCTCTTTTTGAGGAAGCGCTCCGCGGCTGTATTCTCTTTAACAGGTGTCACTAGCTCTAAAAATGTATCTCCCAGAGGAATGAGAACATTTTTTAAGCCAAATATAATTAACTCTGGGTCACTGAATGTTCTTCGAAGTTCGAAAAGGTCACAAATGCTATCTGCTAGTGGTTCTATTTCGCTTGTAGCAATGACCAATTGTCTTAATCGCATATTAAAATCCTAAAAAAATTTTTACAATGTAGAGTACAAGATAAAAGTTCAGCTATAAAGTGATTTAAAAGGTATACTTAAGTTGGATACGGCTTTTTAGATAAGAAAAAATAAACTTATATTATAAAAATGAAAAACATAAATCAGATTAGCTTTTTAGATTGGTGGATACTTATTCCTTTAAGCATAGTAATGTATTTAATTTTTCACATATTTGCTTATTTCTTTTTAAATGTGCTCAATCAAAAACTTAACGCAAAAGCCAAAGTAGCAGTTCAGTTTATTGGCTATATGAGCATTATTATTCTGATGTTACTTTCTTTACTGTCTTTTTTCTAATTATAAGTTGGCTCGTTGCCAAGTAAGCCTTTGAGCATTTGTATACAAAGTAGAACTTTTATGGTATAGCCTAGCTGAAGGTTCGCAAAACAATTCCTTAGTGGTTATAAAAACGAGCAGCAACCTTTGTACTTTCCTCCCTAACTAGGCTGCAGGGGGACGCGGTCTTTTTTAGTAAAGAATAAATTTAGAAAACGTATCAAAAGGACGAAACCTCAATTTGCATCTCTTTTATTTCTCTGAATCGAATGCGATTAGCAACCTGTGGTTTTTTTAAAAGATTAATTTCTCTAAATGAAGACATTAAGCTTTGAAATGCAACTTTTGCTTCTATACGAGCAAGATTAATACCCGCACAGATATGAATACCTAGTCCAAAAGATAAATGTCTGTTTGGCGATCTCGATATATCGAAGGTTTCCGGTTTAAAAAATTGCAAAGGGTCTCGGTTTGCTCCAGCAATAATCATGTGAACTGATGTTCCCTCCGGAACTACTACATCTCCTAGCTTTGTTTTTTCCTTACATCGCCGATTATTAATTTGAATTGGTGGTTGGAACCGCAGAATTTCATCAATGGCTGTATCAATTCTTCCCGGGTCTTTTTGCAACAATTTATATTGATCCTTATGGTTAATAAGCTCATTCAGCCCATGGGATAGCATATTTGTCGACGTTTCATGTCCTGCATTCAGCATAAAAATACATTGATGAAGCAACTCGGTCTCAGACAATTCTAGACCTTCAGCTTCAATCAAAAGTGAAAGAACTTCGTTGGCTTTGTTAGTATCTTTGTGAGTTTTGCGAAATTTTATTTGATCCTTTAGATATTGCTTGAAGTTTATAACAGCAGATGAACCCTCATTGAATTGTTTATGTGTAAGTTTTGGTTCCAAAGCTCCAAGTATCTTATGCGCCCAATCTCTAATCAAATGCCGATCCTCGCTTGGTACTCCCAAAACGCTACAAACAACGTCTACCGGCAGTCGAAAAGAAAAATCCGAAACAAAATCAAACTTTTTTTTCGCGTGCATCATGACTAAATAGCTATCTACTAATTTATTAATATTCCTCTCTAAACCAAGAATTGATTTAGGAGTAAAAGCCTGCTGAAAAATTTTTCGTATCCTTGTGTGATCCGGTGGATCAACAAAAACGACGGAGGTTGTATGGTGTTCAAAAAGAGGTGATGAACCAAATTTTGCCCCAAATTCGGCTCTTTTGTCAGAGCTCCAAACTTTAAAATTTCTATAGACCCCTACAAGATCTTTGTACCTCGTTAATATATAAGACCCATCAGAGTTTTTATGAATAGGTGATTTTTCTCGGAGTAAATTATAGTACTTATAAACGTTGTTAATAAAGTCGCTTGGAGGGTTATAAAGGTCAAAAGATTCGATGCTCATATACTAAAGTTTATTAGATGATTTCAATTAATTGTAGTAATAATCCACTTTCCATTCTGATAAGATTCAGTTTGGACTACAGTCCCATGCACGTCAAACTTTTCCCATAAACCGTCTTTATGACCGTCGATAAAGAATTGTTTCTCTTTAATATTTGCATTTAGAAAATAATATAACCAAGGTCCGTCTTTTTTTCCGTTAGCAAACTTACCCTCAGATTTCTTTATTCCACTTAAATAATATTCGATCCAGTTTCCCACTTTTTTCCCATCCGACAAGTCTCCAATAATTTTCAGTTGACCGTTGGGGTGATAGGATTCAATATGTCCAGAAAAAGGGATATTAGAAAACTTTCTGTAAAAAGTATCGTCTCTTTTGACAATTTCATCCATCTTAATTGAAACTTTTTTCTCAGAAGTCTCTCCAGCCTTTGGGGTAATTTTTTCATCTTGTCTTTCGGCGCTTTCATCTGGTTTATCCTGGATATAACTGTCTAATCGACCAAAAACCCAATCTATAAAACTGTTGGTAAGTGTTTGAAAAAAAAAGCCAGGTTCAGCCACACTAACCCTGGGGTTGAGGAAGCAGAAAAAAAGTATAAAAAATAAAAGGCTATATTTTTTCATTTCAAGATAATGAGAGAAACATTATTAAATTGCAATTGATACTATGTTTGTTAAATGCTCTAGCTCAAATTATATTCTGTTTATAGCGCTTATTACAGCCTTGATTGGCGCAAGAGTAATGGAAGTATCTATCCCCACTCCAAACACACTTCTACCATTTTCGTCTGGAACTTTGATTTCTATGTAAGCAGCTGCTTCGGCAGTAGATCCAGAGCTCCTTGTATTTTGGCCAAAATCATTAAGCATAAAGTTTAGCTTGAAAGTATCTCTGATAGCATTTACAAAAGCGCTTATTGGACCATTACCTGTGGACGAAATTTTTATTTTATCCCCATTGTGATCTATGGTCGATTCGACAAACTCGGTACTATCGTCTTTTGAAATTTTCTTACTTTTAAATTTGATAAGAGAAAACTTACCTTTTCTCAAAAATTCTTGCTCAAAGATATCCCAAATCATATCTGGAGTTATTTCCTTACCCGTCTTATCAGCGATATTCTGAACTGCCTCACTAAATTGAATTTGAGCTCCCCTAGGTATATTAATATTATGCTCTTGTTCTAATAACCAAGCAGAGCCTGCTTTGCCTGACTGAGAATTTACCCTAATGATTGCCTCATAAGTTCTACCAATATCGCTGGGATCAATAGGCAAATATGGAACTTCCCAATGAGGTTCATTCGATTTTGAAATTGCTTCCATCCCCTTTCTAATCGCGTCCTGATGACTTCCCGAAAACGCAGTATGTACTAAAAGGCCTGCGTAAGGATGCCGTTGATGTACGGGTAGTTGATTGCAAAACTCCGCCGTTTCAATAAGATTGTTGATATCAGAAAAATCCAGCTCTGGATTAATACCTTGGGTAAACATATTTAGTCCCAAGGTTACTATATCTACATTTCCTGTTCGCTCCCCATTTCCAAACAGTGTTCCTTCAACTCTATCGGCTCCCGCCATTAAACCAAGCTCAGTTGCAGCAACTCCCGTTCCTCTATCGTTATGGGGATGTAGCGACAATATAACTCTATCTCTGTCTGTGAAATTATTGCTCATCCATTCAATCTGGTCAGCGTAAATATTAGGGGTAGACATCTCTACCGTTGCTGGCAAATTAATTATTACTTTGTTTTGTTTTGATGCCTCCCAGCAATCTAATACAGTCTCACAAACATCGAGCGCGTAATCTAGTTCAGTTCCTGTGAAACTTTCTGGGGAATATTGAAGGGTCAGAGCAGTATCTGGCAAATGCTTCAATCTCTCAAACACCATTGCCGCACCATCTTGTGCAATTTTCTTAACTCCCTTTTTATCTTGTTTGAAAACAACCTTACGCTGCAAAGTCGATACTGAGTTATAAAGATGTAAAATTGCTGACTTGCAACCCTCTAAAGCTTCAAAGGTCTTATCAATTAGGTGTTCTCTAGCTTGTGTAAGCACCTGTACCGTTACATCATCTGGTATAAGTTTATTATCTATTAGGTGTCGACAAAATTGAAAGTCGGTGTCAGAAGCAGATGGAAATCCGATTTCAATCTCCTTAAAGCCCATAGAGACTAACGTTTTGAACATCCTAAGCTTGCGAGATGTATCCATTGGTTCCACCAAGGCTTGGTTTCCATCTCTTAGGTCAACACTGCACCAAATTGGAGGTTTTTTAATAGCTTTACTCGGCCAAGTTCGTTTATCCAAAGATATTGGGACTGATGGCTTATATTTTGTGTGCTTATCGTTAACGTCCATAACTTAAAGTTACAGCAAAAAAGAATGCAATACAGCATTTTTCAACGAAATACATAATAAAAAATAAAGTTTTTCCAATTTTACTTTTCAAAAAATTTGTATATTGGGAACCGTACTGAGGCTACAATTAAAAAAAACAAACCCGCTAGTAATCCTTCGATTGCCATAATGTTAGAAATCTCTTCAGTTGTGAAGAAAGTTGACATTAAATAAATGTTTAACGAACCGAGTGCGCCACAGCCAATAGCAATTGTAAGCAAACTGAAAGTTGAGGAACGAAGCTCTGGATTGGAATTAAGGTAAATTATGGTACTTTGTAATGCCGAATAACAAGCCGTAGCTATTCCAAAAATCAATATAGACAAAGAATACATGTAAATCGAGTTACTTGACGCGGATAGAGATATACACAGCAAAATAATTCCAAGGAAGGCTATAAAGCTAATTAATTTTTTATTGATCGCAATAACTGTTATAGCAGTGCCTCCTATTAGAGCTCCAATTCCTTCGAAGGATGTGAAAATTCCTATATATAATTCGTTTGGATTAAATTTTTCAATAAGCAATAGACTTATCAGTGCGATGAATGGGAGGGCAAAAATATTGAAAACGAAAGTTAGAGATATTACGGATAACAAATTGACATCATCTCTTGTCTGTCCAATAACTTTTAGAAGTGACTGAGTATAGCTATTTGTATTAATTGTTACAGGATCTTCTTTTTGGGTAGAGACTAAAAAAACCGACAGGGCATAGAGAAGAAATAGAAAAAAAACGCCTGCATTCAGATCAAAATATGTCAAAAAAATACCACCAAATAAAGGCCCCAATATTCTTGTCGCATGACTAGATAAAACATCTAAAGAAACCCCGGCGGAAATTAAATCGTCGGGAAGGGCATCAGCAAGCATAGGCCTTCGAAATGAAAAATCGATGCTCCATAGCGCGCCACTCACAGTCGATAGTAGCCCCAATAAAAAAACATTTATGTTTTGGCCTGTTTGTGAGTAAACAAAAACAAGCAATGAGCATAAAGAACAGATTAAACTTGCACCCAAAACAACTTTCTTTTTTACTACAAATGCGCCAGCAAAACTAAATGTTACCCCAGTTGTTCCAACACCTAGCAACCTGAGCATTATTAAAAGTGCTGCTATTGAAGAGTTCCCGGTGAGTTCCCACGCAATTACTGAAAATAAGAATACTTCGAACCATCGGGCAACGCTTGTAAGAAAACCTGCGAGAAATAAAATTGTAAAGGCCTTAGTTCGCCAAATCTCAAATAGAACACCAATATTCATTGAACAAAAAGGAGATTAGCCTTTAAAAAGGAAATCTTCGCTCTCGGTGTTTGAGCCTAAGTTTAGTTCATAGTGTACTGGACTGGTAGAGCTGATAACTTTTCCACGTCTAACAACAAATAGCCTAGCTGGCTTAAGTCTTATAGCCTCTATGGAGTCTTTACATTGCAAAACTACCAAATCTCCTTTTGATCCCTTATTTATACCATAATTATCTAAATGAAGTATGGAGGCCGCATTGGCCGTCACTGCATTGAAGCATGATTTCATCTCATCAATGCCAGTCATATGACAGCAGTGTAAAGCCATGTGTGCAACCTCGAGCATATCATGGGAGCCTAGTGGATACCAAGGATCCATAACGCAATCATGTCCAAACGCGACCTTAAGGCCTGCATTGAGTTGCTCTGGTATTCTAGTTAACCCTCTTCTTTTTGGGTAATTATCTTGCCTTCCTTGTATCGTTATATTAATTAAGGGATTAGCTATAATGTTTAGATCAGCCTCAACGAGCAACGAGATAAGTTTTGTGAAATAGTAATTATCTATTGAATGCATAGAGGTCAGGTGAGAACCCGCTACACGTCCCTTTAGACCAAGTCTAGTAGTTTCCAATGCAAGCTTCTCAACATGCCTTGACATTGGATCATCTGTTTCATCACAATGCAAATCTGTAAGAAGTCCACGCTTTTCGGCAATCTCACACAGTATACGAATGGACTCATGACCCTCCTCCATTGTTCTTTCAAAGTGAGGGATTCCACCAACGACATCAACTCCCATATCGAGCGCTGTATTCAAATTGTCCAAACAATTGGCTCTGAGTAATCCGTCTTGTGGAAAAGCAACCAGTTGTATATCAATAAAATCTTTCATTGTTTCTCTCACATCTAGGAGTGCTTCAACGCCCACAAGGTTTTGTCCAGAGACATCGACATGACTTCGAATTGCCAAGGTTCCTCTAGCTATCGCCCACTTGCAGAACTTTAAGGCTCGCTCCTTTATAGCATCAGCAGTGAGATTTGGTTTCAATTCTCCCCACAATTTGATGCCTTCAAGTAAAGTGCCACTTTTATTCACGCGGGGAAGGCCATAGCTTAGTGTTGCATCCATATGAAAGTGACTGTCAACAAATGGGGGAGTAACAAAGTGAAAATCGGCGTCTATGATGGGAATATTATCTGCTGTAATTTTTGAAGCTATGTCTTTAATAACCCCTTCCTTAATTACAATGTCTTGAGGGTCTTTGTTTTTTGATAATAAGCAGTTTTTTACTAATAAATCAGTCATGTAATTCCTCCCTGTTTTAATGTCTTTCACCACGTCGGAATGGGATCAAGAGTGCCTTTGGATACCTTGTTCTTTTGGCTGCAATTACCATTGCAACAATACTCAACAAAAAAGGAAGCATTAGAAAAAATTGATAAGGAATAAGCGCTCCGGCCAGTTGTTGAGCTCTAACTTGATAAGCATCCAGTCCAGCAAAAAGAAGTGCTCCCAAAAGAGCTCGTTCAGGTTTCCAAGATGCAAATATTACTAAAGCAATAGCAATCCATCCTCTTCCATTTATCATTCCAAAATAAAAAGCATCAAATGCAGATAATGTTAGGTAAGCTCCACCAACTGCCATTAAAGCGCTGCCGAGAACAACGGCAATCGTTCTAACTAAAAATACATCAATTCCCTGAGCTTCAAGTGCCATAGGATTTTCCCCCGCCATCTTTATTGAAAGGCCAAGCGGTGTGGAGTTCATTAACCAAAACGCGAATATTACTACTAAAATTGCTAAATAAGTAAATGGCGTATGCTGAAAAAATGCTGGGCCTAAAAATGGTAGTTCTGACAAAAAAGGAATATCAATGGGTTGGAATGGTTTGATTTTTGGGGGCGTGGTAGACGCAGGCAAAATGAGCTTGAAGCAAAAAAATCCTAGTGAGGATGCCAACATTGTAATTCCAATCCCTGTAACATGCTGGGAAGCACCCAAATAGACAGTAAATATCGCATGGAGAAGGCCGAAAATACCTCCAATAATAAGAGCAGCCAATATTCCAGTATATAGGTCTGCTCCAAGAAACACTGTCATCCATCCAACCATTGCTCCTATTGACATAATTCCCTCTATGCCCAGATTCAAAACACCCGCACGTTCACATAATACCTCCCCTATTGTGGCTAATATTAGAGGGCAGGCTATTCTTATGGTTGCCGCCCAAAAGCCGGCGGTAAAAATAATCTCAATAAATTCAATCATTCTTTTTTACCCCGAAAAACAATACTTTGTAGTGAACGAATACAAGACTTAATAATATGCACAGCACAGTTAATGCAACTATGACATCTGCCAAATAAGTAGGTACGTTCATCGCTCTACTCATTGCATCTGCTCCGACATAGATTGATGCTAAAAACACACCTGAAAATATGACCCCGATAGGATTGAGATTTGCGAGCATTGCTACAGCTATTCCTGCGTACCCAAAGCCAGGGGATAGGTCTAAAGTAAGATAACCTTTCAACCCTGCGGTTTCAGTTACTCCTGCCATTCCAGCCATTCCACCGCTCAGAAGTGCTACAATCAATACTGTTTTAAAAATTGGTACCCCTGCATGCGACGCAGCTGCAGCATTTAAACCAACTGACTTTATTCGATACCCGATCACAGTTTTACTCAAAATAAACCAAACAGAGAAAGCAAAAAACATAGAAATAATGAAACCAAGGTGGAGTCTGGTTTTGGAAAGAATTTGGGGTAACACTCCTTCGTCAATTACTGATTTTCCCTGAGGCCAACCCAATGACATGGGGTCTTTCCAGGGACCTTCTAATAAATAGCTTACAAGTAAAACCACAACAAAGTTTAAAAGTAAAGTGGTTACGACCTCATCAACTTTATAATAAAGTTTCAAAAGAACCAAAGGTAAAAGGAGTAACCCACCTGCAAGCGCTCCCATAATAAACAAGAAGGGGATCATTAGTATACTTGGTAAAACAACTAATCCAGTTCCAAACAATGTTGTTGCCAATGCCCCAAAATATAATTGGCCTTCCGCTCCTATATTCCAAAATTTTGCTCTAAACGCTATTGAAGCAGCAAGACCTGTTAAAATTATTGGAGTTGCTCGAGCAAGCGTTTCTGCAAATGAGTTTTTTGATCCAAAGGCCCCAATAATTAATTGATAATAAGATTCAAATGGGTTTGCTCCTGCGAGAACAATCAGAATACCAGCTAATATTACTGCGACTAATATTGCTATAAAGGGAGATAATATGATTAACCAATAGGGGCTTTTAGCTCTTTCTTCAAGTCTAAATTTTATCATAGGAAACCGTCACCTGCCATTCGAAGTCCAATAGAAAGTTTATCTGTAGAACTAGTTTCTGTTGGATCAGATAACATACCTTTATACATAACCGAAATGTCATCAGATATAGTCAGTAATTCATCTAAGTCCTCTGATATTAAAATGATTGCTGAACCATTCTGTTGGGCTTCAAGAAGTAAATTCTGGATAGAAGCTATCGCGCCTTCATCAAGTCCACGGGTCGGTTGACAAGCGATTATTATTTTAGGTTTTCTCATGAGCCAACGCCCTAAAAGAAGTTTTTGTACATTTCCACCAGATAGTAATCTGCTGCGTTGTCTTATCGACTGCATTCGTACGTCATATGTTTCACAGAGATTTTCACTTCTATCAAACGATGTTTTTTTGTTTATAATTCCAAGGCTATTCCTTAAGTATGGATCATCCATTTCGGTCATTATGGCATTTTCCCATATTTCCATATCTCCAACTATTCCATCACTATTGCGATCTTCAGGTATGTAGGCAACTCCCAAATCCATAAATGATTTTGGCGATGTAGGCACACTTTTAGCCTCATTGAAGACTATCTTTCCCTGAGTTGCTTTAAAATGTCCTGAAAGGATTTTTGCTAATGTGGTTTGACCGTTTCCTGCAACACCCGCAATTCCAAGTATTTGACCAC
>CABZEG010000039.1 GCA_902524655.1 uncultured Alphaproteobacteria bacterium | reverse complement strand
TCTTAAAATGACTTCTTCTTTCTTTTTCTTAAAAATAATTGTTGGTTTTTTTAGAGTATTCTTGTGCTTAAAGATTACTAGTGAGTTAGAATTTTTTTTTTTAACTCCAGACCTTCTCTTTGAAGAAACTCAATTATTTCGTCGAGGCATTTTTGTCCAAAATTTTGAAGACGCATCAAGTCATTTTCAGACCATTCAATAATGTCACTTAAAAACACTATATTGTTATCTTGTAAAACGTTAAAGGTTCTTACGCTCCATTCTACTTCTTGCAATAAATTAATATCTTCACGTTCAATTAGCTCACCAATCGTGTCTGCATTGGAAAAAGAATTTTCAAGCCTTTTGATCGTTTCATTTGTAATGTCGTTTATTACTTTTTCTTTATGCAATGGAGAGTCAAACAAGAAATGAGCATTTAAATTTTGTGGATCTACTGTCAGTGGCCTTGAAAAACCCCAGCCAGGCCCAGGCTTGCAATCCTTAAATGCCTGACTTGTATATAAACCATGGGGCAATTCTAACATGCAAGATCGCACAGGATCAACATCAGGAGAGGTGAACCCAATATGAATAAAGCCAGTTTCAAGATCCCAGTTTTTGAAAAACTGATTTAGGGAACTTAACTCTGCAGGCAAAATATTACATTTAAAATCTTCTATTCCTTGAAATAAGTATATTCTTGCTTTCATGGGTCTACTCTTCCCAAAAAATCAAGGATTTATTTTTTGCAATCTCATCAGACAGCAAAGTTAAGCCAAAATCAGCGAATTTTTCTAGAGCCCTATATTTTTCCAGCTCATGTTCTGGATATATCTCGGAAATGACCCTGCCAAAAATCCCATCGGGATCAATTTGGCTCACTTTATACATATCGTGAGCAACGCGATCAGTTATATGGTAATTTTTGATATCTAGCTTTTTTGTAATTGCATACGAAACTGCCATTCTAATTCCATCTACACCATCCTTAAAAAAGTCATCGGAAATAAGTTCATCTAAAATTCTCCTACTATTAACAGACAAACTTAGTCTATCTACATCCTTCCTTTGCTGCATTTCAGCCATTAAATAATTTCCTCAATTTTTGATCGAAAAGATGTTTCTCTACTTATTCTATATTTTTTACCCACTAACCTATTATCAACAAGGTTAGAACCCTCGTCTATTTCTCCACTATGTGAAAACAAAGCAAGCTGAGTAACCACTCTTGGTAAGTAATTGAGAATATTTGCTCTATGGCTCTTATCTAGTCTCCCTACTGGAGTATCCATAATCATTGGCCCCACTCTCCTTCCATTGAAATTTAGGGCTTCGATAAGGCTCATGGCTACTATTTGCTCCGCTCCTGCACTTCTATGCACTCTTTCTTTGTCAATAATCAGATTTAATCCATAATTGTCATTTATCTCTAACCTATCAAATGTTTTTTCAGTAGTTAAGTTACCAAATGTTTCTGTTGCTCTTTCCTGAACTTTTCGCCTCATTTCATCTCTATAAAGTCTCATCGCTTCCTGTAATAAATCAGCAACCCTTTCTGCCGCCTCCGTTCTTTTAACAGCATCAGAAGTCTTTGAAGCCTTCTCAAATTCTGAGGACTTTCTTATAGCTCGTATACTGTTTTCTATCTGGCCATATTCCGTATCTAAATCTGAGCATTCGTGTTCTAATATTCCCATCTCTTTATTAACCTGATCATATCTTAATTTAACGTTTATGGATTGTTCTTGATCAATGCCTTTTAAACTTTCTTTCAAGTTATTTATCTGATTTTCGAGTTCAAGCAACTCCTCTGAAATTGCATTATCTCTGTGCAGAAATATCTTATACTCATTTGTTGTGTTATGCCATTCAGGCTTCAACTCTAAATCATCAATTTTTTTTCTACATACAAAAATCTCGTTCTCAATATTATTCGACGGAGCAACAACTTTTCTTAAGTCAGTAATTCTAGCATTAAAGTCGTTCTTTTGGCTCGAGGTGAGCGATCCACCGCACATAGGGCAGCTATCATTCAAAAGGGCCAATTCTAAGCTGGTAATCTCATTTTCTCTTTTGAGATGATCTATTTGTTCGCTTTCAAGCTTTAAAAGTTTATCTTTATATTGCATTTGATAAGGAAAAACGGCTTTTCTCAGAGGAGCCACCCAAAGATCCTTTGCAATTTTTTTATACTCGTCTCTTACATTTCTCTGTTCGTTTTCTAGCTTTTGGATAATTTGCTTCTTGCTTTTGATCTGTTCCAAAAGCTTAATATTTTCATTATTTTCTCGTAGTTTCTCATCGAGAGTAGAAAGTTCCTCAGATAATGTCTGTAATTCCTTTGATTTTTTTTTCTTTATAGTTAAGTTTTCAGCTTTTAAGTCTTCTTGTTCTGTGAGCTTAACTATTAATTGCTTTACTATCGCATTTTTTGCTAACTCTGCTTTACGCTCTTTCTTTAGCTCATTAACCACTTTTTCTGTTTCAAACAACGCACCTCTTATTCTTGGTAAACCAAGCGTCTCTTCTATGGCATTCATAATAGCTATAGCCTGAGGGTTTCCCTCGCTGACAACTAGCTTCTCATAGTTATTCAAAGTTTCCCCATCAAACAACATAAACTGCGCAAGCCTTTCCGGTAGAATAGTTTCAATTAAGTCATCGATTTTTTCAATTTCAATAAAGTTATCATTTATGCGCAAAGCCTGTTTATGTTTTGGAGGGCTAACTGACAAATCAATTTTTCGAATAAGTTCATGCTCATTCTCATCCAAAGAAAATTTTAGCTTTACTCCAACATCTCGACCCCCCTCCCTAAATGCTTCAATATTAATAAGAGCGCTATCCGGTAATCTTGATCCCTGCCTATTTTTAGCTTCTCCATAAAGACACCAACGAATAGAATTTAGCAAGGTTGTTTTCCCTTGCATATTTTCTCCGAAAATTAATGTTATATTTCTTTCTTCTCTTGCGAAATTAACTATCTGATTTCCTTTATAAATCATAAAGTTATCTAAGGTGAGTTCAGTGATCTTCAATAATCTTATCCTCAACTAAAGTATTGATAATTTCTTTTATAGCTTTTTTCATATGAGCTGACTTTTGGGCATCAGTCATTCCTTCAGTTGCAAAAAGTCTTTTAAATAAATTTATATCAATTGACTCATCAAAGCTCTCTATAGCTTTTTCAATCATATTAAGAGCAATTTCAGTTTGAGTTTCAGCCATTGATTTTCTCCCTTTAAGTATCTAGCAACGTCGCTAATATGTTAATCCTCAATAGCTACCCACTTCCAATTAATGTCGAAAGGTTCTGATTTTTCAAAGTTAATTTCTGTAAAAACCTGAACCCTTGACCCTAAATATTTAGTCACATCATTCTTGCAAATAAATGTTCCATCTGAAGTTACCACTTCAAAAATTCCTTTTCTCCATCTGTCGGGCCTGTATTTTCGACCGTTCACCGGATAACAGTCAATGATTACTGTTTTGAAACGACCAAGCTTTGCGTTTTTTACCACTGCAGAGTCTTTTTGATAGAATTGACTTTTTTCTAAAACCACTTGTCTTATCTCTTAATTTTGAACGAAAATAAGTTATCGGTTATATTTTACAAAAAAATTATTCTATAGCGCAATTTTTTTATTGTAAGCAAACAAATTCCAATCACTCCATTAGAAAATAAGTTTATATTTGAACAAAAAAATTTCGTTGCAAAACTTTTCAACAAAACTGTTAGCTGCAGAAGTTTAGTTGTATTTTCTGTTTAAATTGCAATTCGTGAGATTTTATATGGAATAAGTTGGCTGACTTTTTTGTGAGTTTGGAAATTTTCTCCTAAGACATTTGAGACTTTCAACGAAATATCCTTTTTTTCTTTTGTTAAGTACTTCCTGCAAGCTATCAATTAGGAGCTCTCTACTTTGATGCTTCCAGTTATCACAATCAATTCTATTCGTGAAGGCTTTGTAACTGAATTCTACATACTCCTCCGGATTGCCATTAACTGATACTAACTTTGCAACAACAAAATATTCTATATACCGCCTTTCAAGCTTGTAGGAGTTTTTGTCTATATTAAAAATTTTTTTATTTCTTTTATCAGCAAGCATCTCATCAGTGTAATTATTGGTAATACAACCACTCAGAACCACCAGACCAGCCAAGAATGCCAGATAGTGTATATTTTTTTTTATCATTTTTACATCCTTCATTGTATTGCTTACTTAACGAATAAACGTCCTAAAAAATTGTGCTTATCAGATCTCTCTACTTCGTACTCTCAATCAATTCTTTTACACCTTTGACTGGAGCACACAGAAGTTGCTTCAAAGGGCGATCGCCGTATTGCTTTCTAAGGGTTTCAATTAAGTAAGTTGGATTTTCACTAACAAAATTTCGACAAGAACTGATTGAATAAAAACCAGGAGAGTTTTTTGGTTCCCTAAAAATGAAAACATCTACCTTCCCATCTTCATAAACCCCAAACATTATAGCCACCAAATACCATAATTTTGACATTCTTTATTTTCCTAAAGGTGTTGCTGCTTTAGAAAAGCAAGAAAGGAGTGACTTTGGGTTTACTGAAGTGTTGTAAAATTTTTCAATATCATAGCAATAGTCTGCATATGCTACATAATATAATATCCACTCATCAACTCCGAGGATGTATATCGATAAGGTAGCAAATAATAACTGTCTCCATTTCATGGATACAAAGTCATCGGGGTGATTATTCCCATCTGAAGAAATAAGAAAAAAAGCGTTGCACCTATTAAGAAATATACAATTGGCTTATCAAATCGCTTTTTAGTTTGTCTCTTTTGAATAATTTTAAACCTGCTATCAGCAACAAGTGCACTTTTTGGAGTTAAAATATTTTCTCTTAAAATTTCATAATTATGTTCATCAAATGGCATTCTCTTCTCCTTTTCTTTTTAATATGTTTTTATTCTCGTCCGTAATAACGGTCATAGTCTGACGAGATCCTGCTTAGTTCTACTCGATCCCCACAACCCAAGAGTATTACGCGGCCATTTCGTATTTCTGCATGTCTTTTTAGAGCTGTATCTAGAAACACATAATTGTCGTATAAGAACTGGTAGCATTGGCTTTGCGTTGGAAACTCTCTTTGTCTAAATTCAGTAAGCTCATTTTCATTTCCATTGCTCTGAGGGTTTAAGATAACGAGTTGCGCGAAAACAATCCATGTTATGTTACTAACCATGAGACCCCCCTCTTCGCGTACGTTCAACAATCCATAATGTGAAAAATAATAAAATCAGAGCGGGTTGCAGCAGGATAAAAATTAAGATGTTTAAAAGATTATAGCCAAGACCAGTGATATCTCCCCATACGTGTAAAACGTCCACACACCACCAAAAAACCAGATCTATAAAATTAGTAAAACCAAAAAATTTTTCCTTTAAAAGCATATTAAGCTGTTCCTCGGCTGCACTTATACTGTTAGGCAAAGTATCGATTATCGAGGGCTTTTTTATTGGGATTTTTACCTCCATTATTCTCTTTCCTTTTCTTGAGTTATTAACGAAGGCGCATTTTCTTATGGAAGACAGTTACTATGGTTTCATCCTTAGCAATCACAACCACTCCGTCTATTAGTGCTGCCTTCGCGGGTGACAAAACATTTTCCTGAATGAGTTTTTGGACCCTACGTTTAGAAATAAATTGTGAGATGCAACTTTCGTTTGCGTGCTTATATTTATCAGCATATTCCAAAACAAAATTTACAACCCAAGGTCTTATTCCTCTTTGCTGTGATCGCTTTATCGCATGATATGAAAAATTTCTTTCAAGCGTAATGCTCATAATTTGCTCCCTGTTTATCGTTACCTAATTCACTGAACGAATGGGAATGCACTATTATTGTGTTTTAAAAAATTATTTTAAAAATTCCATTTTGATCTCACACATTGTATGAAAACTCATCTTAGTGAGTATGAATTACTCTTTCTATCTCAATTTCTCCTCAAGGGGATACCTCTGACAAAGATACTGCATCCGTGTTCATATTGTTTCATCTAATGCCTTATATTTTTCAAAATTAGATCTAGCGCCACACGCCAACATGAGTATTTTTCCATTTGGATATTTATTATTAATATGTTTATTGAGAGTTTTTAAAACGTAACTTTCTTCTTTCGTTAAATACTCAACACACTTTTCGTGTGTTTTAAACAAACCACCTTGATACTCTAAGTTAGTGGCCTCACCATTAAAGGCCACAGTTGCCCAAATAATAAAAAGACTCATTTCAATTCAATTCCATTCACCGTTGTCATTGCGAACAATTTTATTCCGCTCGGAACAACCAATAACAAGAAGTCTACCCGTAGGTTGGATGCTTTGTCGTATGTCATCTACAACCTCACCAAAATGCTTGTCATGTTTAGTCATATATTCATAACACTCTTCCTTCGATGAGAAATCGATTGCCTTATATTCCAACTGTTTTACTTCACCTTGAAAAAAGATTGTTGCAAAGACTATAAATTTATCCATTTCTTTCACCTATTTTTGTGCGATCAAAAGTACTTAACGAGTGGAAGGTGGATTTTATTGCAGTTGTTAAAAAAAAAAGTTTGTCCTATTTTTTCTAAAGATTTTAGATGAAATGATTCGAGGTTTCTGCATTGGACCGCAAAACAAACTGGCAAGTTTTGATTGAAGATCAGCTTAAAGACTCCTACCAAAAGCTGTTTGATAGGATGTTTTATCTACAGAGTAAAAATGGTTATAGGAATGAAAGTGAAGCGGAAGAAATAGTTCACGATACCTGTGTTCGATGCATAGAAAAAATGGACCAATTTGATGGGAAGCATTTTCTTGCCTGGGCGCGTACGATCCTCGAAAGAATATACATAGATCAAGGGCGGCGTAAAAAAAATTATGACGTTATCCTAACGGATATCAGAAACATGTCAGAGGCATATCTGAATGTTGACGTTTCAGAAGAAGTATATACCAACATGGCGTACGAAACTTGTCTTAAAAAACTTAGTGAAAAACAATATCAAGTTTTCTATTTGCAAATTAGTGGACGCGATGATCGATCAGGGAAGCCAATGACAACCGAAAGAATGAGTAAACTTCTGGGCATGCCACTTGGAACCCTCTTACCTCTCCTTGCAAGAGCAAAGAAGTCATTTTCAAACTGTCTTTATAAACAATTACAGAGCACTAATGAGGAATGAGTAGAATGGACTTTACAGATGAACAAATAATGCAATATGTGGATGGCGATGCCAGTCCTGAACTTGCCAGCAATATAAGCAATGCTCGCGTAAAAGATAAAGAACTAGAAGCACGAATTTATAAGTTTCAATTGGCAAATACAGTGATGCTAAAGCACACTAAAGAAAAGAAGGAAATGCCTGAACTCCTCTATGCAAAACTTCGAAAGAAAAGAATTGAAAAGGAAGAAAGCTTAGAAAAAAAGAAGCGGGCTGGTTTCAGCTTTGGCAACTTTGGTAGTAGAGCAATAGCCGCCTCAATAGCCGCTTTTGGCATTTTCATTGGGACAGGCGCTTATCAATTGCAGACAACAATTAATGAAAGCTTGGCAAGGGAATTTTATTCTTCCTTCCAAGCAGGTGAGCGCTCTGATCAATTGGTAAACGAAATTAAACTTGCAAATGTGGGTATATTTTTAGACAAAGAAAGCTCTCTGAAAAAAAAGGGTCTTGAGCGGAAGTCTGATAAACGGGGGACATTATCCACTGACATGGAAGGCACAATTGATATTAAGGTAAATCTTAAAAAAGATTTTTCATATAAATTAGAGAATGGAGATTTTGTTGTGACTGGCGCTGAGCTTGGAATAGATTTAAAGGGACTAAGCTCTGGCCTCATAACTTTAATTTATCAGGACTCAAAAGGAGATAAACAAGTGCTCCTTGATAGAAAGCCTATAAAAAAAGGCGAAACTAAATCGCTTGGCCCATATGAAGTTATTGGCCCCGTTGGTCTAGACTACATTCAGTATATTCATAAACCTGACGATAATGAGGAAAAAATTGAATCTCAGATAATTGGATTCACAATTCTAAAAAATGGAGACAATCTTTTAAAAACGGCATCAAGTAATTTTATGGCGGTACCAAGCTCCTTATTTTCCAGAACGGTGAAAATAGAGTTGGGTAATAAAATCATTGATAAGTCGATTTTATCAATAGCCGACAATGCCTCAGAGAATGGTAATGAGATCAACGATCCTAATACTGCTATTTGGCAAAGAGACGGAAGTTTTTATATAGATGTAAATGATAGTGGGTATGCAAATATAATATCCCATCGAAATAAAGAAAATACAGGATGGCAGATGTCTATAGATCGGGACGACAACAGAGTTATAGATGGTCTTGGGTTGGTATCAATTGATAATGAGGGGAAGTATTCATTCCGATGGCTGTTGGATGAAAACGGAGATGGTGTTGTTGATAGAGTTGCTATCGATAAGGATGGTGATTGGAAAACTGAGAAAGTCTACCCTCTTTATCCTAAAGGATCCTCATTCAGTTTTTAGCGCGCACAAAGATAAATTCGCCACCTCGACTATCTACATGTTGAATTTGGGTATATGTAGGCACTTGATTACTATTTAGCTCAACGCTATTTTTTATGCTTTGATCAAAAAGTTGCATTGCAGTAATAGGTTGTGAAACTTTAGTAAGTGCTAACAAAAAATGCTTAACAAAAATCGAATTTTCTCCCTGAGCAGCATCGAAGACAGGTTCATCACCTCCAGCAGTCATTACCCATCGTGACTTCAATTGACTTTTCTGTTCGAGGAGCTCTCTTTGAATTGATTTTACCCCTTCTTTCTCCCTCAGACGTTTCTCTGCAAATATTCCTGAGAAACAAGAGTCAATAACGAGTAAAATATGTTTGGCATCTGAGGCTTCTATTTCGTCTAAGATAGCACTATTGGAAATCCATGTGTACTTCTTTTCAGGGTCTGCATCAACTGGAAGCCAGTGACCTCTATTAGTCTTTTTATCTTTTTCACCGTGGCCAGAATAAAAAATTAATAAGTTATCACTTTCAGTAAGTTTGGTTCTGTAACTATATAATGTATCCAAAATCTGTGTTCGAGATTGGTTTATCAGCAATTCTGTTTTAAAATTGAATTTTGTTTTAAGTATCTCATTTACGGCCTTCGCATCAACGGCACCTGTGTTTAATTTATCGACGTTTTGATAATCATCATTTCCAATAATAAGAGCATAGTAATTACCAAAATCTATCTTTTTACCCTCATCAAGGACAGGATCACTTTTTATATTCGCCGAAGATGACAAAACCTCCACCAAAAAAGATGCTTCTGAAATTCCAAGGGATAAAGCTTTTTGAGCTTTAAGGAGGGCCATATTACTATCTTTCTGCGTTCCATCTCCCCTGAAATAAGCCTGAGCAAGTAAATAATGGGCACGACCATCATCGTTCTCGGAGGCCTTATTAAGCCACTCGAATGCCATGGATGGATTTTTTGTTGTACCCACTCCTTTGCTGTAAAACTCGCCTAACTCCCTTTGAGCCACAACGAGCCCATGTATTGCAGCGCTCTGCATCAATTTGAATGCCTCTGTCGGGTTAGGAGAAATATGTACTCCTGAAGAATACATTTTTGCGAGATGGTATTCAGCGTTAGCATCACCCTGATCAGCGCTTTTTCGGAACCATTCTATTGCGTCTTGGATGTTTTTGATAACTCCTTGGCCATCAAGATAGGCTAGCGCCACATTTGTCATCGCCTCTCTATAACCAAGATTAGCGGATTTAACAAACCAACCAAAAGCCTGTTGCATATCTTTAGGGGCTCCTAATCCATCCCTTAAAGCTCTGCCAACTTCGTTTTGCGCAATCTTATTTCCTGCCTCCGCAGATATAAGAAACCATTTGTATGCTTCTGAAAAGTTTTTCTCAACGCCACTCCCAGCGCTGAGAGCCACTCCTAATTCCAGTTGTGCGTCAGGATTATTTTGATCAGAGGCAAGCATAAACCATTTGAAAGCCTCTTTTACATTTTGTTGAACACCCATACCTGTTTTTAAAAAAAGCCCAACGTCATATTGGCTATTTGCATCTCCTTGCTTTGCCGCCTTTTCAAACAAGGTGAAGGCTTTATTAATATTTTTCTCAACAAAATCGCCTTGTAGATAGAGCTGGCCAAGGGCAAATAAGCTGTCAATATGTCCTTCTTCTGCCGCTTCCTCAAGCATTTCTAATGCCTTTAATCTATCCTGTCTAATTCCATCACCATTAAAATATGCCTGTGCCAGAGCATGTTTTGCAAAGATGTTGCCTTTATTAGCGGCTTTATTGTACCACTGTATTGCATCTCTTTTATTTTTTGGAATTCCGAGACCTTTGTACAGCGCATCCCCAACTCTAAACTGACCTTCAGCGTTTCCCTCCTTCGCCGTCTCAGCAAAATTTTTGAAAGACGTTACTAAATTTTTTTCAACACCTTTCCCGAATAGATAGTTATTCCCTAATCTTAAAAGACGCTGGTGCTCTAAGTTCGTCATCGCTCTTTCGTACCATTTTTCAGCCTCTGCTTTACTGCGTTCAACACCTTGGCCCGCTAAATAACTGTCTCCTAACCGCATTTGCGAATAGGGGTTATCTGCTTCAGCCCCACGTTTAAGCCATTCAAGCGCCTCTGTAATATCTTTTACTACGCCCTCACCCTCTAAATAAATTTGGCCAAGGCTTGCAAAGGCCATTGGGTTTCCATTTTCTGCTGCCATTTTGTACCAAATGATAGCTTCGTTTATATCTTTTTGTGTTCCCAGGCCTCTTCGTATTGCATCAGCAAGGAGTACCTGTGCATCGGAATTTCCAGCAGACGCAGCCAGACGAAACCACTTAATAGCGGCTTCAGTATTTTTCCTTACACCGTTTCTTCCCTCAGAATATATTAGTGCCAACTCCAACTGGCTTTTCGGAATCCCAGCCTCTGCAGACCTTTTCAGTTTTACTAAATCTAGTTCTTCGGCAGCATATGAAGCAAAGCCGAAGCACATTATACTCAAAGTAATGATAAGAACGGTTAATATTCGACTGAGCTTTATCCAAGCTAAAGATTGTGCTGCATTGAATGGACTTAAGTTTTTAAAATTAGAAACCATCTCGTCTTTTTCTCTTTGATACCTCAATTCTCCAAAGAACGAAGAAAATTAAAATGAGTAGCGGCTGAAGAATTATAAATATAATAATGTTTAAAAGATTGTAGCCAAGACCTGTCCACTTCCCCCAATCTTGCAGTATCTTCACACAAGCCCAAAAGAGCCAATCAACATCCTTTTGAAATTCCTTTGCTGATCCCCATTCGAAATAGACATATGAGCCATACACTATACACAGTAACAAAATTAATGTTATCAATGTATATCGAATAAATGTCATTTTTGACTCCATACAATTTTATTTTTCAAGCAGCCATCCTCTTGTTGCTGGATCATTAATCGCCGTACATTCATCATAAAACATTCTGCTGTTATTGTGTTCATCTCTCATGATGGAATTACACAACATCTCTTGCCACCAACACCCAGATAGTAAAAGAAATAGCAGTATGGTAGCTAGTGTAATTGGTCTAAAGTTGTTCATTGTTTTATCTTAAGAACTTATATAAATTATGCAATTCTGCTAATTCCAAAAATCACTTAACTAATACTCCCCCCCGATACCCCTAGGGAACCACTTCTTAACTATTTGGGTCTGCATACAGAAGAACATTGGTATGCATAAAAGTTTAACATTTTGATGAACTTGAATTAAGATTAGGTAAGAAAATTTTTTAACTAATGGAGTTCCTTAAGTGCAAGATCTGGTATGCCCTCATTGTAACAAAGCATTTAAAATTGATGAAACTGGTTATACTGACCTTGTAGCACAGGTACGAAATAATGAATTTTCAAAAGCAGTGAATGAACGGCTTAGCCAGGCAGAAAAGGACAAAGACTCGGAGATTAAATTAAAAGAAAAAGAGTCCGAGAATTCTCTTCAGTCACTAAAAAGAGAGAAAGAAATCGAAATTGAGCGCTTAAAGATGGAAATTAATCAAGCCGGAAATTCAAAGGAGCTCGCAGTAAATCAAGCAGTGAAGGAAATTGAAAAAGAGCGTGACGAATTAAAATCAGCAATCAAAGAGGCTAAAGCCGCGAAGCAACTCGCGGTAATGCAAGCAGTCAAGGAAATCGAAAAAGATCGAGATAATCTCAAAAATGACTTAAAAAATGCCCATTTGGAAAAGCAGAATTCTGAAAATTTATTAAGAGATAAATATAAAACTCAAATTAGGGACCGAGATGAAGCAATAGAGAGGCTAAAAGATATGAAAGCCAAGCTTTCAACAAAGATGGTTGGTGAAACTTTGGAACAGCACTGTGAAATTGAATTTAATAGATTACGTCCCACTGCATTTCAAACTGCTTATTTTGAAAAAGATAATGATGCCAGCTCAGGAAGTAAAGGCGACTATATTTTCAAGGACCATAATGAGAGTGGGATTGAAATAGTCTCCATTATGTTTGAAATGAAAAATGAAACAGACACTACGGTAACCAAAAGCAAAAACGAGGACTTTCTTAAGGAGTTAGATAAGGATCGCAATGAAAAAGGCTGTGAATACGCCGTCTTAGTTTCCCTGTTGGAGCCAGATAGTGAGTTATACAATATGGGAATAGTAGACATGTTTCACAGATATCCAAAAATGTATGTGATTAGACCACAGTTTTTTATTCCCATGATTACCCTCCTAAGAAATGCAGCAATGAACAGTATAGAAGTTAAAAACCAACTAGCCTTGATAAGAGAACAAAACATAGATGTAACCAATTTTGAAACAGAATTAGAAGAATTTAAGGTGGGCTTTGGCCGAAATTATGATTTGGCAAAAAGAAAGTTTGACTCTGCTATAGAACAGATCGATAAGTCGATTACGGCATTGCAGAAAACAAAAAAGGAGCTGTTGAGTTCTGAAAACAATCTGAGGCTTGCTAATAACAAGGCAGGGGATTTAAGTGTAAAGCGATTGACTAGAGATAACCCAACAATGGCAGCCAAGTTTATGGAGCATAAAAAGTAGTTATACGCTTAGTCATTAAAATGAATGAAGTACAAATTGAACAGCCTATCTCTGAATTAGCTTAATTGCTTTTAGTCTTCAAAAACTATAATTTCTCCAAAGCTATCAATTAGAAAGTTTAAAATAAGATTTTATTTCTTTTACCCCTTCATTTGCGGCGCTTATTAATACTTTAGCCAACGTAGGTTTGTAGGTAGCTACATTGAGGTTAAAAAGAGTGATCGCTTTCCAATAATCTAAATGATTGAATACAATCATTTCTCTATATTGCTTTCTCAATCTACGAAAAGCGACTTTTTTTTAACGGATTCTAAGACTCTTCTGAACCGTCTTTTTGAAAACAAGCCTCCCTCTATAAAATCTTTTGGCACCTCATATTGTAGCTTTTTCTCTATGAATACTTTGAACATTTCCTCTAACGCCTGAACCCTGCTCTTTCCATCAATATGCCTTCTACACACTCTGCCGTAGGTAATATCTTGACCATGCCACTTTAAATTTTTTAATAGCTCCGCACCATCTCTAAGATCATATTCTGGAAGGCTGAAAGCGGTAATGGTCCAAAGACTATCAAATTTTCCTCTGGTTCCAGCACTGACCGAGTATAACGCTTCTTCAATCAGGTCCATTCCCAAACAGACTGTATAAGAACAAACAAATTTAGTGTGTCTTGGCCATATTGCTGCACCGCCAATACCACTAAACCCATTAATTGGCCATGGCACTACTTCGAATACTTTTTCTTTTAACATTGATTTCTCCCGCTTTAGTGCTTTAGGCCCAATGCCACGGCGCACAAGTTGGTAATTAAATGCCGAACATTCTTATAACAAATTTCTAAAGATAAACAATATAAAACAAGTATTATTTATTTAATCTCCAATAAGAAGTGCCAGTCCGTTATATTTAAAAAAATTGTAATCCTCTTGTAGAATGCAACCATATGTGCTAATATTTTCGCAATGTTAACAATGACTTAGAGTGTTAGAGAGAGGACACCTCCTCCGCCATACAATTCTTAAAACGTCATATAAATCAATGTGATAAAATTTATCAGAGTCGCTGGTCCCCCAGCTAGTCCCCCAAAAAGATTTTGCTTGCACAGGATGATGATAAATTATATCCATTTATTAAGGCATTTATTTACCAACTTGTACGCCTTGGCATTGGGCCAGAAGTACTAAAGCGGAGGACAATATGACTTCAAAAAAATTATCACAACATGAGCAAGACTTTGCGGATGCAATGGCTTTGAAACTTCGTATTAATCGAGAGCAAAGGGAAAAGGAGGAAGAGTAATGCTTGGAAAACAAGGTAAAATAGAAGCCTTAATATTTGATAAAGATCCTGAGATAATTTTAGAAAAAGACTACTACCACTATGTAAAAACAGGAGAGGTGCAAAAAAAATACTTTCCCCTATATTGAACGCGTTGTAGCAGACGTAGAAAAAATGTGCTTTTCCTTCTCTTAAAAAATCAATAGCATTAGACTGATACATAAACTTTCGTGGTGTGAGATGAAATCTTATGACGAGTTGAAAGCTGAAATGGAGGCAATTCAGCAGCAGATGGTTGAAGCTAAGAAGAACGAACGCGCTAACGCTCTGGAAGAAGTAAAGCGCCTTTGTAAAGAGTTTGGCTTTACTGCTGGCATGCTTAAGGGTTCGTTATCTGAAGGCAGAACGAAAAAATGAGCATGAAAAACCGGGTTGAAAGGGTATTTTCTGAACTTTACCCAATTAATAGAAGTCTCACAGGTAGAGGAGTGCATGAGACCTTTGACTATTTACTTAATAATTTCCCTCTTCATGGAGAAATAAAATCAGTCCCGTCTGGTACAAAAGTATTTGATTGGATTGTACCTGATGAATGGAATGTTGATGATGGCTATATTTGTAATGGAGCGGGTGAGAAAATTGTAGATTTCAAAGAGTCTAATCTACATGTCATGTCATATTCGGCGCCAGTGGACAAGATAGTAGATTCGGATGAGCTGAAGAAACATATTCACACACTTCCGAGATACCCTGACCGGATTCCTTACAGAACCTCGTATTACAACAAGAATTGGGGTTTTTGTTGTTCGCATAATTTATTAGAAAGTGAGCAATTCTTTCCTCCATTCAAAGTTTTCATAGATTCGTCTTTTAATTCTAATGGAAACTTAAGTTGGCTTGAGTGTGTTAAAAAAGGACGAACAGAAGATGAAATTCTAATCTCTACTTATTGCTGTCATCCAAGTCTTGCTAACGATAATCTTAGCGGAGTTGTATTAGCATCTTTTCTGTTCGAGTATTTAAGTAAGCTTGATACAAAGTTTACTTATCGATTAGTGGTGTTGCCTGAAACAATTGGTGCAATATCATTTCTTTCACAAGCGAACACGAAAAACATTGTTGGCGGAATGATAATAAGTTGTGTAGCTGGGCCTGACAAAATGTCCATAAAGGAAGGTTTTGATGCAAATCACTTTATGAATGAAAGCGCTCATCTGGCGCTTAAGTCCAGTGTGGGCCAAGAATATTTGACTTACCCTTTTGTTCCAGATGGAAGTGATGAACGACAATACTCATCGCCAGGATTTAGAATAGTTACGCCTTCAATTCACAAATCAAAATACTATGAATTTGATGAGTACCACACTTCAGCTGATGACTTAAGTTTTGTCAAATCGGAGTCGCTTTTAGAAGCGTTTGACGTTCATAAGACTTGGATAAATCTGATCGAGAGTTATTGTTATCCAAAACGCATGAATGCATTTTGTGAATTCCAGCTTGGCAAACGGGATTTATATCCTAAGGTAGGTGGCACCCTTAATCAGCAAGCCCATGAAGCAAATGAGGGTGGCAGCCATAATAGATTATTTAATTTCGAGGATACGGTTATTCTTAATGGCGCACATTTGGATGCGTTCCACTGGTTGATGCATTTAGCAGATGGGACTGTTTCTAACTTTGATATATCAAAGAAAAGTAAACTGGATATTTCGATAATCAATGAGGGTATTGCCGCAATGTATCAAAAAGATTTGTTGGAGTTGAAATGAAGCTGATTTTATTTTCTGGAGATCATCCGAGGCACCTTTTTGTAAACAAATCTGTACTCGAATTTTTCGACGAAGTGTTTATAGTAATTATGCAAAGAGAGGAATTGCTATCTGAGCCGCCAAGCGACTTATGTGATTACGATAAACAGTTATTTAAGTTACATTTTGAAAATAGATATAGCGTTGAGTTATCAGCTTATGGAAGTTTAAATGCTCATGAAGTTTTCAAGGGTTTTAGTTCTATTTTTATTAAGCCTAACGAACTTAATTCGAAATTAGTTGCGGATAAAGTTAAAGAATTCAATGCAGATTTTTGTTTTATATTCGGCGTAGATTTAATACTTGATCCTGTTATTAATGTGCTACCAAAGGATAAAATAAATCTGCATTTGGGTTTGTCACCTTGGTACAAGGGTGGAGCTACACTCTTTTGGCCATTTTATCACTTAGAGCCACAATTTTGTGGTTCGACCTTCCACCAAATTACTAGACAAGCTGATGCAGGAGAAATAATACACCAGTGCGTACCTGAATTACTCTCTGGTGATAATATTCATGATGTCGGAGCACGATGTGTTGTCAAAGCAAGAGATGATTTGAAAAAGATATTGATGCATTGGAAATCTGAACGAGGGTTTAAAGGGGTGTTTCAAAAAACATCTGGAAGAAATTGGCGTGGGGTTGATTTCCATGCTTCTCAACTTCGAGTTATTTACGATTTGTATCAAGATAAAATTGTAGATAGTTATTTGTCTGGGGCGTTGAGTAGTAGAAAACCGAAGCTTATTTCTTGTATAAAGCAATTTGATTAAATTGAGTGAATGGCTAGACAATCAAAAGAGGCCAACCGGTAACTTCCGTTAGTTGCTACAAGAACGGATAGAAAATGCAAATCCACGGCGCGAATTGACTGCTGAAGAAGGCAATCGCTTTAACAAGTTATAGGGAATGGCTGACAAACTTAAGCGTGGTGAAAACGTGCAAAGCCGTCAGCTGCAGACTTGGCTTAGGTAAGACGAGTACGAGCAGATATAAGCTGAGTGGCAACAACAACTTTGCTATTTGGGGAAAGACCCAGAGCTAATACAAACGGAAAGCTACTATTAGCTCCATGCTATTCTTAGGATTAAACGTGAAGGAGAAGAATATGACTATAGATACATATAAAAAAATTTATAATAACAGATATTGCAGGAGCTTTAGTAGTTATAGCTCTTAAAGTCACAGCAATAATACCAACGGCAACTGCACAATCAAGTGGTGTACAAAAGATAGCTTTGTGCGACACAAAAGGTAAATGTGCTAAAGTTACAGAAAAGGGATATAAGCAAGTTTACGTAAGGGGTTCAATGCATACCTTTTAATTACAGCCAAAAGTTTATGCTCTAATATTATGGAGACTTCGGTAGCTGAAGGGGGTATGCGACAGCTACACCCATAGGGTAGGTATATGTATACACTTAGTTACACAGAACAGGGTTTTAATTTAAAGTTCTTTCATTTACCAGATGCAGGTTGATCTCCAATCATATGGTGGATGAACGCCCATTCCCTAGCTAACTTTTTACATGATTTAAATCTCAAAAGCTAAGTATGTAAAGACCTCCTCTAATATATCCTTTTTTTTCTTTTCTAAGGTTATGTACTTTAAAATATATTAACTTAAAATTGTGTTCTAAGCAAAGTCGCTCTATGTAGGCTCTAGAGTGGGAATAACGGCCAGTTTTTTCGAGATAATATTTAGTCTTATCAGAATGCTCTGTCGAAAAAGAAAGATGGCCACTGATTTTGCTCCGAGTCTTAATGGATTTAAAAATTTTCGATAACTCTCCCACGTAGATAAATACGTCAGTTGCTACTATGTTATCGAAGCGCAAATTAGCGTTGGATAAATAATTCGCAATGCTTTCACACTTAAGGCTATCATAGATATTCTTTTCCTTCGCTTTGTTAAGCATGAATTGTGAAATATCAATACCTTCAAGATATTCACATTTTCCTTTTATAACATCTCCTAACAAACCAGTGCCACATCCTAAATCTAAAACAGACCCGTAAGACTTCATTTTGGTTTTATCTAATATTAACTCTGATAACTTTTCAGGAACGTTATATTCAAGACTGTTAACTAATGAAGTTTCAAAATTTTTTGCATAGCCATCAAACAAGTTTTTAATATATGATAGAGGAGCTGAAACTGTTGTAATACCTTCAAGAGCCGCGAGCATGTGTCTGGCATCTTCATGGTCTGGCTTAGCGGCCAAGGCTAGTTTAAAATGCTTTGCAGCTTCATTTTCTTTATTTAATTTTTCGAGCATCACCCCCAAATTAAAATGTGCATCAGCATTATATGGATCAATTTCCGTTGCTTTCTGGAAAAAACTTAATGCTTGGTCAAATTTTCCTATGGCTTCGTAAGCATTACCTAAATTATTAAGCATATAAGGATT
>CABZEG010000038.1 GCA_902524655.1 uncultured Alphaproteobacteria bacterium | reverse complement strand
CGTTATCAGGAAAATCACGAAAACTGTTGTCAAAAGTGTTGTCAAAAATAGGTGACCAACATCCATTTCTGCAAAAATCGCCGATCAAGTTTACCCTAGTCAACAATATGCTAAACTGTGACGATGGTTCGTTGTGAACGATTTGTGGGGTTGTGTAGGTTTTTCTTAGTACGGTATTCCCTCATCAACTCTCCTCTTTTTAATTTTATTTTCATCAAGGTTTAACTTTTTCACTACAGGGTGTTTTTCATCAACAACTCTCCAGTAAGGAAAATTTTCATCATCTTTATGCAGTTCAATTGCCATTCTTAGAAATATCCCAGTTGTTACTGGACAAGTATTATCTGCCCCAGCTTTTAATGCTAGTCCACGCCTTAGTTCTTTAATGCTTAAATAAGAACCCTTGGGTATCGTAAAAATAAACTCTGAAATTTTCTCTGGCGAAGAGATAAGCATTTTCTCGCCAGCAGAAATATCCGAAAAACCTTTATCTAGAATTTTTACAATATTTCTACTCAATAATTATCTCCTAAAATCCACACAAGTCCATCATTTGACTGTGACTGTATACTATTAAATCGCGATTTAACGTATTCACTCCATATTCATATGTTCTCTATGAACGCTAGAATCATTTAATACAATCTGAAATAACTTACACAATGTTATATTTACTTATTTAATACTTTTTATACATTAGTATTTGTTTCCATATTGATACCTCATCAAATAGGGTCCATTCACGTCTGATCTTTGGTTCCCCTTGAATTAATTCTCCATACTCTGCATGGGTAATGCCAAGGACAAAAACTTCTGCACCGGTTGGCTCACTGAATGCCCCAAATCCATCGTGTTTTCCATGAAGAGACCACCGAACTGCAGCACGAGGAGGCATGTTTTTGTCATCACGCCCAATAACATGGTGAACTTTAAATTTTGCATGTGGGAAGCTAGATCTGAGACCAGTCCAAAAACTATCTGCTCCTTTAAAACTGCGAGTAGTAATGCCTCCTGGATATTCCAGTTGAGCAGAGCGATCGTATTCATTAAATATAGTATCTAACTCGTAATGCATTATTTTTTCAATTGTGCTGGCAAGGCGTTGCCCCCAGATATTAGTATTACCTTTTCCTAAATAAGGGCCAACGGTATCATTCGCAGGCGTATAAGGTTTAATGCATTTTTTTGGACCACCTTCACGTTCGATAAGATTACTTGCATAATCTTTTGGATCTAAACCCAATTGACGAACTATTGCACCCTGATCACGAATTAACCATTCGTCATCAATTTTATTATTAGTAGCATGACAGTCAGCAATAATTCGGTATTGTAGATATTTTCCTGATGGAGCTCCATAAAGGCCATGATATGTGTGTGTGGCAGTAGATATTAGACGGTGTGATGAAAGCATGCCTTCTCCCTCTGCAGTACACCAGATCACATCCTCTCCCAGCAAGGTACGATCGGGAAATTCTGCTAATGTAGCCATGGTTGCAGCAATGACATTGTCATTGCCAATTACCACTGAGGCAGGTGAACGCACCACTATATCATTTGCATAATAATCATTAAGCTTTGCAATTTTGCGTTCTTCCCAAATTTCTTTTGTTATACCTAAAATATAGTGTGGAAAGTTTCTAAATTTTGGATCGAATCCTTTCATGGTCAATGCCTCATCATTTAATACTCTCCTATTGGGAAAGATAATCTACCTTTTATGCGGGCCTTATTGAATTCATTCATACGTGCAAAGACATCAATATTTAGTTGATTGTAGACATCTAAAAGATCTACCATTACCCAGTTTTCACGAATTTTACCCCTTTCAATACGCCAGAAATCAAGCGATTTCATTGTTATACGTTTTCCTGTTGGCGCTATTCCCATCCAACCGTCATTAGTTATTGTCTGTATCATGTTAGGCCAGCCAGTGACTGCAGCATAATCTTTATCACCAAAAAAATGATATGTTATTTCATCCACATATTTTCCTCTGTCTGGCATAGCATTAATAAATGGAATTTGATGCCAGTTTCTAAAGCCAGCAATTCCACGTGCAGTCCCAATACCAGCTGGCCCATACCAGTTAACTCTGTCATCCCAAAAGTGGGGCATTTTCATTATATCTACATCACCTTGTGACGGATGTTTTTTCATATGTTGAAGCATAGTCTTAACAAGGTCACACGATGCATTAGAATGTTTATCATCCCAAGGCCCTGAAACTAAGCCATCGTTAGTAGCTGGACCTGGAATACAAAACTCTAATCCCAAAGAAGGCGCCATTGGCCAAGCATTAGCCTGGATCATAACCTCAGGAATATCCCAGAGTGCCTGAACCTCTACCACTCGCCCTTGTTCAAATCGGTAAAATTCGTGAAACCTCATGTGTGTCAAATGACCAGTTGGCGGAATATCAAGCCAAGGCCCAACAAATGTACCAACATAATGGCCACCACATCCAATCCAGTTATCACCATGCTCAGTCCGTCCACCGATTACGATCCAGTCCCGCCGCTCAAGATCTGGCATTGCCTCAAATAATGGCGCATAGCAAGTATCAAAAAAGTCGTCCGGACCTACTAAATCGCCAAACGGGTATGGCATGTGGACAACTGCGTCAGTCAGCAATAAATCATTAAGTGCATTCCGAACACCTACCTCTGTGAAATCGGCCTGTGCTTTACGGAGCTTTGCAATAATTTCTTTATTTGTTGAGTTTATGTCATCCTTGACTTTATTGTTATTCATTTATTTAACCCTTAACCGCTCCAGCAGTTAATCCACTTACAATTTGACGTTGAAAAAACAGAATTAACACCAATATTGGTGCCGTTACTGAGACTACGGCGGCTACTGCATACATTACCTTACCTTCAACCTGTGTGGTGCCAAGGAAGCTATTTATAGCGGGAATGATCGTCTCATTTTCTTCACTGAGAAGCATTACAGTTACTGTGAAGTCGTTATAGGCTAAAAGAAAACTAAAAAGCCCTGTAGTTATGACCCCAGGCCACATGACCGGAACAATAACATACCGAAATGCTTCAAAACGTGTGCAACCATCGATCATTGCACTTTCATCCATATCTTTGGGTACGTTGAGGAAGAATGAATGTAACATCCAAATGGTAAATGGCTGGTTCATTGCAACGAGTACAATAATGGTGGTTGGTAAATACCCCCAAATATTCCATTCAAAAAACGGTAGTAGATATCCAGATACTAACGTGATGTGTGGCATTGCACGGAAAACTAGAGCGGCCATCAATATCCAAAAAGCGTAACGAAATCCAGAACGTGCCAGAGCATAGCCACCCAGTGTTCCGAATGTGAGAGAAATTATAACAGTAAAAAACACTACTATCCCAGAGTTAAGAAAATTCTTCCAGAAACCTTCAATTATCCAGGCACCGTAATACCCGGAGCCAGTGAATGCATTACCAGTTTCTCTTGCGGTGTTAGTTCCCCAAAGTGCATACATCCAATCTGCTTTTGAAAAAAAATCAGATTGAACTTTGAAACTACCCCAGAATGTCCAAAGGAAAGGGAAGGCAGCTATTAGCAGCCATAGAGCAACTAGGCTAAATGAAAGGACGCTAAAAAATTTGATAGGAGTACGTGCTGTTCTTGTCATGATAGTAGTTTCATAGCCTCCTAAGCTTAAAATCTCGCCAATTACGGATCAGAACTGGTGTCAACAGGAAGATTACCCCAATAATTGTCAAAATCGATGTTGCCCCAGCTGATCCATAAAGGGGGTTTCCACTCTCACGAAGATCATTAAAAATGATCCAGCTAAGTGACCGAGCGTGTGCTTCAGCTGAAAAGCTTACAATCGGTTCAAAGACTCTAAAGTTATCCATCAACAGCATCAATGTAACAAAGGTAATCAATGGTACTAGGTGGGGGACTACGACGTAAACTGTGCGCTGCCACTTTGTAGCTCCGTCAATCTCAGCAGCCTCTAGCGTATCAACTGGGACAGTTTGGAGACCAGCATAAAACACTATAAAACTAAATGGGAGCGTATGCCATATTCCGTAGACAATTAACATAGTCCAGGTCAACCCAGTTGAAGCTTTGAGGCTTAGGTCCGGATCATTGAAAATCAGTTGAATAGTGGCCCCAATAATTCCATCTCCATCAACCATCCAAAATAAAATCAAAGATCCAACCAGAGGTGTTACTAGGAACGGCAAAAGTGAGACAAATATGGATGGTCCCTTTATTATATTTGGTAAGCCGTTGACCCCAATAGCAATTGCCAAACCCAGTAGCAAAACCAACGGCGTAACAACGGCAGTATACGTTAATGTAAACATTAAGGCACCATAGAAAGGAAGATCTAAGACTTCGTTTAGGAAGCCACTAAAGGTCCGTGAGACTGCCCAAGCATTACCAACTTCAGCAAATGCTAGATGTGAGCGGTTTAGATAAGTACCTATGCCATTAAACTTACCTAACGGTGAATCTTGACGAAGCTCCTTGGTTGCTTCGATATCCACTGAAGTTGTCTCCCTACAGCCAAAAGGACCACAATTTTTCGACAAAACTAATACCTGGTCATGCTGTATAAAAAGAGATTGCACAAAAGCGGAACCTATAGGAATTGCAATGAACAAAATCATTGCCGAAAGCGTAGGTAGTATGAACCAAAAAAAAGTACGGTGTTTCACCCTTTACATCCGTTTTTAAACAAAAACACGGTGGGGGGGACTGGAGTTTTAACGATCCCCCTCACCAAGTTCTCTCCAGTTAAACCAACCTACTGAAGAAATCCTTTTTCTTTTGCAGCTGTCACATAAGCTGCTTCGACATCTGCAAGGGCTTTTTCTGCACTTTCGTTACCTTTAAGGAACTCTGATAATTCTGAGCCTAGCGCATTGTGCAACAACCCAATTTGTGGAAGCATTGGGTATGGAACCGCACCACCTTGAGCAGTCGCAGATACGCCTTCCGCAGCCGCACCCGGCTTAAAGCCTTCGAGCAACCAAATTGCATCATCGTTATTGGCGGCAACCATATCCGAGTTCAATGAGCTTGCCAGAGCGGCAAATGTAGCTTCTGCTTCTGCATCCGATACGTTTTTCGAAATAGTAAAACCATCCCACCACAGTGTCGCACCGGGTATACCACCTGGCTTAACTGATGGAGCTGAAGAAAGAACAGTATTTGATGTCACTTGTTCTGATGACCCTTCATCATCCAAAATCACCGATCCTCGAGATCCCCACATAATTCCTAGTGCAGCCTCTCCAGCTTCCCATATCGCCTGAGTTTCATTGGAGGCCTGTGTTAAATGATCGGGGTGTGCATATTCAACTAACGCCTTTAGTGTGTTTAAAGCTGCAATACCGGCTGCACTATTAACGGTAGGTTCAGCGGTACCAGGCTTAAAGAACTCACCTCCATGCGCAAGGAAAACTAGGTTAAACGACTCACCAACATTCCATCCTGTTTTCATATTCATAACGATTGGATATTCCATGATACCCGCTTTACGAATAGCTTGGGCTGCGGCAATCATCTCACTGTACGTGCCAGGGATACTATTTATGCCGGCTTTTTCAAGAATATCCTTACGGGAGAATAGATGTTGTGAG
The DNA here is from genome assembly GCA_902524655.1 of uncultured Alphaproteobacteria bacterium. Classification (GTDB taxonomy): domain Bacteria; phylum Pseudomonadota; class Alphaproteobacteria; order Rhodobacterales; family Rhodobacteraceae; genus CACIJG01. Next base: position 13,023 of record CABZEG010000038.1, on the reverse strand, counting down.
TTGGCCATGAAAGCAACAGCCATGATGTTGTCATCAATCGTAATCATTAGATTCTTTGGTAGATCAGCTCCATATTTTTCAACCAAATCATTAAGAGGACGAACTAAGCCATCGTTCATAAGCTGTGTTAGGGTAGAATTTGCTACAATAACGCTAGTATACTCAGCTGGATTTGGTGTTAGAGCAGCATTCATTATTTGACGTGCTTCTGTTGTATGATTCCGTGTGAACTCTGACGCGCTAGCTGCACAATTTTCCTCAGCTGTTCCAGCGACAGCATGTATAGCAGGGAAGTCACTAGCAAGAATTCGAATTGACTGTCCAGAAGGGCCACAGTCTTTAGCAAATGCCGCCGAGCAAATTAAGGTAGCTACGGCACTTGTCAGAATTAATTTTTTTAAAAACATCTTTTTTCTCCATTTTCCTCGATTGCACTATTAAAAACTAGAAAACTTTTTCTCGATCTAGACGTGGATTCTTCTCTAGAGTCGATAATTGATACAAATACTAAAAAAAAATAGACCATTTCAGACTTTTTATATAATGAATTAGGTATATGACAGATATAAATGACATTAATATCAGACTAATTGATAGCACAATGCTACTCGTTTTTCTTAGAACAATGCGGCATAAAAAGGCCACAGCAGTAGCAAAAGAAATGGGGTTAACACAACCAGCTGTCAGCCACGCATTAAAGCGACTTCGAATTCTATTTAAGGACCCGTTATTTCTGCGTCGTGCCCATGGATTGGAGCCAACGGCACTTGCACGCGAATTAGAACCAAAAGTTGAAAATATAATCCGCTTAATTTCACAAACAATTGAGGGATCAGAGCAATTTTTTCCAAATTCAGCAACAACAGATTTGCGGATCGGTGCATTTGATTATGAATTAACCAACATCATTCCTAAACTTGTTGCTAAGCTACGTTCAGTCAGTCCAAACATAAATATACATGCCTTCCCACTCCACAGCGATGGAGCAATTCACGCATTATCCCAGGGGCAAATCGATCTTTCAATTGGCTACTTCAATTTTCCAACACGAGGAAGAAAAACCTATATTGCTGAAAAACTTCACAGCGAACATTATGTTTTAGCTGCTCGCAGAGGTCATAGCATATTTAAAGGAAAGCTAACTCTTGAGAAAATCGCTAAAGAAAAACACCTTTTAATATCCCCTTATGGACGAATTAAAAATTTATTAGATCATGCTTTGGATCTTCAAGGCTTAAAAATAGACATTCAAACAATTGTTCCATCACTTTTTCCAGCGTTATCAATATTGGAAAATTCCGATCTAGTCGTGACTCTGCCAAAAAGAGTAGCAGAAGATAATGGCCAGAAATTTGATATTGCACATAGAGATCTGCCAATTGAAGGCGGAGAATTTCAAATTCATGCAGTGAGGCATGTTCGTGATGCAAAAAGTCCATTGCACCTTTGGCTACTCAAAATATTAAGAGAATTAGTGACACAGTAGATATTAGGAAGATTATTGGCAAGACCCCAAGAGTAGACTGGGAACAATCCAACAAACGGTAAAGGTAAATAAAAAGGGTAAATTATTGCATTTAAGAAATGGCTGGGGTGGTAGGATTCGAACCTACGGTACACGGGATCAAAACCCGTGGATATTGTTATCAGGAGTTATCAGGATTCTCATTACCCTTTAAAATAGTTCTTATCCTTCTTATGCTTCTTATGCGTTATCAGGAAAATCACAAAAACTGTTGTCAAAAGTGTTGTCAAAAGTGTTGTCAGAAAAGTGATCGCAAAAAGGTATGTGTTAAATAATTAGACATTTATTATCTGAACTTTAATAATGGATAACGGACCGTTATTCTCCAGAAAAACAATTTCTTAAAGGAAAGTTAGATATGAAAAATATTATTCTCATAATAAAAGAGATACTCCTGAAGATACGCTATAAAAAAGTTGAATGGAATGAAGGGGAACAGATTGGTGATAAATACTATGGTGGAATGAAGGATGATTTGTTTGATGGAGAGGGTGTTTATATTTGGCGAAATGGCCGGAAATATATTGGAAGTCATAGGAACGGCCTCAGGCAGGGAAGGGGAACTTTTTTTTGGCCTGAATATGGAGGCCAATATACTGGCGAGTGGTTAAATAACGATTTCCATGGACAGGGCACCTTTATCTGGGGAAACGGAGATCGGTATGTTGGAGATTGGTACAACGGCAAAATGCAAGGTATGGGTTCTTACACCCATGAAGATGGAGAACAATATACTGGTGAGTTGTTAAATGACGAACCCCATGGACAGGGCACCTATATCTATGCAAACGGAGCTCGTTATGTTGGAGGTTGGTACGACGGCAAAAAGAACGGTATGGGCATCGAGTACAGCACTGATGGGAGTATAGTTAGAGAAGGTTTTTTCAAGGAAGACGAGTTTGAATTTGAAAAAAAATTCCGTTAAAAAGAAATCAGTTGTATGAAACTCATAAAGATTTGAAAGTTATTATTATCGGAGAAAGAAACACATATAGCATTCTAGGATTGATTATCGGTTTTTTTTCCGATTAGTTTAGTTAAAAATAATCATTAAGATAAATGTAAATGATCAAATTTTTAAAAGCTTATTACAAGATAGCATGGCGCTGTTTTTGGTTTTCTTGGTGCATACCAGGTCATGTGCTTCTTTGGATAACATACTATTATCCCACAGAATGGGGTAAGAGAAGAAATGTAACACTGACAGGAAGGCAGATGCGAAAAAGTCATATTTTCGCCCCAATAAACTCCCTTTTTATATGCGCAGCTATGTTATTTATCTTTCCACACCCATATTTTATCTATTTTGGATTAGTTTTAATCTTATTTGGATTACCATTAGTGCCATTGCTTTTTATAGTTTATATCGTAATGCAACCAGAGGTGATGAACAGTTTTACTAACTGGGCTTCATATTTATTACCATTCTAGAAAAGAATCTGGGGAAAAAAGCACTTTAGTCGAATACTAATTTATACCAATTAGCAATAAAAATCCTATGAATACCGTTACAAGTGTAAAAAGAAAGCTTGGTGTTCTGTTTTTAATTAATAAAAAAATCAAGGTATCAGCATTCTGTAATAATGGTGGGTTAATCTTATTTAGTTGTATTTGATTGCTATGATACTTCGTGCACTCTCCGCAACCTTTGCCAAAATTAAAGTGATTGGGGTTATTTTTACACTTGAAGCGTGACTTATTTTTCGTTGCTACAAATTTGTCTAACTCTACGAACCAATCATGGGGACTGGGTCTGTCAATTGACATAAAGGCGGAGTCAAACAGATCTCTCAACTCGTCTGTAAAAGACTCATGTATTGATTGAGGATTAGGTGAACCCCATTTATGTTTGTTTCTATCGTAAACATACCGTCTATTTTTAATATTTTCGAGAACACCTCCTGCATACTTTCTATTTTTGACCAAGAATGCAAAAGGATGAAGACCATTATTAAGTAATTGAAAAATGATTACTGCTAGCGCAAATCTTTCTTGCCTCTGACATTTGATTTCATCAAAATTTGCAGCCTTTTCACCAAAGTTTTCGGGTGCAGTATAGTCAGGAGTCACTTGAGTGCCTGCAAATCCTTGTGACTTATTCATCATACTTATTCCGTCACAATCTAAAAGCACTATGTTCCCATTTTTTTTATAAACCTGAAGGTTAAGGGGTTTTAAATCAATAATATAATAGTGCATTTTATTTAGAGTTGATATCAAGGCACATAAGTTTCTTGCTACCGCTATGCGATACCACAATGCTTGATTTAAACCATGATGGCGTCTCATAGAGGATTGTAGAAGGCGTTGCATCGTCGTTGACTCGTTGAGATTAATCTTAGGCATAGTAAAGCCTTTGAAACCTCTTTTTATTATGAGAGCTCGAGGCCAAGCAGCAAGTGGATATATTTTTTTTGATAATGGGTCAACAAAATCAGGTAGACTGGGATTAAAATCTATCATCATTCTGACTTTTTTTTCGTACAACTGTAAGTCTTGATTACTTTTATAAATTTTTGCTACTTCGTCAGAAAATGTTTTTATTTTGAAAATATCCGCAGCGCCTCCTCCAGCAATTCTTTCGGTCAAGTATATTTTTTCTTTCCTATTGCCATTACCTATTCTTTCAAAAAAGGACATTTCAAAGCTCGATTACGAGTAATGACAAATCGTCATAGCAACCCAAGTTTTCGTCTTTTGAAGCTTTAAAAAAAATCTGATCTATAGCCTCTATTTTTTTTTCTCTGGAATTACCTTGGTTCACTAAAAAATTTGTTAATGGTTGAAAAAAAGGCATAAACGGTTGGCTATGCTTTATTAATATTGGCTCTAACCCGTCACTTGAGATAACTAGGTATTTGTAGTTACTAGTTCTAAATTGATTTATGTTCAGGTTCTCCTCAAAGTTCGCATCGGTAAATAGAAATGTTTGATTTGCATATTCAACATTATTTTGTTGAGATAAAATTTCTGTATTATTGTCGAGTAAACCGAATATATAGCCGTCTCCAATATGAACACATAAGAAAGTTTTGTATTGATGAAAAACAACGACCGCGACTAAGGTGGAAGCAAAATCTCTTAGAGAGTACTCAGTAGCAGAAATTTGGCTTTCGATTTCATCTCTCGCTTTATTAATTGCCTCTACCCAAAATTTTTTGTTTTTTATTTCCTCTTTGTTTACGGAAGCGGTAACGGAATTCAAAATATTATCACAAAGAATAGAAGAGCCCTTATGACTTTTTTTTGCACTTCCAGCTCCGTCAGATATGAAATAGACAGATAATAATCCCCTGATGTCAGAGCATGCTCCTACTGCATCCTGACAGGGTTCATTGTTCTTTAGATGTGAACGCCCAACTGCTTTATTTAAATACAACTTAGCTTTTAAACCTCTATATCTCCCCATCCCATAGCTGGAAGTTGTATTTTATCTCCGGCAGCAGCTTGTGAACCAATTGAGACGCTTCTACTTAGCCAAACGAATAACTCATTAAAAGCGAGGTTTTTTAGTGGGATGGCACTTTTATTTGCAAAGCGTGATAGAGCATCGATATTAGAGCCGTCAACACCAATTGGGAAGACTGTTACTTTATTATCATTTTCTGCTTCTCTACATTCATCTGCGACCCTCTCCCACCCAGCATCATTAGGCTCTCCATCTGTTATCAATATAAGCCATGGCCGGTTATAAGTTATCCCGTTTGCTTGGTACTTGGATTTTTGAAACTCAATTTGTTTTAGAGCCTCTTTGGCGCCAGCACCTAGCGGTGTTGTTCCATTCGCCTCTATTTTAGGCGCAGTCCAGTTAATAGCATCAGTCCAGTCGGAAACAACTTCAACATCAGAATTCCCCCCAATCCTTAAAACATAAACTTGTACTCTTGTAGAAGCTAGGTCATCATTTTTAAGTTCATTCTCAAAAGTTTTTAGCCCTTCGTTTAATAAATCTATTCTTGATTGACCCTCATCATTTTTCTCTGTCATAGATGTTGATCCGTCCAATACTAAAACACACGCCAATCGTTGGTCAGTATTGTCCTGCAATTGAATATCTGGAATTAAGTCTGACATTTATATCACTCCATTAAATTGGTTGAAACAAATTATTTGTATTAATTATATATTTTTTCACGACCCCATTATAAAGATAGCATAAAATTATCAATCCAAAAAAAATATAATTAAGGTATACGCCTTCAATTAGTAACATTTTCTCTATCAATATGAGAACTACCAATGAGCACATAAGCAATCTCCAAAAGGCTCTTCTAAAAACAATATTGAGAATATTTTTGGGTCTTCTATAAATTTCAATATCAAAATTTTTCTTAATTACTTTTCTCTCTACCTGTTTCTGGTGAAAAGCAGTTCTCACATATTCATATCGGTCACTCAGTTCCTTACCTACTTTTGATCTTCTGCTGAAAGATCCATCCATATTTCTTGGGGCACTCAAAGCCAAAGTTCTAAGATTTGTCCAGTCAGTGTCTAACAACTGAAACTCTCTATTTGCTTGCGATAAATCAGCCTGCAATTTTCTTACTTTTGGGCTATTAATGTCAGCTTGCAAATCATTAAGAGTTTTTTTTCTTATAAAAAAACCTCTAATTTCATAATAAATCCAAATAAGTATGAAAATACCTATGTAACTTAAAAAAGAGTTACTATTCTTGAGACCATTTAATGAGTTAGAGGGATTTGACCTTCTAAATGTATTTATTTTAATGTCTTTTGACTCTTTTTGATCTATGTCCAAATTTAAAAAATTTGGGCTATTTGGTGAACCCAATAATATGGTTCTTGTATCGCAATTAATTTTTGAAACCTCTTTTCCATTAATTGACACAATTAGCCCTGCCTCTGCAGTTTTTTTGTTTAGGATAAAGACTTTGTATGTGAATTCCTCTTTGTGAAAGTTCAACCAAACGTTGTTCTGGGAACCTATTTTTTCTATATATTTCCCATACATTCCTTTTTGTCTTTGCATCATTAATTCAGGTTTTAAAATATTTTCTCCGAAACGGTACTCAAGATTTTGATTTCTATCGCTGCAAACCCTAATAATTTTTTTTGATTTTTGTGAAACACATTGCAGGACTGTTAGATTTCCCTCTTCTGTACAAGGGTTTAAAAAATTATATGGGGTATTTTCCTTTATATTTACACTTGAAAGCCTCTCAAAAAGTTTAGGTGTCTCTTCATATTTTTTGATGAAGGAAACGTTTTCAATTTCTATCTTTGATAATGTTACATTTCTTGTAGTAGGGTCATACCAAGAAAATTTGGAAAAATGATCTCTCAAACTTCCTTTGAAATCATATCCCTTTCGAGCAAAAATCTCATTCCGAGCAATTTTAAGATCGTATTTAGAGAAACCTTTTAGATCGGATTCTGTTAATAATCTTTCGCTAGAGAAGGGCAATCTTTCTAAATTTTTGCCATACAGAATACCGGTAAAAAACAAAGGTATGCAAGTAAAAAACAAGAATACAATTCTAATAGCAACCAATTTATAACTGCAATTCATTTTTCAAAGCAAACTCGTTATATGGAAAATTAAATACTTATTGAGAGTTTAGGTCAAGTCAATATTGAGCTGTGTGCGGTGGTGGGACATGAACCTGAGGTACGTAGGATCAAAACCCGTGGATATTGTTATCAGCAGTTATTATTTTTCTTTTTGTTTACGAAGACAAAAAGTAGCAGAAATTTAATCAGTCTTCTGATATGCTGAGCTTATGTAGTCCAATTTCCCAGAGGTTTTTTATAATCGACTGAAAATTATTTTAAGGATTTCTACTATTCTCAAAGACGATTATATAATTCGAAGCTTATCTAAAATTTCTCATAAAGGTATGGAATTATATGTTATTTCTAGAATTATTCATTTATTGGATGATGAAGAAATTGAGTTTATTTGCCAACAATATGTAAAAAGTAGATCAGGAGTAGGCTACCTAATCGATCTTTGTTTTCCACAACTAAAATTATATTGTGAGATAGATGAACCCCCACACGGAGAGAAAAAGAAATTAATTGATGATAAACACAGACAAAGAGAAATAATGGATGTTACTGATTTTCAAGAAATCAGAATAAAAGCATATAGTCGAACTAAACATAAAGCTTTGGGTCAAGGTAACACAAACAAATATAAAAGCTTGAAACAGATTAAATTTGAGGTAGATGAAGTTGTTGACTTAATAAGAACTAAGAAGAGAAAATTAATTGCTTTAGGAAAGTTTGTGCCATGGGATCCTAAAAAGAAATTTGATCCTAAAGAGCATATCAGACGTGGCTATATTGATGTTTCAGATAACGTTGTTTTTGAGAATCATCGGGATACACTAAGATGCTTTGGTTACAAAAAAAAGGGTCATTTCCAGCAGGCTTCTTGGAGAATACCAGGAACTGAAAAGCAAGTTTGGTTTCCAAAGTTATATAAAAATAAAGACTGGGATAATGAGTTAAATGAAAATTTTGACACTATTACTGAGAAATATATTGGGACTGATACTAAAAAGATGAAATGGATTGTCCAACCAAGAGATATTACTAAAAATATCGTTTTTGCTCATTACAAGAATTTTCTTGGTAATGTAGTCTATAAGTTTTTGGGGGAATTTCATGTTTCATTAGAAGAGTCTAATTCTCAACAAGTTGTATATAAACGAACGAGTACGCGAGTAAAACTTCCTTGATTATTTTTATAAAAGGTTTCTAGAGATTATGATAACTTCAGGATATAAATTAATTTATTACTAAAAGAATAAACTAACAATAATTAGGAACGTGATTTTGAAAAAGATAAGAGAAAAGATAAAAGAAAATGGAAGTCTATTCGGTATAGTAGTTATTTCGATCGCTGCCTTTTTGGGTTTTGGGCAGCTTTTTTCTTATATAGAAACTGGAATTGGTGCTCAAGCTTTAGCAGCAGCTTTTAGCGCCCTGTTCTTAATTTTATCAACTAATTTTTTACTAAGAGCGCAACAGGCAAGCTCTCTAGAGCGCGAGCAAACTAGGCGTGTTTTTGATGAAAGCATACAGGTATATAAAGATGTAGTAATTCACATAGTAGAAATTTTAAAAAAAGATAGAATATATTCGAAAGAAGTAAAAGATTTTAGAAATAAGTTGTTTGCTCAAACAGTACTTCTTGGTTCACCTGGTACCGTAGAAAAATTGGGTGATTTTATTGATTCTATTTTAAACAAACTGCTTGAAGAAAATTATATGGATGAAGAGGGATCATATATTTATTTAAGCTCACAATCGAAGGAGGAGCTATGGAAAAAAGCAGTAGCGTTTCTAACTGAAGCTAGAAAAGCGCTTCGACTTAATGACTACTATGAGGATCAAGTTAATGGTGAAGAAACGGCGAGAATTTTTATTGTAGAAGAAAAGAAATTTGACGCAACAAAGCTCGAGACTGCGCGAACTGAAATTTCATTAGATGAATTTACAAAAAATAAAGAAATGAAAACTGGTGCTAAAGATAGTTTAAAAGAGCTATTAGAATTATTAGATGAAAAGTGTTCACTAAAGGCAAAATGTACTAAGTCACAAATTTCATTTAAAACAGAAAAAAGCAATAACGTTCTGTATCTTAACGTAACTAAAAGTGGAACTTTCAATGTTTCTACGTGTTACTTGTTTCTTGAAGAAGAGAATGAAGAATTCTTAGAAACTATAGAAAATAAACTTATGAACTCTTTTTCTGAATGCAAAATAAATAATGTTCCTTCCAAAAATAAGGGTGAAAAAATCGCTAGAAATCTCAGCTTTATTGTGAAAGGTAATCAGATAGATCATATAAAAGCAAAGAACATTGAAACTTTAAATGAATGTATTCAAGACATAATAAAGTTCCAAACGAAGATATAAACTCAAAATACATAAGGGCAGTTCGCGGTATTGAGTTAACCAAAAACAAATGCCAAGACATTTACTGAAAATTTCAATAGAAGCCTAAAATAATCTGCCAATCTATTAAGATCAATTAAATTTTTATGAAACGTTGATTTCAAGAAGTGGCTGGGGTGGTAGGATTCGAACCTACGGTACACGGGATCAAAACCCGTGGATATTGTTATCAGGAGTTATCAGTTTTCGCATAACCCTTTAAAATAATTCTTATGCTTCTCATGTTCCTTATACGTTATCAGGAAAATCACTAAAACTGTTGTCAAAAATGTTGTCAAAAATAGGTAGGCTAACAAAATTAATTCTGGATAGTTTTCTATATTGATGGCTTCCAAAAAGATAAATTTTATTTAAGTCCGAGATTATTCAGATATGAGATTCAATAAACGACACTTGTTTCTCAATTGCCTCGAAAAATAAGGAGGAACCAGGATAAAGTGCACCGAAATGACCGCCGTCGATTTCATAAAGTTCCTTTGTCGATTTTATTTTTTCATAAACAGCCAATTGCGCATCTTTATCAATCTGGGGCATTTCATCATCCTTACCTATCATCATAAGAGTAGGCACTTGGATAAAGGGAGCGGTCAAAAATGGGGTGAAGGGTGCTGCAGTTTTTGGGATTACACGCGTCACCTTATTTTCCCATCCACTATTCCATTTGCCACCCTGGTCAATGAACCACTTAAAGGCCTGTATTCCTGTTAACATTGAAGGGTTTGATGTTTGGTCCACAGAAACAACGGGCATAGGCCCCTCCCGTGAAAGATCTTCTAATTGGCTAAAGTCACCCTTATCTATAATTTCTTTTAACTTCGCGAATTTTTCATTTTCTTCCTCAATTTCTAATTTCTTTAAACCACAAGCAGCAGTAAATGATATAATTCCAGATATTTCTTTTAACAAAGCTCCAGCGACCAAGACCAGCATACCAGAAAAACTATCTCCCCAGAGAATGATCTTTCCATTAAACAAACTAGGCTCTGTTTTCACGAAAGAAGCAGCGTCATTGATACCCTTTACCTGAACTAAAGGGTTAATAGTTTGGGGGTTCGCTCCTTCACTTCTTCCAAAGCCAGCATGATCAAACAAAAACACATTTAACCCTCTATTCTGAAACTCCAATGCATAATCTGACAATCCCATGCTTATTGTAGCAGATGTCCCATGACACATTATGATGCAAGGAGCATTTTGGTTCTGATCGGTCTTATACCAGCGTCCCCTCAGAGTATCTCCCTCTGAAATGAATTCTTTCTCAGTAAACATTTTTTCTCCAAGTTTATTAGATTTTAGAAAATTTAGCTGCGCCTAACTTAGATTATAATAAAGCATAGTTGGCTCTGTATGCAAACCAGAGATAATATTTTATTTAATTATAATTGCATGAAAAAGTTGGCTGGGGTGGTAGGATTCGAACCTACGGTACATGGGATCAAAACCCGTGGATATTGTTATAAGAAGTTATCAGGATTCTCATAACCCTTTAAAATAGTTCTTATCCTTCTTATGGTTCCTATGAGTTATCAGGAAAATCACGAAAACTATTGTCAAAGACTATATATCAAAGTCATTGAGAAATTGAATATTTTTAAATTTAAGTCTTTTCAACTCTGCAAAACAGCATAAAATCCAGTAATGAAAAAATTTATAATATTGATATGGAACATGCTGACATTCGTAATTCGGGGTTCAATCCCCAGAATTCCAAGTGTAGTCTTAACTGCTTCGGATTAGATTGTTTATAGCTTAGCAACATCTGATGGAAAGTGGGAGCCCTTACCATATCGATGGATTTTTAGATATTTCAACACATAATCGACGTCTTTGAAAAAAAGCACTCTTTGTATTTAAAGAAAAATTGTTTATAAGAACATAATATCTTTGAAAAACACCATACGACAATTTTTAGTAGCCTCTAGAAAAGATATAATTTGCCTCACCCTTATTAAATCCTTTATCCTTTCGCCTTGTTTCAATCGCTTTGGAGTCGTACCAGAAGTTATTTTCTTCCATCTTTTGGATTATTTTTCTATGCTGCACCTTATTTATATTTAGTTCTATGAGAATTGATTTTAACGTTTTGGTACTCAATAAGTGTGACGCACCCTCAATTATTTTGTGCTCGATCCCATCAACGTCTATTTTTACGTGTTCTGGTTGTGGTAACTTCCAGTTCTGAGTCAAGTCGTCCAAAGTGATAGATAAAATACCTTGGGAGTTTAATCTTTGGACTGGGTTTAAACTATAATCAACGCTATTTTTAATACTGTGGCCACTACTTCCAGTTGTTAAGTCCCTCAAGAATAGTTTAGTAATTTCGGTTGTATCGCTTAATCCAATACAATAAGGAATAATATTTAAGGTGTTATTCAAATTGACGTTTTTCACTAATTCGCCAAAATTTAATGCATTTGGCTCAAACGAAAAAACTTTACAATTTTTTATGACCGCTGCAAAAAGAGAAAAGACCCCAATATTTGCACCAATATCATAAAAAATGGAGTACTCATTAAAACCTCGAATCCATTCTATAGTTTCAGGCTCTTTATTGAAAAATGTAACCGCTCTGTTTAGGGTGATGTGATTAGAGACGCTTAACTTGATATTTTTTTTTGTTAGCGGATCAGAAGCCACATGTACTATAGGATCACTCTTTATTTCAAGTTTTTTTCTTAAATCATCAGGGTTCATGATTTATTCTTGAGACCGTGATAAATTGAATATTGCAGTAACTTTCTTTCAATCGGCCTCTCTTGAACTTTTTCAACACCATGAAATGAGCTGTTTGTTCGACAGAACGAAAAGATATTATTTTTTTTGAAACTTGCACTAAAAACCTTAAAAAAATCGTCATGTTTATGATGAACGCCTTTTTCACATTTAAACCCCTCTTTAACTGGCACATAAACAGATGTTCCCATCGGATTTGATTTTCCAGAATCTTCGTCAGAGTCAAAGTAAATTAAAAAAACAACGAGTTTCCCTGGATTATCAGTGTGTGGACCAAGAAAATAATTAGTTCTATCGTGAAGAAGTTGTAGCTTTGGCATGATATTATAATTATCAAACAATGAGTTAAAATCTTTTAAACCTAAGCGGGACATGATTGATTTAGAAAAAATATTTAAAAATGAAACAATTACCTGAGGAGACGTCAATAGCTTTGTGAAATAATCCCAAAAAATAAAGTTCTCTCCGCTAATTCTGGCAAGTTCCTCTTTAGTAGTGAGATTAATTTGATACCTAAAACTTGCTTGATGAGCTTTATTCAAATCTACATTAACTATGCTTCCAGACTCTAAGTTGGAAGTGAATTCATTACTTGAAGGCCAAAATGCTATTACTTTTTCAATAATTTCCTTTGGAAGAAATTCTTCAGTTTCGAAGTGAGGAAATGGAAAGTGTTTTATATTAGAGTTAATCACTTTGTAGATCATTTGTTTTTCAAAACCTTTTGTCTCTTTGTGTGTAAACAAGATATTTGTCATTAAAAGGTCCCCATCTTGATAAAAGTTCATGATATGAACCGATTTGCAAAAAATAAAATAAAACCTGACGTAAACTTATCG
>CABZEG010000037.1 GCA_902524655.1 uncultured Alphaproteobacteria bacterium | reverse complement strand
AGATAACAAAATCGGTTGCTCCATCTTTAGATATAGAGCAAAAATTTTATAATGTAGTTGGCATTGGAGTAGACAAAGTACAGCAAGGCTTAGCAGCAAGCCATCCTTGGAAAATGAAACTATTTAATCTGGTCTATAAGACTATGGTAAACCAGAAAAAGCGCAGACGTTTACATGACAGAATTTATGGAAACATAAGAAATTCTGACAATTTTATTAAATTCAATCACTACATGATCTTTCAACTGTCTTCCAATAAGGCAGATTGAATAGCTTAATAAGATAGAGCTTTTAGTTGTCGTATTCAGAGCTTTGCATAACATCTAATTTTAGCTTCCTAGAAGGAGCCAGCCATCCTGAAGAGTATGTCGAAAGAGCAATAGAGTTTGGATTAAAATCTATAGCAATTGTCGACAAAAACTCTATCTCCGGAATAGTGAGAGGGCTTAGGACTATAAAAGAAATCGAATATGATACTAAAAGTAAATGCTCTCCTCTAAAATTAATACCAGGAGTTACTATTGTCACAACTCATAGAACTGAAATAACATGCTTAGCTCAGACACGACAAGGATGGAAAAATATATGCAAAGTTTTAACTACTGGAAAAAAGAATTCGAAGAAGGGTTATTCCCATATTGACTATGAAAGTATTCTCAAAAACCAAGATGGCATTATATTCTTAGCTCATATTTCAGAAAAAAATCATAGCTTTTCAGAGAGGCTTGAGTGGTTGAGATTTATCCGAATACTCAAGAGAAATAATAGTAGATCTATATATATAGTTATGGCGCCCAGATATGATGGCTTGGATGAAATACGTTTTTACAAAATCAATAAGTTTGCAAAAAACGCTAAGTGTGGAGTTATAGGGTCTTCTACTCCTCTGATGCATCATGGCTCCAGACGAAAAGTCAGAGATACTTTATCTGCAATAAAAATGAAATGCACCATAGATGACCTGGGAGTTGAATCAAGCATTAATGGAGAGCAAAGGATGCGATCACCCCATGATTTTATAACTATATTCAAAGATTATCCTGAAGCGATACACAACACTAACTTTGTAAGCGATAGATGTTCGTTTTCTTTAGACGAACTCAGCTATACATACCCTAAAGAAGTGCTCAAAGGAGAGAACCCCGATACAATATTACACGAGCTAACCTTTAACGGATTAAATGAATATTATGCAAAAAATATTCCTGTAAAAATATTAAAGGGAGTAAAAAAGGAACTTCTGTTAATAAAAAAACTCAAATACGCTCCTTATTTTCTCACAGTGTATGACATAGTGAAATTTGCAAGAAGTAGAGGTATTTTGTGTCAAGGCCGTGGCTCTGCTGCTAATTCCATAGTTTGTTTTTCTTTGGGAGTAACATCCGTTAGCCCAGAGATTGGGTCTATGGTATTCGAGCGCTTTATATCAGAGGCAAGAAACGAACCCCCTGATATTGATATTGATTTTGAGCATGAACGCAGACAGGAGATAATAGACGAAATATACAGGAAATATGGCGATAGAAGAGCTGCCTTATGCGCTACAGTCATCCACTACAGAGCGAAAGGAGCGATAAGAGATGTCGGCAAAGTAATGGGGTTAAGCAAAGAAATAATATCCTCGGTGGCTGAAAATATTGTTGGATGGGATAGACATAAGATACCTCATTACAATAATACCAACTTAGAAGGTAAGAATGACCATACTAGAATATTGGAGACTTTGGCCCTCAGCGACCAATTGATAGGCTTTCCTAGACACTTAGGTCAACATGTAGGCGGCTTTATAATTACTGAGGATTATTTGGATGAGATTACATCTATTGAAAATACTGCTATGGAAGGCAGAAGTATAATAGCATGGGATAAGGACGACATAGACTTTTTAGGTATACTAAAGATAGATATCTTAGCTCTTGGGATGCTGACATGTATAAAGAAATCTTTTGATTTAATAAAAAACCATCATAACCGGAAAGTTAGCCTAAACAATATTCCACATCGAGATACACGTGTCTTTAATATGCTTTCCAAAGCAGACACTGTAGGGGTTTTTCAGGTTGAAAGCAGAGCCCAAATGAACTTCCTTCCAAGATTAAGACCACAATGCTTTTATGATCTGGTAATACAAGTTGCCATCGTTA
Source organism: uncultured Alphaproteobacteria bacterium (assembly GCA_902524655.1). Classification (GTDB taxonomy): domain Bacteria; phylum Pseudomonadota; class Alphaproteobacteria; order Rhodobacterales; family Rhodobacteraceae; genus CACIJG01. The sequence continues at coordinate 19,078 of CABZEG010000037.1, read as the reverse complement.
GACCTGGGCCAATTCAGGGGGATATGGTTCATCCCTATATAAAAAGAAGAAATGGACAAGAAAAAGTTACTTTTCCTTCCGAAAAACTAAAAGAAATTCTTGGTAAGACTCTTGGCGTGCCACTATTTCAAGAACAAGCAATACAAATTGCAATGAAAGGTGCGGGATTTTCACTGAAAGATACCGATAGACTAAGAAAATCATTAGCGACGTTTAAGAGAAACGGTACTGTTAGTAAGTTTAAAAAAAGATTTATTGATGGTATGCAAAAAAATGGATACGACAAGGATTTTGCTACAAAGTGCTTTTCTCAGATATCAGGGTTTGGTGAATACGGATTTCCCGAAAGTCATGCTGCAAGCTTCGCTATTCTTGTATATGCGTCGGCTTGGATAAAATATCATTATCCTGATGTTTTTGCTTGCGCTTTACTAAACTCTCAACCGATGGGATTCTACTCTGCTTCTCAAATAATACGTGATGCAAAAAATCACGGGGTAAAAGTTAAAGAAATATGCATAAACAAAAGCGAATGGAACCATTCTCTAGAAAATCACGGCGAACCTTGTTTTAGTTTACGACTGGGGTTCAGGCAGATCAAAGGACTTTCAAAAAATGACGTCGATAGAATTATTAAAGAGAGAGGCAATGGTTATAATGATCCCCAAGATTTATGGCATCGAATTAGACTGAGCCCAAGTATTATAAAGCTGCTGATTAAAGCAAATTGCTTTCACTCTCTTAATAAAAACAGAAGACTATTACTTTGGGATGCTCAAGCTATAAAACAAACAAATTCTTTAGCCCTTTTTGAAGGTTATTCTGAGAAGGAATACTTACCAGAGAAAAGCGTCAATCTTCCTAATATGACTTTAGGTGAAGAATTGATTTTAGATTATCAATCTCTACGGTTAAGCCTATCTACACACCCCGTAAAACTACTGAGACCCTTTCTAAAGAAGAGGTTCATAGAAGATTATTGTAGCCGTAGTGTCTAAGGGGTTAACCGCAATAGACGCTAACTATCTTCTTCTGACTACCAACAATAATACTCAATCGTTTGGGATTAGTATTCTCAATACTTTCATTTCTATCTAAGAAAATAATTCTAGTATTGGATGGGTACTCCATTGCACCTAGCGCTGATTCAGGTTGCCCCACTAAAAAGCTCAAATTACGCGCTATACACTGACCATCATCAGTTAGCTTGACCTTATTCCCAATTGTTGGGCCAGTGTAGTTCCCAGTAATATTGGGTTGCTCAAAACTAGTTTGGGTTGTTTGACAAGCAACCGTTAATAAACAAAAGGTTATAATAAAAAAATTTTTGACCACAGATATCCTCATTAATTTAATTCACTTTAAAGCTTCTTACGATTGGAAATCAGGTCATCAACGACAGCAGGTTCTGCTAAAGTAGATGTATCACCTAAATTGCTAAAATCATCCTCAGCGATTTTTCGCAAAATCCTTCTCATGATCTTACCTGATCTAGTCTTTGGAAGACCAGGAGAAAATTGAATAATATCAGGCTTTGCAATAGGACCAATCTCTTTTCTAACCCAATCCTGAAGCTCCTTCAAAAGTTCATCAGAGTTTTTCTCTCCGGACATTAGAGATACATATGCGTATATCCCTTGACCTTTAATTGGGTGGGGGAAGCCGACTACTGCACTCTCATTAACTTTTGGATGGGCGACTAAAGCACTTTCAATTTCTGCTGTTCCCATTCTATGACCTGAAACATTTAATACGTCATCGACTCTTCCAGTGATCCAGTAATACCCATCTTTATCCCTTCTACACCCATCACCTGAGAAGTAATAACCTTTATAATCATTAAAATACGTCGAAACAAACCTATCATGATCTCCAAAAACAGTACGCATTTGTCCTGGCCAACTATCCTTTATAACCAATACGCCTTCACACTCCTCATCAGATATCTCTTCTCCAGAATTTGGGTCAAGAATTGCAGGCTCAATACCAAAAAAGGGTAAAGTTGCAGAACCAGGCTTGGTTGTTGTAGCTCCTGGTAAAGGTGTAATAAGAATTCCACCTGTTTCGGTTTGCCACCACGTATCGACTATTGGGCAATTGTTTTTACCTACTACCCGATTATACCACTCCCATGCTTCAGGATTAATAGGCTCTCCTACCGTGCCTAGAATTCGAATGCTAGACAGATCATTTTTGTTAACAAATTCGTCACCTAGCCCCATCAAGGCTCTTATTGCTGTTGGAGCCGTATAAAATTGATTTACTTGATATTTTTCACATATTTGCCAAAATCGTGATGCGTCAGGATAGGTAGGAACGCCCTCAAACATAAGAGTCGTTGCTCCATTTGCTAAAGGCCCATAAACGATATAGCTGTGACCAGTTACCCAACCTACATCAGCAGTACACCAATAGATATCTCTATCATTATAATCAAAAACAAATTTGTGTGTCATCGAAGCGTACAGAATATATCCCGCCGTTGAATGTAAAACACCCTTAGGTTTTCCTGTTGAGCCAGAGGTATAAAGGATAAAGAGCGGGTCTTCTGCATTCATAGGTTCAGGAGGACAAACAGCACTTGCTTTATCCATTAAATCATTTAACCAGAAATCACGCCCCTCCTTCATGCTAACTTCTGTTGAAGTTCTCTTCAAGACAAGAGAGGTTATATCTCCGGATATATCCAAAGCCTCATCAACATTCTTCTTTAAAGGGGTTTGTTTTCCACCTCTTGGCGCTTCATTGGCGGTAATCACCGCTTTTGCTCCACAATCGATAATTCGACTCGCAAGCGCTTCTGGAGAAAAGCCCGCGAAAACAACAGAGTGTATAGCACCTACTCTGGCACACGCTAAAATAGCGTAAGCCGCTTCTGGAACCATTGGCATATACAAAATTACTCTATCCCCTTTCTTTATACCTCTATCCTTTAAAACATTTCCAACCTTACAAACATTTTCATAGAGTTCTCTGTACGTAATTTTTTTAGAAACCCCTGGCTCATCACCCTCCCATAAGATTGCGACCTCGTCACTTTTGTTTTCTAAATGCCTATCAACACAGTTTTCAGACACATTGAGCACACCATCCTCAAACCACTTTATGGAAACATTAGGATGGGAATATGAAACATTTTTGACTTTAGTAAACTCTTTTTGCCACAGCAGTCTATTACGGGCCTGTTCCTCCCAAAACGCTTCAGGACTTTCTACTGACCTTTTATACATTTCATGATATTTGGTCCTATCTATTAGCGCTCTTTTGGAAAACTCTTCCTTGGGCTGATATCCTTCTATAGTTTTCATTCCTTTAATCCTAATTAAAATTGTCCTTGAACAAATCTTTGTGAGCTTTAAATAATATCTGCAATTGCACCTGCTAGATAATTTATCACGTCTTTACGTAAACCCGCTACATTTATTCTACTATCGGAGACCATATAAATTCCATGATCTTTTCTTAAAACCTCAACTTGGTAAGAATTTAATCCAAGCTTAGAAAACATTCCCCTATGCTTATTCACAAAGCTAAATCGATCTGATTTAGTTTCTCGTTGCAATTCCGATGCAAGCCTCTCTCTCAAATCCAACATATTTACACGCATTTCTTCTAGTTCATCTTTCCATAAAACCTTAAGCGTTTCATCTTGCAATATTTGATTAACTACTGCAGCACCATGATCTGGAGGGAAAGAAAATGTAAGCCGGTTTAATGATTTAAGGTTATCTTGAACTACATGTTGTTTCGCTGGCTCTGAAACTACAATAGCTACACCTACTCTGTCTCTGTAAACACCAAAATTTTTTGAGCACGAGACAGCTATCATTGCCTCTGATACGTTTTTTACAAGATAATTGAGACCCTCAACATCTTTAGCTAAGCTGTCTCCAAAGCCTTGATATGCAAGATCTATGAAAGGTAAAACATTTTTGTCCTGAATCAATTGTGTTATCTCTACCCATTGTTCCAAGCTTAAATTTGCTCCAGTAGGATTGTGACAACATCCATGCAACAATAGTATATCGTTTTCACGCATATCATTAAGGTCATTATACATTTTGTCAAAATTCACTTCACACGTGGTCTCATCAAAATAATAATAGGAGCTCATATTAATACCCAAGTGTTTTAAAATAGCTTGGTGATTGGGCCAGCTTGGATTTGAAATCCAAACATTACCGACGCTCTTTGTAGCTCTCGCTAAAAGAAGAAGTTGGTGTAAAGCCCCGGTTCCTCCAGGTGCTTGAGCATATGAGAGCCTTTTGTCATCTACAGAATTATTTAAGACTAATCCTCCTATATTTTTGGAAAATTCAATTGAGCCTATAAGGCCAACATAACTTTTACTATCCTGCAATCTGTGCAGTATCTCTTCACTTTTTTTTACTGCTTTCATTATTGGTGTTGCTCCTTCGGCATTCTTGTAAACGCCCACACCCAAATCTAACTTATTTGTTCTTGTATCCTCGGCGTATTGAGCCATTAACTCCATTATTTTATCTGATGGTTGACTGTTTAAATGCTCGAACATTTATAGATACTCCTTATTTTCCAATTGAGAGGACGCACTTCTCTTATGAATCTCTGTTTTATATATATTAAATCCAGCTTTTTGGTAAAGAGGAAGGGCGCTTTTGTGGTCCAATGTATTAGTGTTGACAGTTAATGTTTTTGCATCATCCCTCTCCATTACTTCCTCAAAAACTCTGTTCATCATAAATTTACCTAGGCCTTTGCCAGTTACGTCATCAAACAACCCAAAATAGGCCAAGTCACAAACAGGTAAAAGCCTGTAATCGAGAACAAAAAAGCCCTTAGGTATACCTTGGAGAATGAGAGAATATAAAATAACGTTGTCGTCAGTCAAAAAGCTTTCTAACTTGCTTTTTTCGGATCGCAACCAATCGGTCCACTCATATTTTCGACCAACCTCCTTATAAAGATATAAAAAATACGATGTATCTGGTGATATTGCTTTTAGAAAGCTAATAGCAGGATTACTCGAAACATTTTTAAAAAACTTAACATCCTCCATTTCTAAAGACAAATATGAGACAGTGTAGTTTAATATGATGCTTGCCTCTTGATGTTGCATTTGAAACTACTAATCAATTTTTCCCCATTCCGCCCAGGAACCATCATATAATGAAATTTTTGAACAGCCAATTTCGTCTAACGCTAAATATAGAACCGCTGCAGTTACTCCTGACCCGCAAGTTGTGATAATATAATTATTAAAAACAACACCTTTATTAGAAAAAATATCTATAATCTCTCGCTTACTTTTAAACGTATAATCTTCATTAAGTAGAGTTTCATACGGAACATTAATTGAATTTTCTATGGATCCAGATCGCAAATCACTTCTTGGTTCAGGCGCTGTTCCCATAAAACGCCCTTCTGAACGCGCATCAATTATTGAGCAATGATTTAATTTAGTTGCTCTTAGAACATCATCCCTATCAGCCAGTATACTCTTATCTTCGTAGATAGTCAGGTGTCTAATTTCTTTTTCGGTTATTTCAGCAGTAGTCGATCTATTTTCTTTAACCCATTTTGGAAATCCTCCATCAAGTACAACTACATCAGAGTATCCAAACACTTTAAACATCCACCACAGTCGAGCAGCAGACCTCATTCCTAATCCATCGTATATGACGACTTTATGTCCATCGCCTATACCGAGTTTTCGGACAGTGGAATTGAACATTGCCGAGGGTGGCAGCATGTGAGGTAAGTCGCTATCATTATCTTTTATTTTGTCAATATCAAAGAAAGATGCCCCCAGAATGTGACATTCTAAAAATTCTTTTTCTGCGTTTCGTTTCTCTTGTGGAAAATACCAGCTAGAATCTATTATTCTTATATCAGGAGCCTCTAAATGTTGTTCCAGCCAATCTGTAGAAACTATATTTTTGAAATCATCTTTCATAAAAACCTCAGTTAATTAACTCTTCAGCGCGAGTGAGATCGACCCCAACTAATTGGCTTACCCCTGGTTCCATCATGGTAACACCAAACAATCTATCCATTCTAGTAATAGTTATTATGTTATGAGTAATTACAATGAATCTTGTGTTAGTTTCGTTAATCATAAAGTCGAGGATATCACAGTATTTTTCAATGTTTGCATCATCCAAAGGCGCATCAACTTCATCCATCAAGCATATGGGACTTGGGTTTGATAGAAATACTGCAAAAATCAACGCTAAAGCTGTTAGTGTTTGTTCACCTCCCGACAGAAGTGAAATTGTCGTAACTTTTTTTCCTGGTGGTTGGCACATTATTTCTAAACCCGCCTCTAGTGGATCTGTGCTATCTACCAATGCGAGCTCTGCCTTCCCACCTTGAAAGAGTCTAGTGAAGAGCGTTTGAAACGTTTTATTCACTGCAGTAAAGGCCTCAGTCAATTTCTGTCTGCCATCCTTATTGATACTTCTTACCGCCGTGTTTAACTTCTCAATTGCTTGAACTACATCATTTCTCTCAATTAGGATTGTTTCGAGCTCATCTCTAATCTCTTTTGCGTCTTGCTCAGCCCGTAAGTTAACAGACCCAAGATTATCTCTGAATCTGATCTGTCTTTCTAATCTCGTCTCTATTTCTGCTTGAGAAAAATCCTTGATTTGATTATTTGAAAACTCATCCTGAAATGTATCAAAATTTACATTATATTCGTTACTTATTCTACTATCTAACTCAGCAATATTATCAGCCAAACCCTCTTTTTTTGTGGTTAATCTTACCTGATTTTCTCTTTCTAATCCAAGCTCTGCTATGAGTTCCTTATTTCTGGATTGTAACTTTCTTAGATTACCTTCTGATGAAGCTAACGTATCCCTAGCATTCACGAGCTCTTTACTAGTAACTTCCATTTTTCTATCAATAACCTCTTTACTATTTTCTAGATCCCCTGGACGTGATGAGGTTTTTTCAATCTCCAACTTTAGACTCTCTATTCTTCCTTGAATACTTGATTTTCTTTCAATAGCAATCTCTGACTGAGCCTTCCATTTTGATCGATTGATCTCGATTTCTTCTCGTCTTTGTTCTAAAGAGTTTTTATCCTCAGCAAGTTTATCAAAATTTGCCTTTTCAGTTCTTAACTCTTCTCTTTGTTTATCCAATTCCTCTAAATTTCTAATGAGTAATTGGTGCTCATGATTATCTGAATCTGGGTCAACGGGATCCACTTTTTCACTATCATGCTCCTGATATTTTTTGAGTTCAGCAGTCTCTTCCTCGATTTTCTTCTCTAGTGAAATGATATTGTCGCTAGCGATAGTGCGCTGGTTTTTATGTCGTGCAATTTCACCTTCCAAGGCCTGAAGATCAGACCCCCCTTTAGATATTTTTAATCTTTCTGTCTCTAAGTTTCCGAATGAAGACGTTTTTTCTTCCAATATTATCTTTTTATTTTGTAAACCATCTAATTGGGACTCTATTTCTTTAAGTGTGTCTTGTATCTCGACCACTTTTTTTTGATTCCTCACTTTTAATTCATTTTTTGAGATTTCCCCTGTCGAATACCTTACAAACCCATCCCATCGCCATAAATCTCCTTCTTTTGTAATAAGTTGTTGGCCAGGAAGAAGCATTTTACTGAGTTTATCTCCCTCTTCGGTTGAAGAGACTATACCAACATGCTCGAAGAGATAATTTAAAACATCAGGACCTTTAATACGCGAAGATAAATTTTCTAAATTAGAAAAGTTCTTTATTATTTTATTATCGATCTTATTAAAAACATTTTGCCAACCAGATATTTTTCTTTTTGTTATTTCTGGGTATTCTAACTCTGAAAAGAATAGTGCATCTAGACAACGTTCAAATCCACTTTCAATTTCTAAGTTATCAAAAACAGTTTTTTGTTCATCATTTTTACTTAGAAGACCTTTTGATGCCTCGAGCTCAGAAATATTTACAGCCTTTGTTGCATTGAGCTTATTGATTTCGTTATCAACAATTGCAATCTCCTCCTGATTTTTTTGAAAATCTTTTTCTTTTTGAGAAAAATTATTGGCGTCAGTTTGGTATGTAGATTTAAGATTATCTTGTTCCTTCACAAGGTCTTCAAGTTTCTTTATTTCATGTTGTTCAGCACTCTTTAGTTTTTCTAAAGCGTCATTTAGCTTTTCAATATTTCTCTTTAAGTATAAAAGAGTAGAAGAACGTTCTTCTTTTCTTTTTTCATTCAGAATTTTTTCAGCTCTCAACTCATTCAACTTATCTCTTAATGAATTATAGCTCTCGTTTATTGCTTGCATGCGTTGGTTGTTTTGTTCTATTGCTTCCTTTTCATTCTCAATTATTTCATGAATGTAATGCAATTTTTCGTCTACTTCCCTTAATAGGTTGTTTTGATCTACCATATTACTCTCTGCATCTGCCATCAACTGATCTTCTCTTTGCAAATCAGCTTTGCTTTGAGTCAATTGACTCTGTAATTCGTTAGCTTTTCTCTCTGATAAGTTAATTTCATTCAACACAACTTGTTGTTCTAACAGAGTATTTTGGTGGTCCTCTGATTTTTCCTCGACATCTAATTTTTGTTTTGAGATATTTTCATTTTCAATATCGATTTTTCTTTGAAGTTCACGGTCTTCGGTCTCTAGACGGGACAGTATTTTCAAATTTTCAGTGTATGAAGTATCTACGGAGCTAATATCGGATCTCAAACTTAAATACTGTTTTAGTAACAATATGCCCTTTAGTGTTCTAATTTCTTTAGATAACTTTGCATACCTTTCAGCCTCTCGCGCCTGCTTTTCAATGGTTTTTAACTGCACCTCAAGTTGAGAAATTAAATCTTGAAGTCTGACAAGATTTCTCTCCGCTCCATTAAGTTTTAATTGGGCTTCATGACGACGATGGTATAGCCCTGAAATTCCAGCCGCCTCTTCTAAAATCTTTTTTCGGTCCTTAGGCTTCATGTTCAAAAGCTCTGCAATTTGCCCCTGTTTAATGAGGCTAGAAGAATTAGAACCTGATGAAAAATCGGCAAATAGGGTCTGTACATCGCGTGCTCTTACTTCTTTACCATTGAGTCGGTAGGACGAACCTAGTTCTCTTGTAATCTTTCTCGATATCTCAATTTCTTTGTGTCGGTTGAATTCGCTGGCAGCTTTTTGCTCAGAGTTATCAATTTCTAAAGTGACTTCAGCGAAGTTCCTTGGGCTTCTTCCTTCTACGCCGGCAAAGATCACGTCTTCCATTCCAGATGCCCTCATTGAAGATGGTCTACTCTCACCCATCAACCATTGAAATGCATCTATAATATTCGATTTTCCACAACCGTTAGGACCTACTATTCCAGTGAGCCCTGGCAATATTTCGACTTCAGTGGAATCTACGAAGCTTTTGAAGCCTAGAAGTCGAAGTTTTGTAATATCCAAAAAAACTCTTCCTTTTTATTTGAAAAATTTGATTATCAACCTTATAACCTTCAGTTATAAATAAATCACTATAAAAAACACAACCCAATCCTTGTGACACTACAGCAAGACTCATATTCAAGTAGCCGGAAAATAACATGATAAAATCTACGACAATAGTTGGACTTTCTGGCTCACTCAGAAAAGCGTCCTCAAACACGAAACTACTAAAATATATAGAAAAAAAAATTAAATTGAAAGATGGTGATAAACATTTTTCATTCGGTAATATTAATCTTCCCCTTTATAACGACGATTTGGAAAAGGAAGCCGGTATCCCAGAGACTGTTATAAAACTTGGAGAGACTCTTAGCCGGGCCTCAGGAGTAATAATATCAACACCAGAATACAATAAAGGTATTTCTGGTGCGTTAAAAAATTCGCTTGATTGGATGTCTAGATTAAAGCCTAATCCATTTACGTCAAAAACCATAGCTATAGTTTCTGCTACCGATGGCCGGTCTGGTGGGGAAAGAGGTCAATACATGCTCAGAATGTGCCTAACTCCGTTTGACTGCAAAATAATACAGACTCCTGAAGTTTTAATTGGTCATTCAAGCAGAGCCTTTAATGATTCTGGGAACCTTACTGATGAAAAATCTAATGAGTTGCTAGATAAATTGTTAGAAAAATTTCTTGCACAATCCTCAATATAATGCTTCTGGAATGCCGATAGGCAATTTCATTTTGGCCAAATAAAATGCTCACACAAGAAGATATTAGAAAAAATTTAGAGAAACAAAAAGTAATTAAAGATAACGTTGATATAGCAAGATCACGCGTTGCTAAGGACTTTTTCCAAGTAAGTAAACTTGAATTAAAGTTAGGCCAAGCACTCCCTAAGTACTGGCATTGGTTTTTCTGTTGGGAGACTGCTGAAGATAAGCTTCTCGGGTTGGATGGCCACATTAATCCAGGAAACAACATAATTCCAGATACTGGCTTCCCTAGAAGAATGTGGGGCGGAAGTGAAATTAACTTTTTTGAGCCACTTTTGATTGGAATGGAAATAACAAGGGTTATTACGCTTGAAAGTATAAATTACAAAAAAGGTAATTCAGGTGACTTCTGTGTAATTGAAATAAAAAATGAATTGAAAAATAACGACACGACACTTCTAATCGAACGGCAAAGCCTTATATATCTTCCCGTCCGTTTAGGATTTGATCAGAGAGTGCACCAGCCACACAAAAAACCCTCTGAAGCTTGTTTGAATAGGAAGTATACAGAAAATCAACTTTTTAAATATTCTGCATTAACCATGAATAGTCATAGGATTCACTATGATGTGGATTATTGCAAAACTGTTGAATACTACCCTTCACTAGTCGTTCATGGCCCATTACTAGCACAAAATTTAATTGATGCTGCGGATCAGAGGTTTCAGGGAAGATTACAGTATTTTAAATATAGAGCACTAAACCCAATATTTGTGTCCGATGAATTTTCCATTAACACTTCAGATACTGGAGAGTTTTGGATTACCGATAAGTCTGGGGTTTTGTCCATGTCTGCCGTGGCATCATAATTGACCGGTCAGAGCGTTAGATTAGGCATAGCTCTCATGCTTATTGCTACTTTAGTTTTTGCTACACAAGATGGCCTCTCAAGATATCTCGCTGAAAAATACTCTGTTACGTTGACGATATTACTAAGATTTTGGGCATTAGCTGCAGGAATTTCTTTATACTTTTTTTTATTTAAGAAATCGCGCTCCCTTATATTTAGCAAAAGACCACTCTTGCAGATTTTAAGAAGTAGTATTTTAGTAGCCGAAATATTTGTCACCGTCTACTCCTTCACTATAGTGGGCTTAGTTGCTACATCAGCAATTTTTTCAAGTTATCCTTTATTGGTCGTAATCTTCTCATACTTTATATTAAAAGAAGATCTTACAAAGCTGAAATTTGCGATAGTACTGGCAGGATTCTTAGGGGTATTGATAATTGTCAAACCCGGTGGTGATGTATTTCAAATACATTCAATTATTCCATTTATTGGAGCGGTCTTATTTGCCCTTTATGGAGTTTTAACAAGGATGGCAAGTTTTAGTGACAGCAGTTATACAAGTTTAATTTGGACAGGATTGATCGGAGCTTTCTTCTCAACACTTATAGCGCCATTTTATATTATACCTATTGAAAAATCAGATACTCTCTTAATGTCAATATTATGTATTTTGGGTATCGTTGGTCATTTTCTACTTATCAAAGCATTCGAGTTCGCTGAAGCAGCCGTTATTCAACCATTTGCTTATTTCCACTTGGTTTTTGCTGGCATTATTGGAGTTCTAATATTTAATGAGAGTATAACATGGTTTATCATACTTGGCTCTTCGATAGTTATAATTGCGGGTATTCTCTCATACTTACTCGACAACACTACAAAAAATCTAAAAAACTGACATTTTTCATATAAATATTTTGCCAACTTGGTTTTTATTCAAATTTAAAAACGATGCCCAAAATATTTTTTTGCCAAGTTTGGCTTTTCAACTGACCCGGAAATCTTACTATTGTATATCCAAACGGCCTCCAATACACGCTTTATATAGTTTCTTGTTTCTGGGTATGGTATCAATTCAATCCATACTAGGGGGTCAATACCCTTTTTTCTTGGATCTCCCATGTTAGATAACCATTTTTTCAAATTTGCAGGACCGGCATTATAGGCAGCTAAGGCAAGAACTTTACTACCTTCGTATCTTTTTAATAAATACTTCAAATAATATGATCCTAAGCGAATATTATAATTCTCATCAGTTATGAGCTTTGACTTTTGATATTTAATTTTTAGTTTTCTAGCCACTTCTTTTGCCGTGTTAGGCATTAATTGCATTAAACCAAGCGCTCCCGTTCTGGACTTTGCGGCTCTAAAAAACTCGCTTTCTTGCCTTATAACCGATAAAACCAGTGACTTATCGACATTCTGGTCAAATGCAAAATCTTTGTTAGTTGGGAACAATTCACTATGTAGGGGTGTTCCTTTTTCTGATGACTTTTTCGCTACTGTCAGCGAGCCCTTTATAAATCCAGCGTCGTGAAGTATATGACAAAGCTTATATCTTTCTTGCTCTGATAGGTACTTAGCCAGATGTCCAAATATATAATCGGACAAAACTCCCCTTTCTGCGAAATATAAACTGGCGGCTACCTCAACTAGGCCTTTTTGATTATTTATCTTAAAACTTTTACTATCTTTTCTTTTCACATAACGTGGGCTAGGCTTTATCTTCAACCTCTCGAGAGAAAGCTGACCATAAAAGGAGTAATCATAGTTCGCCGATAAGGTAAAAAATTCCTGAGCACTCTTTTTGTCGCCCAATTGTATAAAGGTTTTTCCAAGCCAATAACCAATTCTAGCGCTAGCGATATCAAGTGAAATTATATCATTATGATAACCAACTTCATTTAGATAGTTGGATTTTTCTTCCCACTCTTTTAGTAATGTAAAGAAATTTAAGAAATGTTTTTTCGCTAATTTAGGGTCATTGAAGAATTCTAAAGCAATAAAACCTCCCAACCATTCAAGATAAAGAAAATCGCTAAGAGAGTTTGGATTGTCGGAAAAGTTATATTTGGTGTTTGCTATTTCATAAGCTCTGTTAGCGTATCCTCCTCTCAGCGCTCTGAGAGAGTAAATTTGCTTAATTTCAAGCCATCTTTCATCTTCAATAATATCAAAATGCCTTGATGAATTTTTCCTAATAAGCTTTTGAGCCAAATCAAATTGGCCAGATCTCCTCAAAAGAGAGATGTAATCATATGCCACCCCTACATCATTGAAGTCTTTGGCTTTGTAGGTGAAATTTTTAGGCAGTTTCTTTATTTTTTTATACTTTTTTACCTTCTTTAAAATTTTCAATTCCTTTTCATCTAAAAAAATTGAAATTCTATCCAACTCATTTAGGTCAGATTTTTTCTTAAAGTGTTTAAATCGCTCTGTAGCCATCTCAGCTAATTTACTTTTGTGATAGGTATTCAGATAGCTCCATTGTTTATCTGTCACTATTTGTCTTACAACTAGCTTTTCCAAAACCTCATTAAAAAATTCAGTATTAGTATTTGCGTTTAGTATCTGCAAGAGAGCTATCGAGCCTTGAGCTGTCTGGGGAAGGCAGTTGTCTTCATATAAACGAGATGAAACCTTCTTTAGTTTTTTGCAATCTGCACCAACTTTGAAAAATGTTTGTATGTCTCTTTTTTTAACACTTTCGTCAATAGAGAGCTCTCCAAATTTTTTTAATAAACGCTGTTGTGGCCAATGTTCATGATATTTCAAAAACTCGGAATATTCCGAAAAATTGCCTTTCCCCTCTCGTAATTTTAGCCATTTGATAAACAGTAGCAAATTTTTATTATTGGTGACTTTTATTTTATTTTTTGCCTCATCAAACATACTTGCATCAGAATACTTAAGTGCCTCAACTAAAACTTCTACATGCCCTTTATTTATGTAATCTTCCAAATCCTCAGCCATGCTTGCTTTAAAAGGAACAAGAATTAAAGTGAAAATTAGCAAAAACAATTTTTTTTTCATAATAAGGATTTTACCTATCTTGATTTGGTTATCTGAAAAAAATGCAGAATTGTAAACTCAGTGTTTTGGGAACGAGATTATGAATCTTGCGAATTTTTGTTTCCTATATATTATGTTACAATTGTGATTATTGAAAAGGTTAAAAATAATGTTTAAAGGTTCGATCCCTGCACTGATTACTCCGTTCAAAAATGGAGAAGTTGACTTTTCTGCACTTGAGAATTTAGTTGAGTGGCATATCAGCGAGGGTAGTTCTGCAATAGTGGCCGTTGGAACAACTGGTGAATCTCCGACACTGAGTCATCAAGAACATAAGGAAGTTGTGGAAGCGATAATAAACTTCTCAGGAAAGAGGATACCAATAATAGCTGGTGCAGGCTCCAATAGTACTGCCGAATCTATAGAACTTATGGAATTTTCTGAAAAAGTAGGCGCTGATGCTGCGTTAGTAGTTACCCCATACTACAACAAACCAAATCAAAAAGGTCTTCTTAATCATTACACAAGACTGCATGATAACTCAAACTTACCTATTATAATTTATAATATTCCAGGTCGATCAATCATTGATATGAACCCTGATACTATGGGTCAGTTATCTAAATTACCACGAATTATTGGGGTCAAAGATGCAACTGGTGATGTCTCTAGGGTTTCTGATACCAGAGAAACATGTGGAACGAATTTTCTCCAATTATCTGGCGAGGATGCCACCGCGCTAGGGTTTAATGCGCATGGTGGTGTCGGTTGCATTTCGGTAATTGCAAATATTGCTCCAAAACTTTCAGCACTCTTTCAAGATGCGATGCTGGCTGGTAATTATAAAGGCGCACTTGAATATCAGGATAAACTACTACCCCTTCACCGTGCCGCCTTTGCAGAGCCAAGCCCAGCGCCGACTAAATACGCTCTAAGCCTACTTAGCAAATGTGAAAATGAAGTGAGAGCACCTCTTTGTACAGTATCTACAGAGACAGAGAGCCAGATAAAATCAGCTATGCATACCGCAGGTTTAATCTCCGCTTCCGATGAGTAAAAAAAAAGTATCATCCAAATCACTCGCCGAAAATCGTAAAGCTAGATACAATTATGAGATTGGTGAGACACTTGAGTGTGGTCTGGTTTTGGTAGGTTCAGAAGTGAAGTCTCTGAGAGATAGCGGGGGTCTCATTGATGAAAGCTATGCAAGTATCGAGGAAGGAGAGTTGTGGCTGATTAACTGTTATATACCTCTTCACAGCAATTCAAAAACATTTGGTCATGAAGAAAGAAGAAAGCGCAAACTACTTATCAATAAAAAGCAACTGAAGAGACTGTGGGTAAATTTAACTAGGGAAAGAATGACTCTTATTCCTCTAAAACTTTACTTAAACGAAAAAGGAAAAGTTAAACTTTTAATTGGTATTGCCAAAGGAAAGAAGGTCGTCGATAAGAGACAAACCGAGAAAAAGAGAGATTGGCAAAGGGAAAAATCAAGACTATTGAAGCAAAGCTAATATCATACATTTGTTTGGCGAGCTGATAAAACTATCCTTCTAAATGGGATCAAGAATAAGGATGCCAGAACTAATTTTACCATGAAATCAGCTACAGCCATACTTACCCAAAAAGGTGTGTCTATGGGAAAAAAGTTCAACAGCGCTGATGCCTCGTTCGCCCACGCTACATCATTTTGTGGTTCAATAAATACGAATGTTGCTGAAAACGCTATAGAGAAGAATATCGACGTATCGAGAGCTGAGCCTATTGTTGATGATACCAAAGGTGGAACCCACCATCTTAATTTTCTAAAAAAATGAAAGACATAAGTGTCACTGAAATGTGCTATCAAGAATGCAAGACCCGAGCCCACAGCAATCCTCAAGGTAACCAAAGGACCAAACTCGCCTTCAATTTGACTACCAATTAAAGAACATATAACGCCGACGACAAAACCCCAAAAAATTACTTGCCTTGCTCTCCTGGGACCTTCTAATTTATTCACAACGTCATTAATCAGAAAAGCTATAGGATAGGTAAACGCTCCATAAGTTAAAAAAGCACCTAGATAAAACTGGACCAATACATTGGAAAGAATGACCACTGAAGCCATCATAATAATTGCTATAAACATGGTCTTATTATCTATTGCTCGCTCTTCCATTTTTTCTCAATACCTTCCCAAATTGTTTGCGCATAATTCTTGTTTTCGAAGCGCTCTAGTTCTTGTAAGCCCGTAGGCGAAGTCACATTTATTTCTGTCAAATGCTGACCAATTACATCTATTCCCACGAAAAATAAATTTTTCCTTTTCAACACCGGTGAGAGCCTTTTACATATTTCAGTATCTCTTGCAGTCAAGTTTGACTTTGCAGGTGTACCACCAACATGCATATTCGATCTAATATCGTCCTGGGGGGGAATACGGTTGATAGCACCGATCGGCTCTCCATCAACTAAAATAATTCTCTTATCTCCATTAGACACATCTGGCAAAAATTGTTGAACAATGATCGGCTCTCTTGAGTTATTTACGAATGTTTCAAAGAAAACATTTAAGTTTTTGTCGCCTTCGACCAATCTAAATACACCTGACCCTCCATTTCCATATAGAGGCTTAATAATTACATCTTTGTATCTTTTTCGAAAATCAATAATTGACCTTAGGCTTCTTGTAATAACGGTTGGTGGCATTAAGTCTATGAAATCGAGAACTAAAAGTTTTTCTGGAGAGTTTCTCACCCAATATGGGTCATTGAGAACTAAAGTTTTGCCTTTGAGCCTTTCTAACAAGAAAGTCGTAGTTATGTAAAGCATATCGAAGGGAGGATCTTGTCTTAAGAAGACTATATCTATTTCCTTCGACAAATCTATTTTCTGCTCTTTTTGCAGAGAGATAACAGGTTTTCCTTCCCGGTCTATATCTACTTTCTGGCCATACGCAATAATTTTCCCGCTTTCATAGACTAAGCTTTCAGGATTAAAATAGTATATTTGATGACCCCTTTTTTGACCTTCCTCTGCCAATCTAAATGAAGTATCTCCGTTAATGTCGACATCAGATATTGGATCCATCTGAAATGCTATCTTGAGTTTCATAAATACATACCAATCTAGGTTAATTGTTATCTTTAAATATCGTTAGGGCTTTTTTATATATAATTTTTTTTGGGATATTTAGCTTCTCAGCTAGAAAATCCACTGAATCTTTCATACTCATCGATTTTTTTATTTTTCTAAGCTGTTCATCTAGGTTTTTCAAGTCAAAATCTCGAGCCTCATTTTTTCCTACTACAATTACAAACTCTCCTTTTAAGGATCTCATTTTTTTTGTTACCTTTATACCTTCTTGTGTTTTAAACCTGGTTACCTCTTCATTTAATTTCGTTAGCTCCCTACAGATACATATTTCAGTAGATGGTCTGCAAGTTTCTGCTAACAGTTCCAACGTTTTTTGCAGTCGCTTGCCACTCTCAAAAATAATAAAAGAAGAGCCTAGATTTAAATACGTTTCTAATAGTTTTTTCTTCTTGCTTTTGGTATTTGGTAAAAACCCCAAAAAACTAAACGTATCTGTTGGTAAGCCTGATACTGTTAATGCCGCAATAACAGAGGAGGGTCCAGGAACACTAAAAACCTCAAAACCCTCTTCAATTGTATTCTTTACCAGTTTATAGCCAGGATCTGAAATCAATGGTGTGCCCGCATCACTGACCAAAGCCACACTTTTGCCTTGTTTAATTAATTCTATTATTTTCCCTCTTGTATGAGCTGAGCTATGATCGTGGTATGAAATTATAGACTTTATTGATTTGCTAATTTTCAATAATTTAAATAGTGATCTTACACTTCGAGTATCTTCGCCAGCTACGTAATCAGAATTACTTAACATATGTAGTGCTCTAAAACTGATATCACTTAGACAGCCCACTGGAAGTGAGACAAGATATAAGCCGGACTTAATTTTTGGATATACGAATTCGTTCATACTATTCATTATAAATTGTAATTTTATATAACTTCTCAGCCTAAAGCTTTCCAGACTTTTTAAATTTTTTAATAATTCTCTCGTGTAGTCTAACTAAATATAATATTACTCTAGTTTATGCAGACAGCAAAGAAGACCATAATCGAAATAGATAGTTACGGAGAAGAGTTAAATAAGGAACTTTTAGATTTAGCTATTCCCAATAATCCAGATGTAAAGACAAGAGCAAAGATAACATCTATTCTTAGAGCTTCTAATGAGCTCATGACCCAAGTCGCTTTTGATTTTCTAAACAAATGCCCTTTTTTAGGCAACGAAGCGAAAAGCCTTTTTTGTAAAAAAACAGATATATTGGTTACTACTGTTTTTAATCTAGTTCATAAAAAATTCCATCCGTACACTCATCCTTCTGAAAGTCAAAGCTTATCGTTAGTTGCTATAGGAGGTTTCGGAAGGGGTGAAATGGCTCCTTATTCCGACATAGATTTATTATTCCTGTCCAATAAACGTCAGACAGGTTGGGCTAAGAGTGTAGTAGAGTCTGTATTGTATCTACTTTGGGATTTAAAATTTAAAGTAGGCCACTCATCTAGAACTATATCTGATTGTGTTCAACTAGGTTTGGATGACTTAACAATACGAACCTCAATGCTGGAGAAGAGATACTTATGTGGAAGTAGAGACTTATTTGAAGAATTAGAAACTACGCTAAAGAAAAAAGTTTTTTCAAAAAAAGCATCGAATTTTGTGGAAGGAAAGCTTTCGGAGAGAGCAGAAAGACACCTTAAGCATGCTAATGCGCGGTATATGCTGGAGCCAAATATTAAAGAAGGTAAGGGAGGACTACGAGACCTCCATACCTTATACTGGATATCAAAGTATATTTATAGAACCGATAATATCCAATCCCTTATTGAGAAAAAGATCTTTAAGAGGAGCGAGCTAGAAATATTTACAGAAGCGGAAAATTTTCTTTGGTTTATAAGGTGTAAAATTCACCAAATATCAGGTTACGCTAATGAGAAATTATATTTTAACATTCAAGCTGATTTAGCAAAAAGCTTAAATATTGAAGATGATAACTCGAGAAGAGGCGTAGAGATATTTATGCAAAAATATTTTTTACAGGCAAAAA
>CABZEG010000036.1 GCA_902524655.1 uncultured Alphaproteobacteria bacterium | reverse complement strand
ACGACTATGGCGAGATTTTCAGAAAAGATATTTAAAAGTAATAGACATAAAACTTTCTATCTTTCAGCTGGAGAAGCTAACAATCGCAAGATGTATTTCATCCATGGTTGGCCTGAATTAAGCCTTAGCTGGAGAAATCAACTTAATTTTTTTGGAAATTTAGGTTTCCACACAATAGCGCCAGATATGAGGGGTTATGGCCGATCGTCGATTTATGAAAAACATCAAGATTATTGTCAAAAAGAAATTGTTGAAGACATGATAGAGTTACATCAGTCCTTAGGAGGAGGAAAAGCAATTTGGGTAGGCCATGACTGGGGATCTCCCGTTGTATGGAATATTGCTTGTCATTATAATGAGTATGTAGAAAAGATAGTAAGTTTGTGCGTACCGTTCCAAATGATGGAAAATGACTATATGCTATCAAGCATAGACAGGCAACTTTATCCAGAAAGTGTATTTCCATATGGACAATGGGAATACCAATTTTTTTATAGGGAAAACTTTAATAAAGCAATACAATCATTAGAAGATAATCCAAGAAATACAATTAAATGCCTTTTTAGAAGCGGGAGTTCAAAAAATGTAGGAAAGCTCGCCAATACTGCTTTTGTCAGAAAAAATAATGGCTGGTTTAAAAATGGGAAAGCTCCTGATTTACCACTAGACAAAAATGTACTTTCGGTGGAAATGCTTGATTTATTCTCAAAATATTTGTCAAAAAATGGTTTCTTCGGTCCAGGCTCATGGTATATGAATAGCATATTAAATGACGAATATTTTGCAAAGGCTCCTTTAAAAACTATAGATAAGCCTGTTCTTTTTTTACACGCGAGATTTGATAGGGTCTGCGACACGTTGCATACAACTCTTCCTAACCCCATGAGAAAGAACTGTAGCAATTTGCACGAAGTTTCAATTGATAGCGACCATTGGATGGCTCTCGAAAGACCCAAGGATTTAAACATAGCTATGAAAATGTGGTTAGATAGAGAAATATAATGAGCGTTGGAAGAGTCGGCATATTTAACTTTTTCAGCGAGTCAGACTGCGAAAAATTATTGGTATGCATACAAGAAAAGTTCCCGAACTATTAGAGCGAGGATTATTATAAAATCACTTGGGTAAGAGCCGGATCAGACTCTGTATTAATGTTTGTTGGTTTTGAGACTAAGGAAAAAGGTGATGAGCTTTTTAGTGAAATGTCTGAATGGAGAAAACAGTATAACTTTAAAATCACAGATACAATAGTGTTTGACGGTGATGTTATTCAACAATTAAAAAAAGAATAAAGTATTTAATAAAATAATTAGCTTTTGCGAGGCACCATAATGAGCAACACAAATTTAATGTCATACAATACTTTTACCTTTAAGACTGAAGCCCAAATGCTTCTTCACATAAGGTTATGGGAGGAAAAAGGAAGACAACTTTTTTTGAAGCTGAAGGAGAAGGGATGCACCAGATTTTGCTATAATCAGATATGGAATAAAAAAGGGACTTATAAGACATCCACTTTATTTGAATATAATAGTCCTCAAGCCTATAAGGATTGTCAAAAAGCTATTGATGATTTTCGAAAAAAAATAATGAAAGAACTTGAAGCCATAAATCCAGTTATCGAGTCCAGTAGAAACATCATTCTGCAAGATTATTTCTAATTTTAAATTCTGGGTCAAAAAAGATGATAATATTATAAAATCGATAGGCTCAAAAAATGTTATTAAGCTGACTGTCGACAGCCCATGCCAGTATTAATTAAATGAAAAGTGGGTCCAACGATAATTATGCGGGTAAACGTTTACCCGCGTCTCTGGCTTAACTAATTTCGCTCTAGACCTTTTCGTTTTTATAAGTTGAATTTTAGCAATCCAATTGTTTTTTCTATTTTTTTAAATAACAAAATGTTTAAAAGCCACCATATCTTCTTTTTAATAAAGTAATTATTAAAGTGGCAAAGTCCTATCGAATTAGGTTACTTAAAATCGAATTATTAACAGCCGATGTGTTATGAATGTTAGTGCGGAGATGCAAAACTTAATGTTGATAAAAACAAAAGAAACTTATAGACCACTTAAATTTGGAGTTAAGCTGTCAAATATCATTGTCTCATTTCCGATACCGTACCCGATAGTAGCGGTTGTTTTTTCGACCAAGTAGGAATTTATAAAGATAAAGATAGCAGGGCTGATGGATGGTCAATTAAAAGTTCATATAGTTTTGTATACAATGATAATTTGTGTGACAGGCTTTTTGATGCGGCTAGTTCTATGGTCGGTACAAATTATTTTATTTTCAAAAATGGAAGTTTTCCCATTTTCATTAGCTTGACGTATTTATAAAACTGAAATTTGTTACCTACTTGCAATCGAAGAACTTAACTGAAAGAAAATTCAAAGAGCTTTAATAATTCAGGAATCTTTATTTAGCGCTAATACTTATTTTGGCTGAACCTATAGCAACTATATTTTCATTTGAGCCTTTCACCCATAATTCCAACAAAAATTCTTTTTGACTTTCAATACAAGACAAAACCTTTCCTCCTGATTTCAAGGTATCACCCAAATATGCAGCTTGCGTATTTCTGTACTCGAACTCAAAAATTTCTCCTTGGTCATCCAGCCAATTGCAAACACATTGTGCCATCCAATCTCCCAAGAGAGGGCCATCAATTACGAGCTTAGGATGCCCTTCAGTGCTTTTAGTGTAAGTTTCATCATAATGTATGCGATGAGGGTTCCAAACCGCAGCGTTATAAAGGAATAAAGATACATTAGTCGGTTTATGAATTCTTTCAGGCAGAGATTGATTAACGCTTATTTTAAACATATCCGTCTCTTAAAAATTAACGATAAATGATGGTTTGCGTTTCATTGTATACATCATGGTTAGCTTGATTATTGACAGTTACTTGCTTTATCAAAAAAATTAGTGGCCCACTCTTACCTTTTTTTTCATACAGATTTTTAATTTTTGAGACACCGATTAATTCGTCTCCAGGGTAAATACTCTTAAAAAAATTAATTTTGGTTCCTCCTGCCATAACCTTTTTTAGAGGAAAATTAAGCTCCAAATATTCGCTTGCATTTAGACCATCTTGACCAAGGGCATCCAATGAAACTAAAGGATTAAAAAGATTAAAGATAAACATTAAAGGAGCCTCATCACCCTCAAGATATTTTTTTTGCTTCTGCTCAGTAGCAATTGCGTACTTCATTATATCAATTCTATTTATTACAACTCTGCGTGGCGATTGAACTTTCCCAATCAACTTCTTATGATCCCTAGTTAGTAATTCCATTATGAATACCCTTGTTGTATAAATACATACTATCTTAGTAAGTAAAATTCCACACTACAAAATTCGACGTAACTACATTACTTGTACCAGTATCGTTGTCATAATTCGACAGCTCTCCAGATGTTGACCTAACCTTATCTTCTGGAAACCGCTCTTATATTCCACTCGCTTACTGTTTATATTTGGCAACATTGAAAATGACACATGGTATCCCTTGGGGGATTGACCTATTGTTTGACAACGATTTTCTCTACAAAGACGTCCACCAATATTCAATTTCTCAGTCATTCACATCCCCGTTATTTTTTCTTTTATTAAATTCAAGTAGTATTTGATATAAATTATTTTTATCTAGCGCTTTAGTTTTTAGCTTCAAAAAAAACCACTTTTTTGTTGCTCGTTTAACGTTATTTTCTATTTATATTCTTGACAAATTTTATATGTTTACGCCTATAACAAAGTAGGTTGTCAATAAGCATGTTTTTTCATTTACATTGATGCTTTTTATTGCGTGCGAAAATAGCGTGGAGAAACCCTACTATCGTTTGCTCCGTTTAAAGTTTTCCAAAAAAATTTCAGTTATGCTGTTAGGAAAGTGTTGAAAATTTTGCGGGTGCATTTTGTAATGAACAAATTTTAAATAAGAACCACGTTTTATAGATGTCGGAAGAAATACAATTTTGTTTCCCTATCTTATGAGCCCTAATTATTTTTTACACAGGTTTGCTATAATTAAATAGCTTGGCGTTTATCATGGTGCGGCTGATAAAAGTTAACTGCCCTTACATAGTACCACTAGCAACTGAAATAGGGCAGTAACATTAACTAAGGCGTCTCTGTGTTCATGTCTATAGTCACGATTTGTTTCACAGTTTGTTTTTCAGTTGAAGTAACACTTCCCATGCCGGAACACGGGGGCGCTCACTAGTATGTGCTCGGAGTTTTCAGAGATGGGCATCACTACTTAACCGTCGGATTTAAATAACCACATTGCTTCTTCTGGCTTGGCGGTTATTAACTTTGTTCTTTAAGTTGGAAATAAACTCATTTTTTAAATACATCAAGTTCAATCATTTGCTGAAACATTTTTACCGCAGCCTTTTCTACAGAATTATACTTTAATCCTAATTCTTTAATTCCCTTCGAATTATCGGCTTTCCAGCTAAGACCCATGTTTCTAGCAATCATTTTTCTGGTTATCGACTTATCCATAATTGGCCCAACTAGCCAAACAAGCCATTTGGGCAATTCTTTTTTTGGGAATACAACGTTACTAAATTCTCTTTCTAATGTTCTGGCAAGGTCTAAAAATGAAAGACTTTTTTCGCAAACTATATATCTACCACTGGCATTCCTAAGATAACCACCTAGAAAATGGGCTTCAGCTACGTCAATAACGTTAACCATGCCTACCTGAATCGGTGGGGCGCCAGATTTGAAGGATCCATCTCCAAAGGCTTTCATTAAATCTAAACTTCCAGAAGTATTAGTTTCAGACAACGACGGTCCCAATACCACAGGTGGATTTATCACAACCAAGTCCCATCTATCTTGCTTTTTAAGTTCTTCCCAACAAAGCCTCTCTGCCATTACTTTCGAATACGAGTATGGCTGATGCTCCATGGAAGAAGTAACATTCCAATTTTCTTCAGTAAGAGTCCCGTTTTCAATATTCATAAGGTCGGCAACATCACCATATATTGCAGCACATGAGCTTGTTAATACTAATCGTTTTATACTTTTTATTTTGTTTACCGAATTAACCACATTCTTTGTTCCTTTAACGGCTGGGTCAAACAGATCTTTTTTTGCGCTCTTCAATTTTTTTACGTCTACAATGAAGGGTGAAGCAGTATGGAAAACTATCGAGCAGTTTTCCATAGCTTTGCGAAAACTATTCTCAATTAAAAGGTTAGATTCAAACAAAACAACTTTTCCTGGCCCTTCATTAGAGATTTTCTTTAAATGGCCAGTTTTAGACACATCCTTTGTATCCCTGATTGTAGCGTGCACCGTTACCCCTTCTTCAACTAATTTTTTTACAAGCCAACTAGCAATAAATCCATTGGCTCCTGTAACGCATACAGGCTTTTTTTTGTCTACTCTAATATTCATTAAATTTCCCTATCTTTAAATTGGTTTAGAAAATGAACCCTTTACATTGACGTTATTGACATTCTTATCAAAGTCAATTTTTTCAAAATATTTAATCAACTTTTTTTATTAAAAAATGAGCCGAAACCGCTTGAGCACCCATTTAGAGAATTAGACCATGGGATATCTCAAAATCTATTGATAATGCAAAAAGTCAATATGAAAATAGTACAACAAAACTAACTTTGCTCAATTGTTTATCATTTTGTTTCACACCTAGTTGCATCACAATAATAGAATGATTATTAATCAGTACATTAGGTCAAATGAGAGCCAGATTTTGGTGCGGCTGAGAAGACTTGAACTTCCACGGGTTTTACCCCACAGCGACCTCAACGCTGCGCGTCTACCGATTCCGCCACAGCCGCGAGTTTAATAAACTTTCAATCTGAAGTAGATATGCTATTTTTCATAAAAAAGCAACTTGATAAATATTTATAGAACAAATGATAGAATGGAAGCATGAAGTAAACTTCGTCGAATATGAATCTGCCGAACGAGAAATGTTTGAACGTGTTGACAACATAATTTTGCGACGATCGACAGAGCTTGTCTGGTTTTTAGAGCATAAAAATATTTATACTCTTGGTACATCAGCGAAAGCTAGTGATTTTAGGTACAGCGTCAGTATTCCCAAGCATCAAACCAAAAGAGGTGGGAAGACAACTTATCATGGTCCTGGTCAGCGAATAGTTTATCTAATGCTTGACTTGCGAAGAAGAAATAAAGATATAAAGAAATTGGTGTGGAACATCGAAGAATGGATAATTTTAGTACTTAGAGACCTAGGTATTATAAGTTACAGAATTCCTGGGTTAGTCGGTGTTTGGATTGAAGATCAAGAGCGCACTAATCCTGACGGGACCTATGATAAAAAAATAGCCGCGCTCGGATTAAGGGTGAAAAAATGGGTCACATTCCATGGGCTGTCGCTAAACGTAAATCCTGATCTTACATTTTTCAATAACATTAATCCTTGTGGTATTTCTGGTAAAGGAGTTACCTCACTACTTGAACTTGGAATTACAATGGATATGGATGATATTGATAAAATATTCAAAAAAAATTTTTCAAAAATTTTTGAGAATTGAACGACCTAACACATGCGTCGAACGGTCTCTAAATTTTGTGTGGAAAACCTGATAAGTATGTACTATATATAGATAGTATTAATACACAGGTAATGCTGAGGGGGCGTTTTATGGTTGATGTCACAAATCAAATCTTACAAGAACACGAAAAGAAAAATTTCTTTACTCGTTGGTTTATGTCAACAAATCACAAAGATATAGGCATTCTGTATATATTCACTGCGGCCCTGCTTGGCTTTATTGCTGTGGCATTTACCGTCTACATGAGGTTGGAGCTTATGGAACCGGGAGTTCAGTATATGACAAACTCCGATGGTGAACCAAACGGACATATGTGGAATGTTTTAATCACTGGCCACGGTGTGCTCATGATGTTTTTCGTCGTGATACCTGCCCTCTTTGGTGGTTTTGGTAACTACTTTATGCCTTTGATGATCGGTGCACCCGACATGGCGTTTCCAAGAATGAACAACTTATCATATTGGTTGTTTGTAGCTGGCTCATCTCTTGCGATCTGTAGCTTATTAGCGCCAGGAGGCAACGGCCAATTAGGATCGGGTGTGGGGTGGGTTTTATATGCCCCTCTATCAACGTCAGAGCAAGGAATGTCAATGGATCTTGCAATCTTTGCCATACATCTATCCGGCGCCTCCTCCATATTGAGTGCTATCAACATGATTACAACCTTTTTAAATATGCGCGCCCCAGGGATGACATTGCACAAAACACCCCTTTTCCCTTGGTCAATTGTTGTTACAGCTTTTCTTATACTTCTTTCTTTACCAGTTTTGGCCGGCGCAATAACAATGCTGCTAACTGATAGAAATTTTGGCACTACATTTTTTGATCCCGCTGGCGGTGGAGATCCTGTGCTTTACCAGCACTTGCTTTGGTTTTTTGGGCATCCAGAGGTATATATGATAGTAATTCCCGGCTTCGGTATAGTAAGTCATGTAATTTCAACTTTTTCGAAAAAACCTGTATTTGGATATCTTCCAATGGTTTATGCCATGATAGCAATCGGTGCGTTGGGCTTTGTTGTATGGGCCCACCACATGTACACTGTAGGCATGTCCGTCACACAACAAGCCTATTTTATGTTAGCGACGATGGTAATAGCAGTTCCAACTGGAATAAAAATTTTCTCTTGGATAGCCACAATGTGGGGTGGATCTGTTGAGTTCAAAACACCGATGCTGTGGGCAATAGGTTTTCTATTTCTTTTTACAGTTGGTGGGGTAACCGGGATAGTTTTAAGTCAAGCTGGTATCGATAGAGCTTACCATGATACTTACTATGTTGTCGCTCATTTTCACTACGTTATGTCTCTAGGTGCTGTTTTTTGTATCTTTGCAGGCATTTATTATTGGATTGGTAAAATGTCCGGTCGTCAATATCCTGAATGGGCTGGTAAAGTTCACTTTTGGGCAATGTTCATTGGATCAAATATAACTTTCTTCCCTCAACATTTCCTTGGCCGACAAGGTATGCCTCGGCGCTACATAGACTATCCTGAGCAGTTCGCGTTGTGGAACTATGTATCATCTATTGGCGCTTTTATATCCTTTGGATCTTTTATATTTTTCTTTGGAATAATTTTCTACACCCTAATTTGGGGACGGCGCGTAACAGAGGAAGCTTATTGGGGTAAACATGCAGATACGTTGGAGTGGACTTTACCAAATCCACCACCCGAGCATACTTTTGAAACTTTACCTACGCGGGATATGTGGGAATCGAAAGTAAATAATCATTAATATATATCCAGCCTATGCTGAGAAAATTGGATAGTTGGAGGGATAAGGGAGACCCCGCTTTTCTGAGAATGCGCCTTATGCCAAATAGGTCCTTAGATTCAACCGGAACTAAAATTGTTTTTATTTTAATAGCATGTGGTTTTTTACTTCCTCTAATACCTTTTATTGGCAGCGCAATAGGAACCACAATCACAATTTTCTCAGGATTGACATTCTATCTTTTCCTAACACTTCTTCAAAAAAATTTTCAGCAGGCTTATATTTTTGAGGAGATTTTTATTTCAAAAAATAAGGTTATCGTGGTGCATCAAGAAAAAAATAAAGAGCAAAAGACTTGGGAAGGCAACCCTTATTGGACAAGAGTACGCATTGACGTTAATAATCCGAAACTGAAGAATTACCTAACGTTGACAGGCAAAGGGCAACATATTGAGTTAGGTGCTTTTCTAAGCCCGGATGAGCGAATTGAGCTTCGAGACGAAATTCAAAATGCGCTAGCTAAAGCGAATAGCGCGTGATATATCAAATCATATTGATATACTTGAAGTCATATGAAAATGGTTACTAACGAATCTTCTGGATTCCAGTTAAGGCGATTTGCTCTACTTGGCATGTCAGGGCTTGGGAAAACATTTATCTCTCGAAGCTTAGTGAAGACAGATAATTGGTCTCACTATTCAGTGGACTATGAAATAGGTAAACTTCTTTTTAAAGAGGGTCATAAATATTTAC
Organism: uncultured Alphaproteobacteria bacterium; assembly: GCA_902524655.1. Classification (GTDB taxonomy): domain Bacteria; phylum Pseudomonadota; class Alphaproteobacteria; order Rhodobacterales; family Rhodobacteraceae; genus CACIJG01. The sequence continues at coordinate 12,258 of CABZEG010000036.1, read as the reverse complement.
TTGATGGTTTTGAAATCGGCAATCTAACAAATTTATCTAGTTTCCTGGGTAAACCTGGATCTACTTCGATGGGGGGTATACCTTTTGCAGAATATTTAACACGCCAACACCAGCATCGAGATGCAGAAATCAAGGCGACCCTTAATGCAGCTTTTCTAGTAGAGAATTCTCCAGACATGTCACACTTAGTGTGTGATACTTCCGGTTCAATTTGTGAGTTAGTAAATCCTTATGACAGAACTGACAGAATACTAACATCACTATCCAAACATTTTCTTATAATATGTCTTGAGGCACCCGACTCTATCTATCAATTGTTAATTGAAAGATTTTTAGCAAAGCCTAAACCAATGTATTATGAGGAAGGTTTCTTAAACTCTCTATGGCAAAATTTTAAAAAAGATAGATCGAGTGCAAATGATGAGGTTAATCCTGATGATTTTATGGTTCATGGATTTAAAGCTCTTATTAAAAGAAGGAAAGAGATTTTCAATACAATAGCTAGAAATTGGGGCATATCATTAAATTTCGAGCAATTACGTAAGGTTAAATCAGCAGCCGATTTGATAAAAGCTGTAGAAGTTGAAATAAATAACGAAAAATGCCAATAAAAATTCCTAAAAATTTGCCTGCCTTCAATATCCTTCGAAACGAGGGTGTTATGGTAATGTCGAGTCAATTAGCTGAGAGACAGGATATTCGTCCTCTCCAGATATTATTACTTAACTTAATGCCAGAAAAGATAAAGACTGAGACTCAATTCGCGCGGCTTATAGGAGCAACACCGCTTCAAATAGAGTTTACTTTGTTAAGAGTTTCGTCACATATATCAAAAAACACATCTAAAGAGCACCTAGAAAATTTCTACAAGACTTTTGATAATGTGCGGCATCAAAAATTTGATGGGTTAATAATAACCGGGGCACCGATAGAGCATCTTCCTTTTGAAAAGGTTGATTATTGGGGAGAGCTAGAAATCATTTTAGAGTGGGCAAAATCGTCTGTCCATTCAGTTTTTGGAGTTTGTTGGGGTGCAATGGCAATGCTTTATTATTTCCATAAAATAGATAAAAAAATGCTGAAAACGAAGGCTGTAGGATTATTTCGACATAAAAATAGGAAAGTTAACTCACATTTTTTAAGAGGTTTTTCAGATGACTTGATTGTACCAGTAAGCCGCTGGACAGAAATATTAAAAGGAGACATTGTAAAGAACTCAAACTTGGAGATTCTTTTAGAGTCAATAGAAGTTGGTCCATGCCTTATTGAGGATAAAAAAAATAATCTCTTGTTTCTTCTAAATCATTTAGAATATGATAGTAATACATTAAATGAAGAGTATAAGAGGGACTTAACAAATGAAAAGAATTTACAAGTTCCACAGAACTATTTTCCAAACGACGACCCAAAACTGAGCCCTATAAATAGGTGGCGCAGCCACGCACATCTTCTATATGGTAACTGGATAAACGAAATATATCAGACAACGCCATTTGAGATCCAAAAGATAGGCTTGAAACTACTATAAATTTTGGGTTATTCTTTAGTATGCGTCACTCACCTACTCAACATCCTCAATTTTACGTTACTGCGCCTCAAGATTGTCCCTACCTTGAAAATAAAGTTGAAAGGAAATTATTTACCGCTTTGTATGGAAGTAATTCAAGGTCGCTCAACAACTCTTTATCCAAACAAGGATTTAGAAGATCACAAAATGTCTTGTACAGACCTTCTTGTTCAAATTGTAGTGCATGCATGTCTGCAAGGATACCAAGTAAAAAGTTTAAACCCACTAAATCACAAAAAAGAATTTTAGGTAAAAATCAAGATGTATTTCGAGTTATCAATTCACCGATAGCTACAGATTCACAATTTGAGCTTTTTAAGAATTATATAAATAAACGACATGCCAAGGGTGGAATGTCGGATATGGACGTTGACGACTTTACTTCAATGGTCGAGGAAACGAACGTTGAGTCTAGATTAATTGAGTATTATCTGGAAAGATCTGGAACTGTAGACCTGATAAGTTTTTCGTTAATCGATATCTTAGATGATGGTATTTCGATGGTTTATTCAGTATTTGATCCTGAACTAGAGGATAGAAGTCTCGGTACTTATATGATTTTGGATCACATTAACTTAACGCTAGAAATGGAGCTAAGCTTTATTTACTTGGGCTATTGGGTAAAAGGCAGCCCCAAAATGGACTACAAAAGACGGTTTAGTCCGCTTGAAATATTCAAAACTGATAGGTGGATTTCCGCAAATTTATCCGAAAGCAATGAAGTTAATACTTACAAAGTTGACAAGGAAGGACATGGAGCGCCTATATATCTTCCGGCAGAAGAGTAACTCAATTTAAAAGTTAAGTGATAAATCTCTGTGATTTGCATTGCATCGTGCTAGATACAATGCGAGATCTCTGCTAAATCTGTTTTGTGCCCTAATTCCTAAAGATCCCTTAATCTTTTCTAGGTATGTTTCCAGGGTAGCTTCGAGAGGTTCTTTAGAAACACTTACCCAATTGTTAAGCTTTGTGATCTCTTTCAATGCTGCATCAAGGTTCTTACTTACTTTCTCTTCTTTAACATTTTTCTTCTTTAACTCTCTTATCGCTTTTGATAGCTTGCTTTTAAAATCGCTTGTTCCGTTTACCTGGCTCACTTTCTTTGAAAAATCATTAAATATTTTTATTCTTTCCTCCTTGGGTAAGTCAGCACTTTTTTGAAAAATTGTTATATACTCCACCTCCAATTGAGATATTTCTTTATTTGCAGCAAGAACTAATGATAGTTCTTTGACGGCCTTGAAAGAGTTTTCGCCTGCTCGCCTATACATGTTTCTTTGCTTCTGCTCCTCTTTCATTAGGTTTTTGAATTCTCCATAGATTTGGTCCCAGTTTGCTGGCTTCTGCTGATCTATCCCGTCAATCTCTTTTTCAATTGCTTTGATCTCACTATCAATATCTTCTACCGCACCATCATTTTTTAAAGTTTTTTGAAGAACTTGTTCCTTCTTAAGCTCCTTTATTTCACGCTTTTTCTGATTTATTCGGCTTTCCAATCTTCTAACCTTGTTCAAAATTGGTCGATATTCTATTGCTTCCTTTTCAATTATACTTTCTTGTTCTATAGCATTTTTCAAAGAAGCTATGGCAGTTTCACCATCTCGTACCGCATTAGTTAAATTAGACTTTATTTTCTTTGGTAGCGTACTCATATCAGCTCCACCTAGTTCTCTAACCGCTGCCTGCACAAAATCTTCATTAGAAAAAAGCACAGTTGCACTGTATTGCTCAATACAATACTGAAGGCGAGGGTTTTTTGGAGGCGGAGAGTTTTCCGATAAGAAACTAGTTCTATTTGGAAGATAATTTACGAGTGCAGGATAATAGCCAACTATAAAAAGTGCTAGTAGCTGGAGCATTATAAATGGCACAACGCCTTTATACATTTGTACTGTTTTGACAATAGCGGGCGCTACTCCTCTCAAGTAAAATAGCGCAAACCCAAAGGGTGGTGTAAGAAACGAAGTTTGTATATTAAGGCCTATCATTACGCCCAGCCATACTGCGGTTATATTGGCGGATGGATCAGCTAACAATATAGGAGCGACTATAGGAACTACTACGACTGCTATCTCAATAAAATCGAGAAAAAAGCCAAGAATAAAAATAACAGCCATAACAATTATAAATTTTGCCCAAAATCCCCCTGGCAGTGAATTAAGGAATTCACGCACAAGGTCCTCTCCCCCAAATGCTCTGAAGGCGGCCGTAAGAACGGCAGCTCCCAAAAGAATAATAAATACGAGTGAGGTGGTTTTTGCGGTCTCTAACATTACGTCATTCAAAGTACCCTCGATCTTATAGAGCCTGAGAGAACTCCAGACAAGCGATACAATAAACAAAGTAGCTCCTATAATACCGATGAATATTCCCGTCAAATCTCTTCCATCCTGAATGAGTAAAATATTCATATCAAAGTTAGATAGGGCAAATGCCATTATTAGAATAGAAATCAACAAAATAATCGCGGGCAAATATGCAGTGTAATCTTGTTTTGGGTTCAACCTATAACCGGCCATCACTAAAGCACCTGCCGCGCCGATGGCTCCAGCCTGATTAACAGTTGCTATTCCAGTAATGATCGATCCCAACACTAAGACAATAAGCGTAAGTGGTGGTATTAAAATAAAGCCAACCCTAAACCAGAAGCTAGCATCCATTTTTCCGTTATATGGAACGGATGGGGCTAAACGCGGAAAAAACAGAGCCAAAATAAGAATAAATAGCATGTACAACAACACCAAAACCACTCCAGGCACAAATGCACCTAAAAACATCTCCCCAGCACTTGTCGAAGTCACATCCATTACCGAAGGCATTGAAAGGTCTCCTGTAGCCTCTTTGTGTAAGGACTTTCTAATCGAGCTCGCTTGATCTGCCGCTGACCCAAGTTGATCAGCTAAAATTATAAGTACTATTGAGGGTGGAATGATCTGTCCCAGCGTTCCAGATGCCGCAATTGTCCCTGTGGCAAGTGCAGGAGAGTATTTGTTGCGTAACATAACAGGTAAAGAAATTAAGCCCATCGCTACCACTGTTGCCCCTACAATCCCTGTTGTAGCAGCTAATAGAGCTCCAACAAATACAACAGATATCCCTAGCCCTCCTGGCACTGGGCCAAAGAGATTAGCCATTGTAACCAGTAAATCTTCTGCGATCTTGGACTTTTGAAGCATTATCCCCATAAATATAAATAAAGGAATCGCAATCAAAGTATCTCTTTCTACATCCCAATAGACGAACCTCAGATTGGTAACTCCTGCTGATAGCCATTGATATGGACTACCACTATGGAAATAAGCGGCTGAGTCGCTCTCAATCAAATAACCAAATAAAGCAGCCAATACTATAGAAAAAATTGCCGCCCCCGGGAGTGAAAATGCCACTGGATAGCCAGATCCTAACGCAAAAGCCATGGTTAAAAATAAAACGGCCAGAAAAAATAGTTCCATTTAGTGACCTAACTGTATTGATGTGTCGCGTTTCCCTGGTTCTCCATTTATGTCAGCAATACTGTCAAAAAATTGGACTATAAATTGTACCATCATTGTAACACCGAATATTCCTAAAAACATGGCCATCTGATATTTTATAAACATTCCGTTTATGCCTTGGTTCGTAATCTCGAACACTAATAAGGGGGAATTTATAATTGATGTCTTTCCGTTAAATCCAATAAGTACAATTACAACCATAGTCACAACGCCCAGTATGTATGAACCCCACGCATTCACATATGCTTTTACTTTTTCACTAAGACCTGCATATACTACGTCCACTCTAACATGACCCTCATCGTATAAAGTATAGGCAGACGCGAATAAAAATAGTGCCGCATACCAGTATCTGACTAAATCTGCCATAAAAGACTGTTCGTACGAAAAAAGATACCTAGAGATAACGATCACAAGCTCAGCGAATACAATTAAGAGGGCCAACCACGTCCATCCCAATGTCTTTGAGAAGTTAGCGACGATAAAACCTAAAACTATCAGAGGAACGTGTATATAAGGACCTACGACATTTCCGAGCCCCAATGCTCTGGACGTGGTTTCACCAACAAGCAATTTTAACACATCTATAGATCTCAACAACGCCAGAAAAAAGTCGATACAGCCTATGAACAAAACTGCAAAGAAGCATCCTCTCAAAAAGTATACATTAAACCCATGCAATTTTTTTGCTTGGTCTCTGTAACTCTCGTTGACTGAACTATTTACATACCACATTCCCAAAGCAATGAAAGCAATATAGATAAATAAGGTGATGCTACCAGTGTAGCTAAATCCTGTGAACAAGGATGATAATCTCTCAAAACCAAAATAGATGTTAAGAAAGTTGTTAATTAAGAATGCAACCAACAAAGAAACAGTAGTCCATCCTAGGTATCTCTTCCATACCCTATCTACTGCTTGTCCGTTCATAGCACTATCAGTCATAAATTATTCCGTTTAGTGGTTGGCGAGCACAAAGCGCGCCAACCAACAATAATACGTCTTAAGCTTCTATGCCCAACACTCTGTTTCTTTGGTTAACAAAAGTACCTTCAAATTTTGCCATTGTACCACCAATTTCTTTCAGAGCTTTTTGGAAAGCGTCATCAATCTTTTTAGCTAACGCGCTGTGATCTCTCACTTCTTCATAGACCTCAGCAGAGGCATCACCAAAAGAGTCCCAAACCTCATCACTAAAGGCTTTCACTACTACGCCCTGCTCATTAACGAGTTTGCCAAGATACTCACCATTCTTAGCTATACCTTCTTCATACTGAGCAGCCTGTTCTTCAAAGGCAGCAGCGGTTATAATGGCCTTTTCCCACTCTGTCATGCTACCCCATAGGCTTGCGTTGAATGCAAAAGAAAGTCCTCCTCCTGGCTCGTGCATTCCACCGGTGTAGTAGAATTTTGCTGCTTCATAAAATTTCATAAAGTAGTCATTGTAAGGACCAACCCACTCGGTCGCATCTATTGAACCAGATACAAGGTTCTCGTAAATTTGACCGCCTGGAAGTGTAACGGTTGTGCCACCAAGTTTAGATATAACTTGTCCACCTAACCCTGGGATACGCATTTTTAGACCCTTAAGGTCATCAGCACTGTTAATTTCCTTATTAAACCAACCGCCGGCCTGCGTACCTGTTGAACCACAAGTGATGGCCTTAAGACCAAACTCTCCGGACACTTCGTCCCACAGAGCCTGGCCACCGCCAAATTTTACCCATGCACACCACTCAGGACAAGTCATGCCGAAGGGAACCGATGTCCAGTAAGCGAAACCTGGGTGTTTCCCCGTAAAATAATAGTCAGCAGAGATGTAGCATGATGAGTTACCAGAGGCTACTTCATCAAAAACATCAAGACCACCCACTTTTTCTCCAGAAGCAAAATACTCCATGGTAATCCGACCTTCTGAAAGCTGCGTTATTCTTTCCATTAACCTTTGAGCAGAAGTTCCTAGACCTGGAAAGTCCCTTGGCCAACTTGATACACATGTCAGCACTTTTCTCTCTTGAGCTACAGCTGGTGCTGCTAGTGCTGCTCCAGCTACTGCGGCAGTTCCAATACCTGCCTTTGTAATAAAATCACGTCGTTTCATATTTCCTCCAACTAAGTTTATTTAAATACTATTCAACTACATAAATAACCTCCTTATATAGCCTAGTTACTTGTCAATATCAAGCACATAAAAAATATAAAACTCAAATATATCACAGCCCACCTTTCACCTCCTTTCACACAAGACAATAGTTCTTTCGGACTTTAGATAGCTTCAAAATCAAAATTTAAATAAACTCTTTAAAAAAAAGAACGATTGCCTTACAGTCATAGTCTAAACAACGTTTTTAAATCAAAGAGACTTTAATATGACACAGGCAAATAAAATTACTGGCGCAGAGATAGTGATAAAAGCTTTGATTGATCAGGGTGTGGATACCGTCTTTGGCTATCCTGGGGGTGCGATTCTGCCAATTTATGACGAACTATTTCAGCAAAAGAAAATCAAACATATTCTTGTTCGACACGAGCAAGCTGCTACTCATGCTGCCGAAGGATACGCAAGATCTACTGGAAAAATTGGTGTGGTTTTTGTCACCTCTGGACCAGGCGCAACCAACTCAGTCACGGGGCTTACAGATGCATTAATGGACAGTGTCCCAATTGTGGTAATCAGCGGCCAAGTGCCTACTTTTATGATAGGGAATGATGCCTTTCAGGAAGCGGATACCGTGGGTATCACTAGACCTTGCACAAAACATAACTGGCTTGTTAAAGATACAAACAAACTAGCCGAAACTATACACAAAGCCTTTGAAGTTGCAGGAACTGGTAGGCCTGGGCCCGTTTTGGTAGATGTTCCAAAAGACGTGCAGTTTGCTTCTGGTTGCTACACTAAGAAAAACGAAATTAAAAAGAACTTTATTAAAAAAGATCCCTCTATTGATCTCAATATGTTGGATGAAGCAATAAGTAGATTAGAACTAGCAGAGAGGCCTATAATTTACAGTGGAGGCGGCGTTATAAATTCCGGTCGATCAGCAGTAAACTCACTCAGGAATTTGGTCGCTGGTACAAATTTTCCAATAACTTCTACTCTAATGGGGCTGGGCTGTTATCCTGCTTCAGGGAAAAACTGGTTAGGAATGTTAGGTATGCATGGCACTTATGAAGCCAATATGTCTATGCACGACTGTGACTTTATGCTTTGTATTGGCGCTCGCTTTGACGACCGGATAACAGGACGAATTGACGCTTTTAGTCCGAACTCTTACAAGGTTCACTTAGATATTGACCCTTCTTCAATAAATAAAAACATAACTGTAGATGCGCCTTTAATTGGGGATGTTTCTCAGATACTGAGCGTGCTATTAGCTAGGTGGAAGGAAAGAGGTTCTAAAGTAAATGAAAAAAAATTAAGCGCTTGGTGGAAATCCATAAATAATTGGAAAGGAGTTCAATCACTTGGCTACGAGAATTCTTCCAGTGTTATCAAGCCTCAATATGCCGTTCAAAGATTAGAAGAACTGACTAAGTCTTACAATAGATTTGTATCGACTGAAGTTGGTCAACACCAAATGTGGGCAGCACAATTTATGGGATTTGAAGAACCTAATAGGTGGATGACATCAGGTGGACTAGGGACAATGGGATATGGTTTTCCAGCATCCATTGGTATTCAAATCGCCCACCCAACCTCTCTTGTAATCAATGTCGCCGGAGAGGCGAGCTGGCTTATGAACATGCAAGAATTAGGAACCGCTGTACAATACCAATTACCCGTAAAGCAGTTTATTTTAAATAATGAAAGACTTGGCATGGTAAGACAATGGCAGGAATTATTACACGGAGAACGGTATTCCCACAGCTGGTCTGATGCTTTACCTGATTTCGTAAAGCTAGCAGAGGCATATGGGATAAAAGGCATAAGATGTGAAGACCCTGCTATGCTAGATGATAATATCAGAGAAATGATTGACTATCCTGGCCCAGTACTATTTGATTGCTTGGTCGAAAAACATGAAAATTGTTTTCCCATGATCCCATCTGGTAAAGCTCATAACGAAATGATTCTTGGGGAACAAACGGAAGAAAACAGTATCTCAGATGATGGTGCTGTATTGGTCTAACTAATACGGAAAGAGCTTAGAAAAATGTCTTTAAAATTGAAAAAAGGGGTAAATAAACAAAGCGCTTACAATCTCAGGGATCCTAATCTTGACTATGAAGCTGCACATACTCTTTCTATTATTGTTGATAACGAATCTGGTGTTTTAGCAAGGGTTATTGGCTTGTTTTCTGGCAGAGGTTATAACATTGACAGCTTAACGGTTGCGGAGGTGGATCCCGATGGACAAAGATCTAGAATTACGATAGTCACAACTGGAACTCCAAAGGTAATAAACCAAATAAAAGCACAACTCAACAGAATGGTTCCTGTTCATGAAGTAATAGATCTAACTATTAAAGGTAAGGCTGTTCAACGAGAGCTTGCAATATTCAAGGTTGTTGCAAACGGCAATCAGCGAGTGGAGTCTCTGAGGCTTGCAGATGTGTTTAGGGCAAAGGTTGTGGACAGCACTCTAAAAAGCTTTACTTTCGAACTTACGGGGACTTCGGATAAGATAGATGCATTTGCTGAGCTAATGGCTCCTTTGGGTCTTAAAGAAATGGCCAGAACAGGAATTGTCGCGTTACTTAGAGGCGACAATTCTAGCTAGCGTTTTTAACTGCACCCAGAGGTACTTCCGCACGTATTGCACTTCAAACAAGTTCCATTTCTCACCAATGTGAAATTACCACATTCATTGCAGGGGTCGCCTTCATATCCTTGCATCTTTGCTTTCGTTATTTGATCTGAGACTTGTAAAGACTCTTTTACATTAGTGCCTGTTACATTGCCTGCGGTTATCACCTTCTGTTGAGGTTTATCACTCACCGTTGGAAATCTTTTTCTTAGATATCCGGAGCTGGAAAGCTCTTTAATCATTTCGAGAGAACCCTCTTCTTTCCCTATGCCATCATTTTTTGAGGTTTTACCAGCGTCCACTTTTTCGCCTAAAGTGTCGAGGTTATCTTCAGGTATGGAATGAGCCAAATCTGTTCTATCTAAGTAAGATATAGCTAGCTCTCTGAAAATATAATCTAAAATTGAGGTTGCATTTCTAATGGTGTCATTACCTTGAACAAGCCCGGCAGGTTCGAATCTAGTAAACGTAAAGGCTTCTACAAATTCATCGAGGGGTACGCCGTATTGTAATCCTACGGAGACTGCTATAGCAAAGTTATTCATCATAGCTCTGAAAGCAGCTCCTTCTTTATGCATATCTATGAAAATTTCTCCCAATTTTCCATCGCCATATTCACCAGTGCGAAGATATACTTTATGTCCTCCAACAATTGCTTTTTGTGTGTAGCCCTTTCTTCTTTCTGGAAGTTTCGATCGCCCCTTCACTATTTCTTTATATACGATCTGTTCTAACACCTTTTCCACATTAGGTTCTTGGCTAGTGCTCTCCTCTAGCCCTTCATTTTCGTCATCAATTAATGCTGAAGAAAGAGGTTGGGAAAGCTTTGAACCATCTCTATAAAGCGCATTGGCTTTGACACCCAAGGACCAGCTTAGTTCGTAAGCATCCTTACAATCCTTTATAGACGAATTTCCTGGCATATTAATTGTTTTTGAAATTGCCCCAGAAATAAATGGTTGTGCAGCCGCCATCATATATATATGGCTTTCTACTGAAAGATATCTTTTCCCTTTCTTTCCACAAGGATTTGCGCAGTCAAATACCGATAAATGCTCTTCATCAAGATTGGGAGCTCCTTCTAGAGTCATCGTTCCACACACAAAGTCATTTGCGAGGGATATATCTTCCTTACTAAAGCCTAGATGAGATAGTAAACTAAAGTTCGGGTCATTAAGTTTTTCCATCGGCACCCCAAGAGTGTCTCGACAAAATTCCTGCCCTAATGTCCACTGGTTGAATACAAACTTAATATCAAAAGCGGTTGGTAAGGCTTTCTCTATTTTTTCAATTTCTTTAGATGAGAACCCATGACCCAATAAAGACGTGGGGTTTATTTTTGGGCAATTTTTCAAAGAACCATTGCCTACTGCATAGCTAACTATCGAGTCTATCTTTTGCTGATCATACCCGAGAACCCTGAGTGCGGTGGGCACAGATTGGTTTATTATTTTGAAATACCCTCCTCCCGCAAGTTTTTTAAATTTGACAAGCGCAAAATCGGGTTCAATTCCTGTTGTATCACAATCCATTATCAATCCAATTGTCCCTGTAGGTGCAATTACGGAGACCTGAGCATTTCTAAACCCGTTTTTTTTGCCAAGGTTTAATGCTTCAGTCCAAGCTTCTTGGGCAACTGTAACTAGACTTGGGTCAGGGCAACGATCAGTGTCAAGTGGTACGGGTGTAACATTAACCCTATCGTAGCCACTTTTTTTGCCGAAAGCTGCTATCTTATGATTTTTTATGACTCTCAACATGTGTTTTTTGTTTTTTGTAAATCTCTTAAATGATCCCACTTCTCCAGCTAATACCGCTGACGTTTTATATGACACACCTGTCATCAAAGCAGTTATTGCTCCGCAGATAGCCCTGCCCTCCTTACTATCATACGATAACCCCATGTTCATTAGTAATCCCCCAAGATTAGCGTATCCTAGCCCCAAGGTTCTGTAGTCAAAAGACCCTATAGCAATTTCCTTACTAGGGAATTGCGCCATCATAACTGAAATTTCTAGACTGAGAGTCCACAGTTCTACGGCATGAGTAAAACTATTATGATCAAACTTTCCATCTTTCAAATACTTGAGAAGGTTAATAGACGCCAAATTGCACGCTGTATCATCAAGGAACATATACTCAGAGCAGGGATTGGAGGCTCTTATATCTCCATCTTCTGGACAGGTGTGCCATGCATTGATCGTATCGTGATATTGAATACCTGGGTCAGCGCAAGACCATGCTGCATGTGAAATCTGATCCCATAGTTCTCTTGCTTTAACCTTCTTCAGAGCTTTTCCATCAGTTCTTTTTAATAGTTCCCAATCTTTATTTTCTTTAACGGCTGATAGGAATCTGTCCGTTACTCTCACCGAATTGTTAGAATTTTGACCTGAAACTGTCAAATATGCCTCTGAGTCCCAATCAGTGTCATAGGTAGGAAATG